>JAQYWR010000085.1 GCA_029379225.1 Nostoc sp. S4 | reverse complement strand
AACCCAATCAAGAGTGTCAACCTCTTTGACAAACTTTTTTTGTCCATTTTTTTCACGAGGCTGTAAGCCTTAGATAGCAAGGGTTTTAGGTTATAGTATTCCTGGAAGCCTCTAAGGAACAAATAAAGTTGTGAGGAATTTTGGTATTTTGCCACCCTGGCTAGTTTTAGATCCACTGTTGCGTGGTTGGTTGTTGGAGGATATTGGGCGGGGCGATCGCACCACAAACGCCCTAATCGTTGAAGATGTCGCACCAGGAACAGCCAAGTGGATAGCGAAGGCTCCAGGAATAATTGCTGGCTTGCCAATTGCAGCTAGAGTATTTGAGATTCTGAATAAAAATGTGAGTTTTACGGCTGTGACGCCTGAAGGCGCAAGATGTGAGCCAGGACAGCTAGTAGCTGAAATTCATGGTTCTTTAGATGCATTGCTAATGGGGGAACGGGTAGCACTGAATTTGGCTATGCGGTTGAGTGGTATTGCTACGCTGACTAATATATATGTAGAGAAAATTGTTGATTTACCTGCTCGGCTAGTAGATACGCGCAAAACTACACCAGGGCTGAGACTTTTGGAAAAGTATGCGACTGCTGTAGGTGGGGCGATTAATCACCGCATGGGATTGGATGATGCGGTGATGATTAAGGATAATCACATAGCCGTGGCTGGGGGAATTGAGGAAGCTATTAGCCGTGTTCGTTCTCAAATTCCTTATCCTTTGACAATAGAAGTAGAGACTGAAAGTTTAGTACAGGTGAAAGAAGCCTTGCAGCACAAAGCCGACATTATTATGTTGGACAATATGCCTTTGGATATGATGCACAAGGCGGTGGAATTGATTCGTCAACAGGATAATCGCGTGAAAATTGAGGCTTCAGGGAATGTAACTTTGGAGACTATTCGCAATATTGCACAGACGGGTGTGGATTATATTTCTAGCAGTGCGCCGATTACTCAGTCGAAATGGTTGGATTTGAGTATGAGGATTCTACTTTAAAAGCGATCGCTCACCCATCCTTTAAATAATCATTTGAGAATCTATCGCAATGGTTACACAGCTACCATCTTCTACCCCAAAAGGCATTATCTACCCTGACAGTGATGGACAGCCAATCGCAGATAGCACTAAGCAGTTTGAATTAATTGTCAGGATTAAAAATAATTTAGAACTGCTATTTGACAATGACCCAAATGTATTTGTCGCTGGAGACTTGTTGTGGTATTCGATGGAAAATGATAACAAGCTCCGCCAAGCTCCCGATGTAATGGTACTATTTGATAGATCAAAAGGATATCGAGGTTCTTATAAACAGTGGCTTGAAGACAATATTCCCCCGCAGGTGGTGTTTGAAATTTGGTCGCCGCCTGGAAACCGGATCTCTCAGATGGCGAAGAAATTCGAGTTTTAGAGCGCTACGGTGTAGAAGAATATTATCTATATCAAGCTGATGTAGTTGACTTGACGGGTTGGCAGCGTCGTAACTCATGATTTAGAAGTTATTGACCAAATGGTTGGTTAGGTCAGTCCTAGATTGGGTGTGCGTTTTGAGTTGAGCGAAGAAGAACTACAAATTTATCGTCCTAATGGCGATCGCTTTCTTACTCATTTAGAACTATACCAACAACGACAACAAGCTCAAGCCGCAGCACAACAAGAACGCTAGCGAGCCGAACAAGCCGAAGCCCAGTTAAAAGCTCTACATGCTCTACTAAAAGAGTGGGGAATCAATCCAGATCTGTGAGGAAATTTAATTTACAAGTCTAAAAAATAGCAAAGTTTAGTTACTGGCAAAGTTATAAATCTATCCCATATTCTTCATCCTCAACTTGAGTAAGTGGTTTTTTAGAATCAAAGTAGGAGATAATTTTCCCAAAACACAGGATGAACTCCATTGGTTCAACAACCAGAACTCCAGGAAACTTCGTCAATGCAATCAATCCAGCGCGTACTGGGTAGTTTGAGTACTTACCGATGGACTTCGCTGGGAGCCTTAGTAAGCTTATTGCTGTTGACGATCGCTAACGCGATGACCCCGCAACTATTTCGGTGGGGAATCGATGAAGGGATTACCAAAAAAAACTTAGAAATTGTGCTAATTAACGCCGCCTGGATGGTAGTTGCAGCTATCGCTCGTGGTTTATTTAATTTTGGACAAAGCTATTTGGCAGAAGCGGCGTCTCAAGGTGTCGCTTACGATCTACGAAATAAAATTTTTAGCAAAATTCAAAATCTCAGTTTCAGCTATCACGATCGGGCCCAGACTTCCCAACTATTAACCCGTGTAACTAGTGACATTGAGCAAATCCGTACATTTGTTGCTACTAGCCTGATTCAGGTAGTTGGTGGAGTTGTGACATTGATGAGTATTGCAGTGATTTTGCTAGCAATGAACTGGAGATTGGCACTGATTACTCTAATAATAGTACCGATAACCGGATGGTTAATGGCGCAATTCGTCACTCGAAATAACAAACTTTTTCGCCAAGTACAAGAGCAACTAAGCGACCTGAATGCCGTATTACAAGAGAACTTAATCGGAATACGGGTGGTGAAAGCGTTTGTGCGGGAGTCTACCGAAAAGTCACGTTATACAACTCTTAATGATGCCTTAGTTAAGGCAAATATGAAGACCATTAGCGGTATTCGTGATATCTTCCCGTTTATCTTTTTATTAAGTAATTTAGTAACACTGGCAGTTTTCGGATATGGGGGAGTAGAGGTGGTTGGAGGTAGGTTCTCCATTGGTGAACTGGTGGCGTTTAACTCCTACCTAGCGTTGATTCTCCAACCAATTGTATTAATTGGATTTGCTGCACCTGCAATTGCTCAATCAGCTGCTTCCGCGGAACGGGTTTATGAAGTTGTGGATGCAGAGATAGAAATTCGCGACCGCCCTGATGCCATCCCTTTTGACACCTGCGGTGGTAGAATCACCTTTGAAAATGTTTCCTTTCGCTATCCAGGAGCGGCTACTGAAGCTCTCAAAGAAGTTTCCTTTGAAACCAAGCCCAATGAACTAATCGCCGTTCTAGGCATGACTGGTTCCGGAAAAAGTACAATTATGAACTTGATTCCCCGGTTTTACGATGTTACACAGGGAGCAATTCGGATTGATGGGCGAGATGTACGAGATTTTAATCTCAAAAGTCTCAGATCTCGGATTGGTATTGTGTTTCAAGAAACTACACTCTTTTCTGGGACAATCCGTGAAAATATTACCTATGCAAAACCCAATGCAACTTTGGAAGAAGTGATTGAGGTGGCAAAAACTGCACAAATACATGATTTCATCATCAGTTTGCCCAATGGCTACCAGACGGTTGTTGGTGAACGTGGTGTGGGCTTGTCTGGGGGACAAAAACAAAGAATTGCGATCGCCCGTACCTTACTTACTAATTACAGTATTTTGATTTTGGACGACAGTACCTCTGCTGTGGATGCCAAAACTGCTGCCCAAATTCAAGCTGAGTTAGATGGTTTGATGCGTCAAAAAGCTTGTACAACTTTTGTGGTGGCTCAACGCATTAGCACTGTCAAAAATGCCGATCGCATCTTTCTTGTTGATAAAGGACGATTGGTAGCGCAAGGTACTCACGAAGAATTGATGCAAACTAGCCCGCTTTACGGCGTAATTTTGGAATCTCAGGTAAAGCAGAAGGAGAACAAATGAGAACCACAGCTGCGGTTGCTGTATCCCAAGAACAAACTAGTCAGCAAGTCTCGACCTTAGGGCGCTTTTTAAAATATCTAAAACCTTATCGCAAAGAAATTCCGATTGCGATCGCATTAGTATTGATTGGTGCCATTACCCAGGCAGTTGGGCCATTCTTTATCGGCTGGTCAATTGATAACCTAATTGCCAAGGGAAATTTGCAGGAACTACTGCTGTTATTAGGATTACTAGCACTGAATTATGGAGTTAGTACCTTAGCAATCCGAGGTCAAATTATTCGTGTCGGCTGGATTATGCAGCGATTGCTGGCTCAACTAAGGCAAGATATTTTTATTAAAATCCAAAGTTTACCCTTGAGCTTTTTTGACCGTAGCGAAGCAGGCGATTTAATGAGTCGCTTGTTAAATGATGTCAACACTGTGAATCAGGCATTTGGATTGACGATCGCTCAAATGCTGGGTAACACTTTCAGTTTAGTTGGGATTGTGATTGCCATGCTCTCAATTAATCTGCAACTCGGCTTGTTGAGTAACTTGGTTGTGCCAGTGATGATTTTTACCACAGGCTTGTTTGCACGCTGGGCAAGAAGCAGATTTCGTGTCACACGACAAACTATTGGCGAACTTTCGGCCAAGTTGGAAGAAGATATTGGTAGTGTACGCGAAGCACAGGCATTTAATCGCGTACACCTGAATATTTCAGAATTCGAGATTCTCAACGCCGCTAATCGCAACGCTAATGTCCAAGCTGTGGCTATTACTTCAGCCTTTTTGCCCTCCATCGATTTTCTCAACACCTTAGCAACCGCAGGTGTATTGGCTTATGGTGGTTATCTGGCGGTGACGGGAAGTGCAACAGTGGGTGTGGTAACATCCTTTTTACTTTATGTACAGCAGTTCTTTCGCCCTATCCAAATTCTCAGCCAGTTTTATACCCAAGCTCAATCTGCATTTGCTGGATTAGAGCGAATCTTTCTACTGTTGGATGAACCCTCACAACTCAATGATGCGCCTGATGCTACCGAAATGCCACCGATTCAAGGTGAAGTAAAATTTGAGAATGTCAAGTTTGGCTACAATCCTGACCAATTAGTTCTCAAAGGGATAAATTTGCATAGCCAACCAGGGCAGATGGTTGCCTTAGTAGGATCGACGGGTTCGGGAAAAAGTACAATTATTAATTTAATTTTACGCTTCTACGATGTATCCAGTGGTGCAGTTAAAATTGATGACATTGATGTGCGTAGTGTTACTCAAGCAAGCCTACGGCGTCAGATTGGCATCGTGCTGCAAGACAATATCCTGTTCAGCGGTACGGTTGCCCAAAACATTGCCTTTGGCTCTCCCTATGCTAGCCAAGCTGATATCGAAGCAGCTGCACAGATGGCGAATGTCCATGAATTTATCACTTCACTACCACAGGGCTATACAACTCAATTGGGTGAAAAAGGCGCTCCTTTGAGTCAGGGACAGCGACAACTAATTAGTATTGCTCGTGCGGTGTTAATTAATCCCCGAATTCTTATACTTGATGAAGCAACTAGTAGCATTGATACCCGCACAGAAGCCTTAGTACAAACTGCGATCGCCCGCTTACTCCAAGGTCGTACTAGTTTCGTAATTGCCCACCGCCTCAGTACAGTTACCCAAGCAGATTGCGTGTTAGTAATGCAACAAGGACAAATTGTAGAGCAGGGTACTCACGTAGAACTCATCCATCAGCAAGGGGTCTATGCAAATTTATATGCGCTGCAATTAGGTGCAGCAGACACGGTAAAAGCGACTGGGCGATAATGAGTCATATCATGTCCGGTTGAAGACTTATCATTTAGAGGGCAAGGGGGCAGGCGGCAGTTCTTGCTCTTAGCAGGGGGAAAAAGACTTTTGGGATTTTTGCACAGATACGGTAATCATAAGTGATTAGGCGGACATGATATCAGACCGAGGGCACAGGAGAATAATCAATAACAAATGATAAATGATGTCATGTCCAGATAATCAAAATCAGCAAGGTCAATAACTGAGTACAAAGATGGCATTAGTCATCTTTGTAATGATTGTCTTAACTAGAAATTCTCTACCCACGGACGTAGTTCTACTTCCCATGTCCAAGCACTGCGGGGTTGGCGGAGGATATTAAGATAAGTTTGGGCGATCGCATCTGGGTCAAGAGTACTATCTGGTTTATCTGCTGGATCTTGGTAAGCTGCTGAACGGATTCCCCCATCAATTATGAAATGCGCCACATGGATATTTTTTGGTGCTAGTTCCCTAGCAATACTCTGAGCTAAACCGCGTAGTGCAAATTTACCCATTGCAAAGGGAGCAGACTGAGGAAAACCTTTAATACTTGCTGAAGCTCCAGTAAAGAAAATTGCACCACCCCCCTGCTGCAACATGCGTTTGGCAGCAGCTTGGGCAACTAGAAAGCCACCGTAGGCAGTCACTTCTAGAGTTTTTGCCACCCCATCTGGATCTAGCTCAATCAAAGGCCCCCGCACGCGGAAACTAGGGTTATAAATCACAATATTTGGAGAACCTAGCTGATTTTCAACATCAATAAATAACTGTTCCACCTCATCTGGCTTGGAGGCATCAGCAGCAAAACTAACCGCTCCAATTTCACTACTAAGCTGAGTGAGTTTCTCAATTTGGCGAGCAGCTAAAGCGACACTTATTCCCTCTTTGGCAAATAAGCGAGCTAAAGAGGCACTTAGTCCACTACCCGCTCCCACTATCAATGCTGTTGTTACCATAATTTCAATTTTCCTAATGAGTATGACCTACTTCCTTGAGTCCGGTTACAACCAAGTCAAGGATGGCGTGATTACAATTAAGTAAGTGGGCATAAAAAACCAAACTGTGTGAATAAAAGTAAACAAGGCTCAAACTCTTTTTCTCCCTGCTAAGAGATCCCTGCCCCCCTGCCTTATCTGACGATAATTATTTACGCCTACCTACTTATTGGGATTTAGATGTGCATAAATAACTGAAACATTCATCGGATTAAATATTAAGAATTAAGTCTAGCTGAAGATACCTCTAAATTGCCTCTGGTTGGACTTTGGCCAATCTGCAGTACACAGACTGCGGCAATCAGGCATAAAATCCCTGATAAAATGAACGCTTGTAAATAACTACCCATCCAGGTTCTTAACACCCCAGCTCCAAATGCTGCTGTGGCTGCACCGATTTGATGTCCTGCTACAATCCAGCCGAACATCACGCCGACATTTTCTTTACCAAAGACGTTGCTAACAAGACGTACTGTAGGCGGTACTGTAGCAATCCAATCAAGTCCATAAAAGACAGCGAATACAGAAAGTCCATAGAAGGAATAATTGAAACTGAAGGGTAAGAAAATCAAAGACAAACCCCGCAGTCCATAGTACCAGCACAATAAGTATTGATTGTTCCAGCGGTCAGATAGCCAGCCGGACATAGTAGTCCCAAAAAAATCGAATAGTCCCATAATTGCCAAAAGACTAGCAGCTTTGACTTCAGGGATACCGCGGTCAATACAAGCAGGAATAAGATGAGTACCAATTAGCCCATTTGTACTAGCACCACAGATAAAAAAGCTACCGAATAATAGCCAGAAGTCACGATCGCGCATTCCCAGCCAAAGAGCATTCAGAGTAGAGGTAATGGAATTTGCTTTTGGCTGTAATACTTCCACAGTTTCGCTGTTGTCGCCAAAGGCTCGCAAACCGACTTCTGCTGGTCGATCGCGCATCAAGGCTGCAATCGGTGGAATAATTAAAAGTGCAGCACCAGTGAGAGTCAGAGCCGCAGTTCGCCAGCCAAAGCGAGTGGCGATTGAGGCCAGTACAGGTAAAAACACCAGTTGTCCGGTAGCTGTACTCGCAGTCAGGATACCTAAAACCAAACCCCGCCTTTCAAAAAACCAGCGATTGACAACAATCGCACCCAAAACTAGAGCAATAACTCCGCTGCCACAACCGACAACTATACCCCACAGCAATACTAGCTGCCAGGGCGTTGACATCAAAGTAGTTAAACCGACACCAATGGCGATCGCAGCCAGCGAAAACACCATCATCCGACGAATGCCAATCCGTTCCATAACAGTGGCAGCAAAAGGGCCGATTAGCCCGTAAAGTACCAAGTTCAGCGAGATTGCCAAAGATATAGTAGCTCTACTCCAGCCGAATTCCTGTTCAACAGGCACAATAAAAACTCCAGGAGCAGAGCGGATTCCGGCTGCCACCAGCAAGGCTAGGAATGTTAAACCCGCGACGATCCAGCCATAGTGAAATGAATGACGCGCTAGGAAGGAGGGTAAAGACATGGTTTAGAGGGGGAGTGGGGAGCAGGGGAGCAGGGAGCAGAGGGCAGGGGGATTAGGGAGATGGGGGAGTGTGGGGAGAGAGGGGGGAAAGATTTGTTCCCCATCCTCTCACACCTCCTTTTCCTCCCACACCCCCTGTTTGCCCCATTCCCAATTTAGAGAGAACTACCCTGCATAAGGATTACCAATTCTGTCTATAGAGACGTTGTAGGAAAATGGTAAACGGCCTGGATTTAAACGTGGTTCTGCTGCATAGCCAACAGGAACTAAAACGGCGATCGCTAAATCTGAATTATCGGCAGCACCAATTACTTGTTTTACTTTCTCCTCTATCCAACCATTCATAAAACAAGTGGATAATCCCAGACTTTCTGCTGCTAACACCAAATGAGTAGCAGCAATGATGGCATCTTTGATCGCATATTCGCGTCGCTTGTCGCCCAACGTTGATTGAAATTGCGGGATGGCGGTTTTAAAGTAGTTTACCGTACCTTCATTCCATGCTCCAGTTTCCAGTCCCCGCTCTAGAATTGGGGCCAAGTTTTGTTCGCCAGCGTTAGGATCGGCGGCAAAGACAAAGGTTACAGGTGCTTGAACAATTTGTTGTTGATTCCAAGATGCTGCTGATAACGCCGCCTTTTGTGCTTCATCTTGTACAAGAATAATTTGCCAGTCCTGGATATTATAGCTGCTGGGCGCTGCCACAGTTAACTCTACCAATTGTTTGAGCAGTTCTGGAGCGATGGGGTCTGATTTAAAAGTTTTGATTGAACGGCGTTGAGCGATCGCACTGGGTACATCTAAAGGTTGGATTTGAGTGATGGAACTCATGAGATTCTCCTAATAGTTGAGTTATTACAGGGTTTCGGATTTTATATTTAAAGTGATTGAGAACGTTAAACAGCAGGGCAATGTAATTATGTTTCTCTCTAATTGGCAATGTTAACTGGGTTAGAGATATGCTCGTGAATAATCCGCCATTGTCCCTCTCGCTTTTGCCATACAAGCGTCGCATGAGCCGTAATTTTAACCGCTTCATTCGCTATGGTGGCTACTGTACTCTCAAAAATCAGAGCAGAGACGGTAATGTTATCACCTGTAAATATCTGAATATCTCCAACTGATTTAACTTGCCACTGTGTTATTGCTGTCATGAAGGGCTTCCATATCTCCTCATAGGACTGCCATCCTTGAATTCGAGTGGTCTGCGGTGAGAGGGTATCGAAGGCGAGCAATTGTTCATCTTGCCAATAAAGATTGTCTAGGACAGAAAAATCAAAGGGTTTGTCGCTTGCACTAAACGCAGCTAGCCAATCGTTAACGCGTTCTTTAATTTCTGCTGCTTCTAAAGTATCTTTCATAGTTCACAAATAATTTGTACAACCATTTTACTGATGTTGTATCTTAGAAGACTCAAAAAGCACTCAGTTTGATTTGATACTTTGGAATCAAGAAAGTGAATTTTAATTATTCAAATCAGAAGAATTAAACATTTACCACCTGCTCATTAGCAGCCGACCAAAATGGATAGTCTGTATATCCATTTTCATCGCCACCATAAAAGGTTGCTTGATTTGGTTGATTTAGTGGTGCATTTAAAGCGAAGCGTCGAGGTAAATCAGGATTTGAGATAAATAATGTGCCAAAGGCAACCAAATCTGCTGCTTTGCTTGCCAGTACTGCATCACCTTTTTCACGAGTATAACCACCATTGACGATCAGTGTACCTGTAAAGCGATCGCGTATCTGACTAGTAGGCACAACAACAGAGCCATGTCTGATATCTGCCTCTATTGCTTCAAAAATATGCAGATATGCTAAATTAAACTGGTTCAATGCTTGAGCTGCATAACTGAATGTCTCCACAGGATTGGAGTCATGCATATCGTTATAAGTCCCACTAGGAGAAAGACGTACTCCTACTCGGTCAGAATCCCACACACTAGTTACCGCCTCTGTCACTTCCAACAAGAATCGAGTTCGATTTTCGATGGAACCGCCATATCCATCTGTACGCTTATTTGTACCATCCCGCAAAAACTGATCTATTAAATAACCATTAGCTGCGTGAATTTCCACTCCATCAAATCCAGCCGCCAGGGCATTTGCTGCTCCTTGACGGTACTGTTCTACTATCTGGGGTATTTCTGAAGTTTCTAAGGCACGGGGAGTAACAAAGGGTTTCGATCCCTCATAAGTTGAAGCTTCACCTTTAGGAGTAATAGCAGAAGGTGCTACAGGTAAAGCTCCATTCGGTTGTAAGTCTGGGTGAGAAATCCTGCCTACGTGCCATAGTTGCAGAAAAATTCTCCCTCCCTGCTGATGCACAGCCTCAGTTACTAACTTCCATCCCTCCACCTGTTGTGGTGAATGAATTCCTGGTGTAGCGGGATAGCCTTGTCCTTCAGGAGTTACTTGTGTTGCCTCAGAAATAATCAGTCCAGCAGAAGCACGTTGGGCGTAATAGGTAGCATTAAGTTGGTGTGGTACATTTCCCTCACCTGCTCGATTTCGGGTTAACGGCGCCATCACTATCCGGTTCGGTAGTTCCAGATTCCCTAATTGATAAGGAGAAAATAAGTTGATATCAGTACTCATTGGTTATATCTCCGAATAAGTTGTCATTGGTCATTGGCCAAACAGGGCATTGGGAGTGTGGGAGGAAAAGGAGGTGTGGGAGGATGGGGAACAAATCTTTCCCCCCTCTCTCCCCACACTCCCCACACTCCCCCATCTCCCCAATCCCCCTGCCCCCCTGGTTACACAACGATTGATTATTTTTTAATTGGAAGTCCCGAGTCTTCTATAAAGCACATTAACAACTAAACAATTGACCGAATAACACCACCATCTACCCGCAAAGCTGCACCATTGGTTGCCGAAGCTACTGGACTTGACAAGTAGATTACAATAGCTGCTACTTCTTCATTGGTTGCAAAGCGTTTAATTAGAGAAGTTGGGCGAACATTCTCAAAAAATTCTGCCTCAACTTTGGCTGTACTAATGTCACGTTCTTGGGCTAGGTTGGAAATAAAATCTTCAACACCTTCTGAACGCGTTGGCCCTGGTAAGACGGAGTTGACTGTGACTCCAGTACCAACAGTCATTTCTGCTAAACCCCGTGCAATGGCAAGCTGGGCTGTCTTAGTTGTGCCGTAGTGAATCATTTCGACAGGAATTTGAATCGCAGATTCGCTAGAGATAAAAATTATCCGCCCCCAGTTTTGCTCTAGCTGCTTTTGCAAATATTGCCGACTCAAACGAACTCCACTGAGTACGTTCACTTCAAGTATTTTTAACCAATCTTCATCAGTAATCTCAAAGAAGCTTTTTGGTTCATAAATACCCAGATTGTTAATTAGGATATCTACGTGAGGAACTTGTTGAAAAAGTTGTTCTACTCCTGCTTTTGTACCTGTGTCAGCAACAACACCAGAAACTTTTGCTTCGGGTATACTTTGCTGAATTTTGGCGATCGCCTGTGCTACTCTTTGCTCAGACCGACCGTTGACAATCACTGACGCACCCTCTTGAGCTAGCCCAACAGCTATGGCAAAACCAATGCCTGCTGTTGAGCCACTTACCAGTGCGGATTTACCATGCAATTTTAAGTCCATTTTGCTCTTTCCCCGTTAATTTCCTCTGGGAGTGGGGATTGGGAATAGGGGATTAGGGACTGAGGATTAGGAACTGGGTAGTGGTTATTCTCCCCATCTCCCCATCTCCCTAGTCCCTAGTCCCTAGTCCCCAATCCCAGATTATAGATGCTGTGCTAAGGTCTTATTTAATGTGGTCTTTGGGACTGCCCCCACGACAGTATCGACTTGCCGACCTTGTTTAAAAACCATTAGTGTTGGAATACTGCGAATTCCATAATGACTGGCGACAGTAGGATTTTGATCTGTGTTCAACTTCACTACTTTTACCTGTCCTTCATATTCAGCAGCAACTTCGTCTACAACCGGAGCTACCATCCGACAAGGACCGCACCACGGTGCCCAAAAGTCCACTAAGACTGGAATTCCACTTTCCAAGACTTCTTGCTTGAATGTGGCTTCTGTGACATTTGTAATGGATGACATAAATTGCCCTCCTGATTTAATTCTATTATTCGATAATATCGAATAATAAAAATATATGCCACTTGATGAGATAATGCAAGTATGAGATTCCTTTATCATCCAGATAAAAAAAATATTTCTTTACCGGGAGTATTGTATGCATTAGGTGACCCAGTGCGGTTAGAGATTGTGCGGCTGTTGGCTAGTGAGGGGGAACAATGCTGTGCGAAATTTGATTTTGCGATCGCCAAGTCTACTATGTCCAATCATTTTAAAATTTTACGCGAATCGGGGATAGTATTTACACGTAAAGAAGGAACACAGCACATTAACATACTGCGACGTGAAGATTTAGAGATGTTGTTTCCAGGTTTACTGGATGCGGTATTAAAAGCAGCTCAACCATTATCTATCGATTCCACCGATAATAAACAAACAGCTTCAACTAGAGGTAGGGCGCAAGGTTGGTGATGTAAGGGTGTGAAGGTCAATCGTTATCTATTTAAGAAGCTTCTCGTTTTTCTTTTTGTATTTCTAAATCAGCAAAGATATCATGTTGTTCTGCAAAAACCCTTGGAGTGTGAGATAAACCTAAATCTATAGAGAGTAAATCAACACCATCAATAATTTTGGGTATCTGAACTCGATCCACTTGCAGACTGAGAAAGCATTTTTGCCTGTAATCTGGCCTTTCCTGAAACCGTTCGACCGCTCTTTTTAGAGGGCGGATAACCTCATACGCTTTTTCAGCCTTCTCAATAGATGCTTGGGGGATCGGAGATTGCAGCCTCAGAATTGCTAGATCGATTAAATCTCTTGCCTGAACACTATCATCCATATAACGGTCAGAATTTGACAGCAGCTTAGAGGTAAAACAGTCGTTGAAGCTTAAGCAGGGAACTGGCGACCATTTTGGATATCTTGGTGTGTCTAGTTGAAAACGAGTTTCGGCAATAATTTCCGTTTTAATAGGCACACCATCTACAACAACTATCATCCGAATTCCATATTGGTCAGTTGTACCACGTCCAATTTGAATTTTACTTAAATCACGAAATAATGCTTCATGCCCACCCTCAAATACTACTGTACGTAAGTATTTATAGCCTTCTGTACCAACAGAAGCAATAAAATCAATGTCGTTACTCCAGCGATATTCTTCAAAATCAATTGCAAGAAGGGTTCCGCCACCGAAGTAAGCAGAACTCTTCATAAGGATGTCAGAATCTAAACATTTAAGAACTGTGAGAATTTTGCTATGGTGTTCTAACCTGAAGGTCATACACAAACTTGCAACCAGGATTTATACTCTCTGGCGAGTTCCGTAACAAAATTCAGTTCTTCACCCTCAAGATTATTAAATAAGTTACGGTATTGCCAACCACGCTCGTAGCGGCTGAGCATTTCTTCTTGAGTAAATTTATATACGTCAGCGGTTTGCCAACAAATTGACTCTAGAAAAGGCAGCTTTTTGGGGGCTAAAACGGTATTATTTGTTAGTGTTGCGGTTGTCATAACTCTCTTAATCAACCACTTTCGGCTTACTTTAATTTTAGATTAACACTACCGATTTTGAAGTCCAATTCTATCTCAACTATAAATTATCTAAGTTGGGTAAACTCTACCTTTCCAAGCACTACCACGCCCTTGCCAGTGACGGAGTGCAGAGTCTAGAGTCATCAAGATATAAAGAAAAGCGATCGCAGGTAAACTAAAGGTTAACCAAAAAGAACATTTATAAAAGCGGATTGTTGGATAATAAGCCAAGGTCATTAACAGCCAACTAGATAAACCCGTAAATGCGATCGCCCAACTACCCCAAACTACACCCAAAATCACACCGATAGGTGGAACTAGATAAATCAAGCTCATCCCGATCGAGGTTCCCAATAGTAGTAAGGGAGAATAATTTAGTTGTGTATAAGCAGTACGGGCAATCATGTCCCAAATCGTCGCCAGAGAATTATAGGGACGTAAACTGCGAGTTAAAGTACTCAATCCTAGCCAGATACGGCCTTTAGACATTGAGTGTTGGTGAAGGTGGGGCCCCTGAAGGGGATAAGGGGTAATGGATATTGGGGATTGGGAAAACTGTTCCCCGGTCCCTGTCTTAACAGCCTCAGCCAAGGCGCAATCATCGATTAAAGCTTGGCGAATCACTTGAATACCGCCGATTCGTTCTAAAGCTTGTCGGCGAATCAGGATTGAACCTCCAGCAGCAGCGGCTGTAGGATGGTTAGGATTATTTGCCCAGCGGAAGGGATAGAGTTTTTGAAAGAAAAAGACGAAAGCCGGAATCAATAATTTTTCCCAAAAGCTCTCACACCTAAGTCGCACCATCACAGAAACCAAGTCTAAATTTTCCTGCTCGGCTTTAGCAACGAGTCGGTACAGATTACTAACATCATGTTTGATATCTGCGTCGGTGAGAAAAAAATAATCAGGTGTTAATAAACTCGCCTTCTTTATACCTTGCTCAACTGCCCAAAGTTTTCCCGACCAGCCAGGAGGTAGTGATTCCCCAAAGATTATATGCAATTGCTGGGCTTTACCGACAGCGTAGGCAACTCCTTCGGCAAAATTTGCTGTCCCGTCTGTGCTGCAATCGTCTACCAAAAACACCTCTAAAGAACCAGGGTAATCTTGAAGTAAAAGCGATCGCAAACTAATTGGTAGCAACTCGGCTTCGTTACGCGCCGGAACCACCGCACAAACTACAGGCAAAGATTCCAGCAAAGTTGGAGTTTCTGTAACTTCTAATAGCTGGTCTAACCGCCAAAACTGCCCCCAAAAACACAGTAATCCTAACCAAATTGTCAAGGATAAAAGCATCAATCCTAATACAATTACACCCATGACCTATTGCAAATTCTCGGTATTTCAGACACAATACTATGTCTATTGATAGACGACAAATTTTTTTTTGCTGTGGTGCCGTGTTGATAACTAGTGTTGAGTGTTGAGGTTGAACGGTATTTTGATGCAAACACAAGACAGGGTAAAAGTCAAGCAAGTCGCAGAAGCGATCGCAGCCAGCCAAGAATATCTACTTTCAATTCAAAATCCAGCAGGCTACTGGTGGGCAGAGTTGGAATCTAATGTCACCATCACTGCTGAAGTTGTGCTTTTGCATAAGATTTGGTTAACAGACCAAAAAAGACCTTTGCACAAAGTAGTAACTTACCTGCGTCAAGAGCAACGGGAGCATGGCGGCTGGGAGCTTTTCTACGGTGATGGCGGAGAACTTAGCACTTCAGTTGAGGCCTACATGGCACTGAAACTGCTGGGTGTACCAACAACAGATCCAGCAATGATTCGGGCGCGAAAGTTTATTCTCCAACAGGGTGGTATCAGCAAAACTCGGATTTTTACCAAGTTACATCTAGCCTTGATTGGCTGTTACAACTGGCGCGGTATTCCCTCGTTACCACCTTGGATAATGCTGTTGCCCAAAGCTTTCCCGGTGAATATTTACGAGATGTCTAGTTGGGCGCGTTCCAGTACTGTACCGTTGTTGATTGTATGCGATCGCAAACCAATTTTTCTCACTGACCCAATTATCAACCTCGATGAACTATATGTTGAAGGTGTGGAGCAACTCCAGTGGGAACTACCCAAAAATAACGATTGGACAGATTTATTCCTCACCCTCGATGATGGTTTCAAGTTAGCAGAACGCTTGAATTTAGTTCCCTTCCGCCAAGAAGGCATCAAAGCTGCCGAAAAATGGATTGTAGAACGGCAAGAAGCTACAGGCGACTGGGGCGGTATTATTCCAGCGATGCTGAATTCCATGCTGGCTTTGCGAAGTCTGGATTATAACCAAAGCGACCCCATTGTACAACGAGGGTTACAAGCAATTGATAACTTTGCGATTGAAACAGAGGACTGCTACCGAGTACAACCTTGTATTTCACCCATCTGGGATACAGCTTGGGTGATGCGTGCCTTGGTAGATTCTGGTTTTGCACCAGATCATCCGGCTGTAGTTCGAGCTGGCGAATGGTTGTTGTCAAAGCAAATTTTGGACTACGGAGATTGGGCTGTCAAAAATCGCCAAGGAAAACCAGGGGCTTGGGCGTTTGAGTTTGACAATCGGTTTTATCCCGATGTTGATGACTCAGCTGTGGTAGTGATGGCACTACATCTAGCAAAACTTCCTAATGAAAAAACCAAGCAGGCTGCGATCGCCCGTGCCTTAAAATGGATTGCATCTATGCAGTGTAAACCAGGCGGCTGGGCTGCTTTTGATTTGGACAATGACCAAGATTGGCTTAACTCCATTCCCTATGGAGATTTGAAAGCAATGATTGACCCCAACACCGCAGATGTTACCGCTAGAGTAATAGAAATGCTGGGTGCTTGTAATTTGTCAATTGATACGCACAATTTAGAGCGGGCGTTTAGTTATCTTCTGAGCGAACAAGAAACTGAAGGCTGTTGGTTTGGTCGTTGGGGTGTAAATTATATTTACGGTACTAGTGGCGTTTTGTCAGCTTTAGCGTTGATTGAACCCCAAAAGCATAAACTCAGTATAGAACGGGGAGCAGCTTGGTTATTGGGATGTCAAAATCCAGATGGTGGTTGGGGCGAAACTTGTCGCAGCTACAACGATCCCAGCCTTAAGGGAAAAGGAAATAGTACTGCATCTCAAACAGCTTGGGCTTTAATTGGTCTATTGGCAGCAGGTGAAGCAACTGGTAAATTAGCTCTTGAGGCCATTGAGCGGGGAATTGGCTACCTTGTGGCAACTCAACAGCCAGATGGTACATGGTTTGAAGCAGACTTTACTGGTACTGGTTTCCCTTGCCATTTTTATCTCAAATATCACATGTATCAACAATATTTTCCTTTAATCGCGCTAGGTCGTTATCAAGCAGTGATTGGAAAAGATTAATTGTTGACTGTTAACCCTCAACGGTTAACAGTCAACAACCTCATTAATTGCTGGGCATTTGGTACTAAAAGATACTTCTAATTTTAAATTCCTAATTCTTAATTTGCAGGTTTGTCCTTTGTGCTTCTCTTACCCGCAACAGTAATCACTTATGATTAAAACCTTTGTGCGTAATCAGGTCAGCCATGATGATAAGTATTCCACTTAATTTGCGGAAAGTTCTATTAGTAATGTATTGATTAAAATAATGATTATTGTATTATATTTTTTGTAGAAAATGAGTCTAAGACCGTGTAGCGATCGCCAACATCAAATTCATTAAAAGCTGAGCCAGATTGCTTTTATGCTGCAATACTTTTATCACCTATACTTTTCTCAAGTAAATTATTTACATTTTTCTTGAAAAAGCAGATGCAATCTAGTATTAAATATGAAAAAATTAATTTAATACCCTACGTAAAAAGTTTAACTTTACTGATTATGTTTCTATTAATTATCAGGTATTTTATTTGCAGACAAAACACTATAAAAATCTAGAAGGTTAGTCTATAGTCAACATATTTAAACCAACCAAAAGGCAGATTCACCCAGCTATAATTACTTTTAATATATTGAATACGAAACAAAGGGCGTTACGAGTTGAGGGTGCGACTAACCCAAGGACTTAGATAATCACAGAGTAAAAATTTTAGTTTTTACTCTGTGTTTATTTGTTTATACCAACCCTCAAAAATTTAAAATCTTAATAGCAAACTGCTAAATTTCTGCGCCTGGTTTTGACTCAGCACCCATTGGTGCAACGTAATCACGGAAGAGAGTAATCTGTTGCTCAAAAGGTAATGCTTGAATTTGACTAAATAGCGTTTGAGATTCTGAGGAGAGCTCATAATCTTCAGGCATAGGAATGACTGTGCCATTTTTCATACCTTGAGCTAGGAGATACCAAAAAAGTAGCTTAGTAGTATCTCCTAAAGAACCATATTCGCGAGAAATTTGAGTATCGACTTTGTTAATCAAATCACGCTGAATTTGTAATTGTTGCTCTTGAGATAATTCTTGAACTTGATTAAATAAACTTTCAGCAATCGCTGGGGAAGCAGTGCTAGCTCCAGGGGCGGCGGGAGTAATTGAGCCACCCATTTCTTTATAGATAAACCAAAACAAAGCCAGCTGTTGATCTACATCTAATTTTTGCCAAGCTTCTACATGTTGACGAATAGTTGGATCGCCAGTCTGCGTAGATGTCATCGTTAACTCCAATTGCAATCAATTTACTATTATTTGCAACGTTATCAAAATTACATTTGAAGTTTTACCCTACTGAAGACAGATGTATTTAAATCACAAAGAAGAAGAAATTAGGAATGAGACATAAATTGGGCAAAGTGTAGTCCTGCATGAGAAAGATTACAACTTAGGACTTAGATAAATCTTGGCTTGTTAAAAAAGTCGGGGATCTGAGCATTAGTAGGTGTTGCAGGATTAGTTACCCCATTCTCTAACCAATGACAAATGACCAATTAACTTTGCAGCGCACTCCAGAGAATATGCCCAGATAACAGCATCATCACGGAAATACCTAGCTGATAAGCACGAGTACGAAGCGGCTGCATAGCACGTAGATAAGCTATAGAATGCACAAAACGCGACAAAACAAACACTGGAAAATAAATTAAAATGCCTTGTTCCCAGCAGCCCAAGCTAACATAAGCAGTCGCTAGAAATAGGAAAATCGGAATATTTTCAACATCATTGTCTAAGGTTTTAGTAGCGCGTTGCAGTAATTGAGACTCTTGTACAACTCCAGTTCCTCCTTTGCTAAAGGTAGCAGCATCTTCTGGCGTAGAAAAATTATTTGACTTTTGGCGAGTATTGACTTGGATTAAGGCTATAGCGAACATTTTCAGAAATAGAGTAACAACGGTTATTCCGTAAATTTTCCAAGCAAACATAGCTGTCACTCATTCCTTACACACAGTAGCAGCAATTTTCTCATTTTTTGATACACTAACAGAATTTAAGATTTGAGATTATACAGAAGGTAAGATTTTCTCAACTGGGCGTGCCTACCCTCTAGGTATATTTATGTCCATTAACTTAGTCAGATCGAAAAATGTCAATTTATATTCTGACCCAGCAATACCTCTTTTTTAATTAATCCAACCTGAGCGGTTTATAAACTGCCAGAAATCAGCAACAGCCGAACTGGTACGACGATTCAGAATCCACGAACTAGACTGCTTCTTGCCGGCTAAATAGAACCAAGGAGAGGTTGCATAGCTAGAAATATATAGCAAAATCTCCCAATCGAGACTTGTGGCACAGAAGTCGAATGCATCGCTGAACCACATAACTTCCAAGCCATAAGTGCCTGCTAATTGAGCTAGTTGAGAAGCTGCTTGATGAGTGATGGGGCTGTGGGCTTGTATCTGCATATGATTGATAATAATGTAACGGAATGCCTGCTTGTAAAGATGTCCAACCCAACTTTCTGCCCAGAACACCTTGGCGTTAGATATCTGGGTAAATACCCTACCTACCAGACCTTGATAACATTCCAAAAAAACCTCTTCACAATGCACTCCAAAAACCCCAACAGTTAAACATTCAGACGGGGGACTTTCGCTATCTTCCAACTGATAACTATAATACTCGTATAAACTTTCTAGATCTGGTGAAGCATCCTGTACAAAAGCACACCAAGGTACACGTTCGCCCCACCCAGGTTGAGAAGTATCTACAACGAAACCAGGAGCGGATACACCCATTTTCAACAGAAAATTATAATAATCTAATGGCAAAGTCAGTGCTGAGACTTGATAGACAAGCTCAGTAAAAGCATCGATTTGTGCTATAGTAGCCCCTTGAATTATCTGAGGGAAGTTTGGGCGGTAGCAGGCGATTAGTTGAATAAAGCCCTCAATACTGCGATACCTACGGTAAGCTTCGCTAACGCACATCATTATCCCTCTTTTGTTACTACAGGGGGAGTATAATCAGGAAGGAAATCGGAAAAA
>JAQYWR010000119.1 GCA_029379225.1 Nostoc sp. S4 | reverse complement strand
ATATTCTCCCTCAACTGTTCCCTTTGTCAATACTCTGCTACCTGAATCCTTACGAAAAATGTAAAATCTTTATATTTGGTGTATGCATATATTTGAAGAGATATAAGACACTAGCAGCACCAGTACCAGTTATCAAAATCCATTTATTTTTATTTATCCAAGATTTAACCTTTAATAGTAAGTTTTTTTTAACTTCTACCACTGGTTCCGGTTCAGAAACCTGTGTACTAGAAGACTCATTTTTGTAAACATTAGTTCTGTTTCTGACATTATGACCAGAAGCTAAAGACTCCATTATTATTTCGTATGCTGAATTAATTGCTTTCAACTCAGCTTCAGCTTTTCTTTGTAAGCGAGGATTATGAGTATAACGATCTGGATGCCAAACTTGAACTAAATCTTTGTAAGCTTGCTTAATCTCATTAACAGAAGCATCAGATGAAACACCTAAAATTTGGTAACATTGCTCTAGATTATCCACAGATAAACCCTCTTACTTATTAAACATACTGTCCCTAGTTCTGAGAAAATCATACATGATGTAGGGAATGTAAGTTATTTTGAGGTTATTACTCACAGTTAGTGTTGAGTAAAATCTGCTTGCTAAGGGACTTCCAGATACAAAAATATCCAATTAACTATTGTAGGGTGGGCATCTCGCCCGCACAGTAAATAGGGCGGGCAAGATGCCCACTCTACAAAATTGAATAATTTATTTCTTGGAGTTCGCTAATAAGAGCATCGCCCCAGCTGCAATAATATAAATCAGCACGAAATCTCTATGCGCGATCACTTTCCATCTAGGTATTCTAACTATCTACCTGAGGATTCTAGCATTTGTACAGTGTAGAAAGTAAATAAAGAATCTAGTATGAACATTTAAGCTATTACGCTTTTAAATTAGACGATCCCTATTAAATTGCGTGCGTGCTTCTTCATACACAGACAAGTAAGAACGTGTAATTAGTTCTAAATTAAATTTTTGTTCGGCTTTCTCACGAGCGCTCGAGCAGAGTTTTTCATGTCGTTGTTTGTTCTCAATCGTCCAAATAATTCCATTTGCTAAGTCCTCATCACTAAAACACTTGGCTCGATAGCCATTCTTTTGGTGATCGACAATATCTTTTAAACCTGTGGAATCAAAAGAAACTACAGGTGTGCCACAAGCTAGAGATTCAGAAGCCGTTTGTCCAAAAGCTTCTTCAATTGATGGCACAATCATCACATCAGCTGCACAATACAGAAGTACTAGCTTCTTCTCATCGGAGATTTTGCCTTGATAATATACTTTAAAACCAAGATCGACTGGATTTTCTGGTTGAGATGCGCCGAAAACAATGAGTTCTATCTTGTCTTTCCACTCACTAGAGCTTAACTTTTGTAATGCCCCTTGCAGCAGATGGAATCCCTTTCTCTTGTTACCAGTTGCGTTGAGCGCTCCGAATAAAAGCAGTTGCTTATTTTGCGGTAGATTAAGTAAGTTTCTTGCTGTTTGACGTTCAATTGGTTTATATATACCAATATCTAACCCGTTGGGAATAACTTTGATCTGACTATTTTGAAATAGTGAACTTGACTGAGCACATTCAGCAAGCCACTTGCTAGGGGTGACAATCTTCAGTTTGAGATTTTGCCATGCTTTAGCTTTGCGTCTCCAAACCCAACTCGATAAATCAAAAGCTTGGTTACTACCGAGTAAAGGACAATTTCCACAGGATTTTGTATAATGATCGCACTCTTTGCTATAGCAGCATCCCCCAGTGAATGCCCACAAATCGTGGAATGTCCAAACAATAGGCTTATTAAACTTTGTTAGAGCTTCAATTGGTACAAATCCGTCACATATCCAATGGAGATTAATAATATCTGGATTAAGAGTAGCAATCTGCGAGGTAAGATTATTGGGGAGCCACTGTAAGCGCATATATATAGGATTACGTTTGCTATGACCATAAAGTTTTAGCGGTAAAGCATCCAAAGAAGAACGAACTTTCGATATTATTTGGCCTAATTTTTTGGGGTAAGCGATTACAGTTGGATCGTCAATTTTCTTATCTTGGACTAACATCTGGGAATTAATTCCTAACTTAAGTAATCCCTGATGTAATCTATAAGCTGCACGTGCATCTCCTGCTCCTTCTTCTGCTTTTGGATCGCAAGTGTTTATCAACAGAGGTAAAACCATTTTTATATTACCTTCTAGATATCTCTCAAAAATATTAAGTCCGCTGTACGACTGAATTTCAACAGGCGATGGCCAATTCTCTACTCAGTCATTTTCAACTTCATAATCATGACTTAATACAATTACTGTTGATAATAATTTTAAAGGTATGGGGTTTTTTCTTACCTGAGTAATATTTTTTCTGCTTTTCATATTCCTTAAGTCCTTCTCTAGCCTGTTCTGAGCTATCTACTATTGCACATTGTTAAGAAGACTGTCGTCGACTCAGGCGCAATTCATCTCAGCACCTTCGTAGTAGGCCAGAGGCTTCTTGCTATCTCAGCTAAAGTGCCGACCGCCCACTAAAAATGTATGTGCGATCGCTATTTTACTAAACTCATATCTTGCACCTGGAAAAATGAATGTCAAAACCACAACTACGTACAAAAGG
>JAQYWR010000024.1 GCA_029379225.1 Nostoc sp. S4 | reverse complement strand
TACCTTGGACATTTCATAGCGATCGCCCTAATTCATATTTCTATTCTGCAACGCCCGATCGCCACTTTAGAAGAAGAATTAGGTGTGCCTTTATTTGCTAGAGGTCGTCACGGTGCAGTGTTAACACGTGCTGGCGAGCGTATACTATATCATGCGTGTCAGGCAATGCAACATCTAGAGATGATGCAACACGAAGCAAACTTACATAAAGGTTTACATGGTGGACATGTGCGGATTGCGGCTTTTGGCAGTGTAGCTACTCATTTATTACTAAAAGCGATGCCTACGGCGGGCTACGCCTACGCTCAATTTCACGATCGATTCTCAGAAGTTGGTGTCACCATTATAGAGTCTGCTGCTTTCACTGATGTAGAACAATGTTTGCGTGACGGACGTGCTGATATTGGTATTACCTGTCTACCAACTAGTGATGAGTTTGAGACTTGGGAAATTTTTCAGGATGAATATCTAGCTTTATTACCACCACAGGCCAAAATTAATAGCAAAGAAATCACTTGGGAAGACATAGCAGCCTATCCACCTGTTTTGCTTCCTTGTACGCCCTGCGGCCGCATTCTTCACAACCACCTCAAGAATTTAGCAATTCCGATAACTACTGCTACCCAGATTCAAGAAGATTCCACAGTTGTAAGTATGGTAAATCAAGGACTGAGAGCTGCTATTATGCCGCGTTTAGCAGCCGTACCCATTCCGCCAAAGGTAAAGGTATACAGTTTACCCGTACCCATTGAAAGAGTAATTGCAACAGCAATTTTATCTAACGGCTTGCAAGTACCTGCGGTGTTTACATTTTTAGAGATGTTAAAAAGATTTGATTTTTATACTTTAGCTAAATTCACTTATTAATAGGAGTAAAGACGCAATAAATCGCTGTCTCTACAATAATCAATCTTTTGTCAAGACGGCAATTTATGGCGTTTGATGCCTTAACCGAAGCGTATTGATTTATAAGCTAATTTTTAAGTAAGTCTGCTTTTAATTTGCTCTGCCAAATTTTCCAGTAACACTTCTATTTGCTCACCTGTTTTCAAATCTTTGAGAGAGGATTTTTGTGCTGCTGCTTCCTGAGAACCAATAATTACACAAAATTGAATTCCTTGTTTATCTGCTAATTGAAATTGTTTGCCCACAGGACGCTTATCAAAGTTCGTTATCACATTAATTCCTGCTTGACGCAGTTGTTGAGAAACTTTTAAATAAATCGGCATTAAATCATCTTGCATATTTACTACCATTACCTGGGCTGGTGTTGCAGCTAAGGTACTCAGAATACCTGCTTTGAGCAATCGACTAATTAAGCGAGTTAAGCCAATAGAAATGCCAACACCAGGCATTTTCTCACCCAAAAATACCCCTACTAATTCTTCATATCTGCCGCCAGAACAAATACTACCTAAGGCTTCATGTCCTAATAAAGTTGTTTCGTAAACTGTACCAGTATAGTAATCAAGTCCACGGGCAATGGATAAATCAATACAAAAACGATTTTCGGCAACTCCCAGATTACGCACGCCTGTAATTACTGTTTCTAATTCAGTAACTCCCAAGCTAAATTGCTCGGTTTCTGGCAAATTTGCTAGGTGTTTGAGCTTATCTAATACTTCATCAACTGAACCATCTATTTTAATAAATTCAATTATTTTTTCAGCTTGCTCTGCTGAGATTCCTTCTTTTTCTAAATCAGATTTAACTTTATTTTCACCAATTTTTTCTAAAGTATCAACAATATTGATGCAGAATTTAATTTGGTTTTCAGCAATTCCTAGTGATTTAAAGAAACCTGTAAGAACTTTGCGGTTATTAATGCGAATGAGAAAATCACCGATATTAATTGCTTCAAATATTTCAGTGATAATTGCAGGCATTTGAGCATCATAAAGCAAGCTGAGTTCGCGACGAGCGACTACATCAATATCACATTGTCGGAACTGGCGAAAACGCCCATCTTTTGCTCGTTCTCCCCGAAAAACTACATCCATTTGATAACGGGCAAAGGGAAAAGTTAACTCATTGAGGTGACGAGCAATGTAAGCTGCTAATGGCACTGTTTGGTCAAACTTTAATGCTCTTGCTTCTGAACCAGTTTCGCCGGATTTATCTTTTTCGGCTTGGCGATTTGGTGGCAAGATGGGATCAATTCCATAAATGATATTGTCGCCTTGGTTTCCTTTAGCTTGTAGGACTTCTAAACGTTCTACTGCTGGGGTTTCAATGGGCGTAAATCCATAGCTTTCAAAAACTCTACGAATAGTGTCTAGGAGATATAATTCTAAACGCTTTTCGCTAGGCAGAAATTCTGGAAAACCGCTAGGAGTAGAAAAGTTTATTTTGTCACTTTTTGCCATACTTAACCAAATCCGACATTTACAAGACTTTGAGGTGTTGGGTTTCGTCCCTCAACCCAACCTACATCCATATCACATTTTTCGTGAAATGGTATCACGTCCATAACGCACCCTATTCTCGATTGTTTTAGGAACTCTAGAAAATAAATTATCCAATTTCGCTGTTTCAAAACAACCTGCTTTCCCCCCTGCCCCCTGCCTTAAAAGCGACAGGATATTTATTTGTCAGTCCCTTATCTTAGCCGTTGTTCTTGAATGAGGGTGCGTTGAAAAATTTGACCGTTCTTAAACCAATGCCAAGTTCGGGCACGATTATTATTGTCTGGACTAATGTAAATCATTTCATATAAATTCATTTCTGGGTTTGTCTTATAAGCAAACCACAAAATCACAATAGAATCGTCAGCTTCCCAGGCTTTGCCTTCGATGCGATCGGTGTCAAACCAAAGTTTATTATCTTTATAGATTCCGGGAAATTCGTACTCTTCTTTTTTGCCATCAGTCCAGTTGTAGCGATTGATTTGGTAGTAGGGATGAGCGCCGTTTTCTGGGAATTGACAAGTTAAATGAGACTCATAGCTATCAAGGATTTTTCCGGTTGTATCGACTAATGTATAAGTGCCAACCCAATCTCCTTCATGACGGGCCAACACGGGCATTCCTTCTTTAATATTAGACATTGCTATTTACCTTTTATTGTTCTAACATTTTAAAAAATCGGGTAAAATAATCGGGAAAAGTCTTCGCTGTACAACCTGGATCTTTAATTACAATTCCTGGAACTTTTAAGCCTGTGACAGCAAATGCCATTGCCATACGATGATCGTGATAAGTTTCAATTGCTGCTGGGGTAATCGGGCTAGGTTCAATCTTGAGTCTATCGGCAAATTCTTCAACTTGAACTCCCAAGCGACGCAATTCGGTCACTACGGCGTGAATGCGATCGGTTTCTTTATAGCGAATGTGTTCGACATTGCGAATGGTAACACGTGAGGTGGCAAAGGGAGCGATCGCTCCTAAAGTCTGCACCAAATCTGATATATCATTCATGTCAATATCGATACCCTGCAATTGCTCTGGGCCTGTGACTTCCGTGTAATCATCAGCTTCACGAATTTGGCAACCCATCTGTTCTAAGACGTTGAGCCAAAGAATATCACCTTGACAAGATTGTTTGGTCAAATGTTTAACCCGCACTCGTCCACCAGTGACGGCGGCGGCGGCAAAAAAGTAAGAAGCATTTGACGCATCTGGTTCTATTGTGTAATGTCGAGGCTGATAACGCTGACCTGCTTGAATTTGGAATTGGTTTTCGCCAATTTGATTTACTTCCACGCCAAAATCGGCCATCAACCGACAAGTCATTTTCACGTAAGATTGAGAAACCAATGTCCCTTCAACCTCAATTGTTGTGTCTTGTTGAGCATAAGGGGCAATCATTAATAATGCCGAAAGTTGCTGACTTGTTTGGTTAGCTTTTAAGCGAAAATGTCCCCCAAAAAATTGCCCACCGTAAATGGTGTAAGGCATAAAATCAGGGTTTCTTTGAAAGTTAACGGTTACTCCACTACTTTGCAGCACCTTTAGTAAGTCGCCCATCGGTCGTTCTCGCATTCGGGGAACACCATCTAGGCGATATTCGCCATTACCTAGTGCTACCAGCGCCGAAATAAACCTTGCTGCTGTACCTGCTAAGCCAACAAATAAATCTGCCTGCTTGGCTGGAATTTCGCCTCCCTTTCCTGCTACTTGAATTTGAGCTAGGTCAGGATTTAGGGTAATTGGGATGCCTAATTGCTCTAAACATTTAGCAAAATAATTGCTGTCTTCACTAAATAAGGCATTTTCTAAAATAGAGTCGCCTTGGGCTAAGGCAGCGACAAGTAATGCCCGATTAGTAATACTTTTAGAACCAGGAATCTCTACCGTGGCATCTACTGGGTGATTCAGAGCAGGGATTGCAATGGTATCCACTTTAAACCTCTGTGCAGGTGGTCAGCTACAACTTAATTATGTTCGCATATTATGAGTGGGGAGTGTTGACGGTTGATTGTTGACTGGGGATTGTGGAAGGTTATCAAAGACGGGTTTAATCATATTGGCAAGAGTGCGTAGATTTCGGTTGAACGTTGGCGAAGCTTCAACTTGAATCAAAGGCTGATCAGTCATTTTCTAGCCCTTCCCAAAGTTGAGCCACCGGGATAGTTTGCTCGGTCATGGCTTCGTGCCAAGCTTGCCGGAAATCTGCTAAGACTTCTGCTTGAGATTGATCTTTTAGAATTTCTTCTTCTGGAATTAGAACAATAACTTCTACGCGGCTATTCTTATCTGTTATGAGAGGATGATCTAATGTTAGCTGTCCTTGCTCATTAATCGTTGCCATGACTTTAAATGCTTTCATTGCTACTCCAAGATACTAAGTAGTAGTTAGGTTAATGTCCAAGGCTTCAAGTTGCCGATCAATCCAAGCCGTTGCTGCTGCTTCATCGGTTTCGATCGCTCTTTCTACTCCTGTTTTAGCAATTTCTAGCAGTTGCTTGGATTGCTCCCGCTTTTGATGAGAGGCTTCAACTTTGCTTTTGATTTTCTGCTGAACGGAATCTGGCGCCTCCCAAATTAGAAATTGAGCAATTTCGTTGGGGTATAGCTCAATTTGCCCTGATGAACCTTTGAAATGTTTTTCGACAAATAGCTTTCCAATAACGCTATTGAGATAAATCGACAGATAAACCGGGTCAAGTAAATCAGTTCTAAGAATAGTGACGTGGTTATCTGGCAAAGCTTCTTGTTCGTAGAGATAAGGCGCACAGCGTCCAATTGTGCCGATACCTGTACCGTTGATTAGAACATCATCAGTTTGAATTATAAGCGGATTATCATTTTCTGGCAGATAAGCATAGCGATTGTCTGTCAAAATGACTTCGCCTTCTCGAACGTGTTTGGAATTAACAACAGGTAAACCTAATTCATACTCGTCTTCGTCTTCAATGTATTGAGGTTGTTTTCCTCGTTGATTAAGGGTGAGTAAATTACCAAGGGGCGTTAGTTTAACCTTTTCTTTAAGTCGTTCAATTAATTGGTCAAACTTTGGCTGGTAATACTCAGCGTCGAGGCGATCAGAGGACAGGAACGACTCAGCAAAACTCTTGACGGCAACAGTTTCTTCCGTGGGTTGCCAGTTCTTCAAGCCAAGCTCAGACAATAGCAAATCCTCAGCTTGTTGATAGAAAGTTTTAGAGTCCGAAAGGAAAGAATAAGCCTTTCTAACCACCTCTTCTATTTCCAATTGGAAGCGATCATCAAGTGCTACGGTGGGTAAGGTTGATAAGTTAGCAACACTAATATACGGATTCATTTGTTCAGTCTTCTGACGATCAGAAAAAGACTGTCCTATTCTTGAACTTAAATAAGTCGCTAGATATCCTGAACGAACATTGTGCTTTGGGATTAAAATAGCTACATCTTGATTCATAGCCATAGGCTCAGTAGGCTCATCTAGGAAAGGATAAGCTTTACCAATCCTACGCTTGATGGTGCATATAACAGCATTTTTGACGATCCGATTCTTTTGAAATTCTTTATCATAGTGTTCCTGTTTAATTCTTTTTAACTTTGTCTCATCTAAAGTTAAACTTCCAACACACTCGACGGTAATAAAGTTGATGTCACCGTGATGAACATCATGTTTGTAGGGCGTATGTCCTGAACTTATATATTCTAGAAAGCTGCTAAGGGGTAGAAAATTTCGCTTTTGTTGAAGCCTTTTTAGCCATATAGTCTCTGAATGAGCGGCAAACTCAGCATCTAAACGGTAGGCTTCCATCATTTCATGTAATCTGACTTCCGTCGCTTCCAGCCCATCCATTAATTGCTGATACCTCACAGCATCAAACGGCGCAACAGATGGGCTGGATTCAAAAAAACTGAGTTTCTCCTTTTTAGCAAACTCAATAAACGCTTCCGTAATGCCGTCTTCCGTCAATCCTTCGTGGTTATACAAGTCATGATCGACCACTAAATGACCATGAACATCTTGCAAAAAATCGCCCTCCACCCCCACCACTCGCTGCATCGGCGAAGACGGCATCAATTCGCTGAGTTCATCATCAGGCGGTGAAGTAGACGATGAAATTTTGCGCCAGATTTTATCCCCAGAATTATCCTTCCCCGATTTCCGCATTGTTGCAAAAAAGATGTTGTAGTCATCCTGTCGAGGGCAGAGTGCGCCCGCCTTCGGGTCATCATTCCACTTCTGCACAAATAGCACCGAAGTCTTTGTACCCGTGTGCGGCCTAAACGTATTGCCATGCAGCCCCACCACCGCCAAAATCCGGCAGCGTTCGGCAATGAAATCTCGAATATTTTTATCTGATGAATTGTTAAACCGTCCTTGGGGCAGCACGATCGCCATTCTACCCCCCGGTTTCAAAAAGTCCAAATTGCGCTCAATAAACAAAATATCGCGCCCTACCTTGGTTTGCCATTTACCATCCGGCTTCTTTGCCAAATCATAGCGGGCAATCATGCGCGGTTCCTTGATATCTCCGGCAAAGGGCGGATTTGCCATCAACACATCAAACTGAAACTCTCGAAAATCTTTACTACCTTTCGGTCGTAACCGTTTCAGCCGTTTGAACCCAGCATTATAAATGTTATCCCATTCTTCTTGTTCCGTCACTTCATTCCACAGTTCATAGTCCAGCGTGTTCAGGTGCAATACATTTGTCTGCCCATCCCCCGCAATTAAGTTCAGCGTCCGCGCCACCCGCACCGCCTTTTCATCAAAGTCGATGGCAAATACCTTCTCTTCCACATATTCCTTGCAACGGGGTGGTTTGTCTTCTAGCGAAAACAAATGACTCGCCTGCAACCCCTCATCCACCAAAATCTGCCGCCACACATGAAAAATCGTATGCACCGGAAACCCAGATGACCCTGCCGCCGTGTCAATCATGTACTCATCCTCTTGTGGATTGAGCATTTTTACGCACATATCAATCACATAGCGGGGCGTAAAAAACTGTCCTTTCTCACCTTTACTGCTTTGGTTGATCAAATACTCAAAGGCTTCATCAATTACATCCAGATTGGAGTTAAACAGCTTCACATTCTCCAAGGATGACACACAGACCGACAAGTGCGAAGGTGTAAGGCTAATTTTAGCATCTTCAGTAAACACACCTTCCCACTTTTTCTTTGCCCCATCAAACAAATCTTGAATCTTGGTTTTGAGTGCTGTTTCTGTCTGTCCCGTATTGTGAAACTCTAGAGAACGGGTTTTACGGCGGTTCCCCTGCCCAGAATACCACTCATCATAGAGCTTCGTAAAAATCAGCTTAAACAGTTCCTCAAATACATCTACCCCAGCATTCGCCAGCACCTCGTCTTCCATTTCTTCGATCAGAGTCTTGAGGGATTTATTCTCCTTCACTAATTTGTCATTAGCAATCAAGTCTTCCAAGGTAAACTTAATCTGAAGAATATCTGCTAGGGTTTGATTAGCGTTAGGCAAACTAGGGATATCTTCAAAATAATTGGGATCTTTGCGCTGGTAGTAAGAAATTTGCTCGCCATTTGTCCAAACTGCGATCGGCGCACCCGTGGCATTGCAGTAAGAGCGAAGCTGATCTTTCCCATCCTTTAGCTTTGGCTTCTTTAGCTCTACAATCATGTAGACTGTGTTTGGACGATCTTTGTCCATCACCACAATGTCTGCCCGTTTCACCTCCCGCCCAAAGTTCACCCCATACTCGACTTGAATTCGACTAAAAGGATAGTGGAGGCGTTGATTTAAAACCTGTAAATATAGCTGCCGAATTGCTTCCTCTGGCGTAAGTTTAATAACCTTCTGACGCACCAAACAAACGATATAAGGCACTTCGCCAGTTTTGGTTGCTTTCGGAGTAATGCTTTGCTCTAACTGCTCAATTTCCGCCGCAGTAAACTGAGACAGTTTGTAGTTTGAGTCTTTGAGGATATCGGCTAGGTTCATCAGGCACTATAGAATCTACATAAATGCTTAGTCAGTTATAGAGTGTAAGGCTATTGTAGAAACCGACCAATAAATTTTCTTAATACTAGACAACAAATTGTTGAGAATAGACTTGTGTTCTGAACAAATGAACTCGTGTTCTGAACGAATAGACTTGTGTTATGAATGAATGAACTCGTGTTCTGAACGAATAGACTTGTGTTGTGAACAAATGAACTCGTGTTCTGAACGAATAGACTTGTGTTGTGAACAAATGAACTCGTGTTCTGAACGAATAGACTTGTGTTCTGAACCAAAACCATCAAAATTCTTTCAAGTGCTTTGGTTCTTGTAGGCAAAACTATGGCTAGAGGCGATGGCCTTTAGTAAAATATATATTTTGAACAAGATGAGAATGCGATCGTTTTACACTCGCCTCTAGCCAGCGCTGCCACTTCTGTTTGTGTCTACCTGTCAATCTAAACGATAAGTCTTCAACCCGACACGATATCATTCCCCATTCCCAAACCACCAAGGGTCATTGGTAGTGTTGGTTTTAATCAAAAATGCTTTTTTCCGCATAAACCGTTTCAGCGCCGCCGCACCCATGCGCGAACCTCCCAGCCCAGAGAATTTAAAAGCATTTTTCTCTCCCTCGTGCATAATGGCAGTGAGTGCAGCATCGTTGATACTGATAGCACCCGCATTTATATGCTGGGCAACTTCTAAGGCTTCTGCTTCGGACTCAGCAAATACTGCCGCACTTAGTCCATAAATGGAGTCGTTTGCTAAAGATACTGCTTCCTCAACTGTGGCAAAAGGCATAATTGGCATAAGGGGGCCGAAAGTTTCTTCGGTCATCACTTTCATGGAATGATTGACTTGAGTCAGTACTGTGGGACGACACCACCAACCTCCGCCTAAGTCTTCAATCACACCGCCGCAGTGAATTACTGCTCCTTTTTCCACTGCGTCTAAGAGATGGTCGCTAATAATTGCTGCTTGTCTTTCGGCTATGATGGGGCCAATTTCTCCACTTTCAAGTGTGGGATAAGCTAATTCAAGGCGATGGGCTTTGGCTATTAGTAGATGGTAAAATTTTTCAAATATCGATTCAGCAACGTAAATTCGCTCAATTGATAAGCATGATTGTCCAGCATTGACCACAGAACCCCACAAGATGGCTGAGGTTGCTAAATCTAAGTTGGCTGACTCTAAAACGATCGCTGGATCTTTTCCTCCTAATTCTAAAAAAGCGGGAATAAATTGTTTAGCAGCTGCCTGGGCTACTTTTCGTCCTGTTGCAACGCTACCTGTAAAACATACTAAATCTACATTCTCGATTAAAGCTGCTCCGGTTTCCCCTGCTCCTTCAACAAAAGTTAAGACATCGCGCAACTTGGGCACGGCGTTGAGTGCTGTAACCAACGGTGCTACGAAGCGGGGTGCAATTTCGCTGGGTTTGACAATCGCTGCACAACCCGCCAACAATGCGGGAATGGTATCAATAGTAGACAGCAATAGCGGAAAATTCCACGGGCTAATCACCCCAACTAAAGGATAAGGTACAGATGCTTGTTGTAAGGCGATAAAGGGAATTGCTGTGTTTTTTGAAGATTCTTGCAGCAATTCCGGTGCTAACTTACACCAGCGGTCAATACTAGAAAGGAACGAATCGATTTCTAATACTGAAGTTGATAGTCTGCCCGTATCATTTACCAAAGCTTCCGTTAAGCGATCGCGTACTGATAATATAGTTTCTTTCCACTGTTGTAAAGCTTCAATTCTTCCCTCTATACCCAGTTGTTGCCAATGAACCTGCGCCCGACGCGTGCGCTTACATTGTTGTACAAGCAGCCTGGGAGGCGGCGGAATAATTACGTAATCAAATTTGCCTGTTCGGGGGTTACGGACTTCTATTGCTTTTGTATTAGTCATTTGTCATTAGTCATTTGTCAATGGTTGTTCCCCGCGTCAGAGCATCTCTCCCAATCTCCAATTCAAATTATCCCCAATTTCGCCAACCGTTCGATGGTGGCTTGCTGTGTTTGCAGGAAATGTTTGCGGTCTACTTCTTTTTCCAGCATAGTATTAGCAGGGTAAAAGTGTGACACTCGATAACTTTCGGCGTAGAGTTCAAATCGTTGGCGTGCAAGTAAATTATTTAACCCTGGTCGGCGGCGATTGCGGCGTAATGCTGCTAGGTCAATCTCAGCAAATGCTGCCATACTTTCGCCTGTATCTGTTTGGGCTACTACTATTCCCCGATAATCGATAATTTTTGAGCCACCATCAGCCGAAGCAATGGGGATAGCAATATTAGCGATACCTGCGGTATTCGCTGATACGACATACGCCAGATTTTCCACAGCGCGAGTAATTTTTGCGGCATCTTTGGGTGTGAGATTTTTGTTGTACACTTCTGAAGTGGAATGCACAAAAATCTCTGCTCCTCGCATGGCTAGACACCGCGCTACTTCTGGATACAAAATTTCTTCTGATGCTAAAGCTGCTAAATTACCAATATCAGTTTTGGCAACGGGGAAAACTCCCTCTAAACCATAGCAGTCGAGATATTTATCCCAAACGTCGTGGGGAGTGGGAGCAAATAAGGAATTTAGCCGCCGATAGCGCAGGACAATTGAGCCAGAAGGGTCAAGTACAAAGCAGGTTTGAAAGTATAATCCGGGAAAGTTGGGGTCAACTTCGTAGGCGTTACCAGCTAAAAAGATTTTATGCTTTTGGGCAATTTTTCCCAGTGCTTCATACTCAGCACCAGCCATTTCTACACAAGCTTTTTCTGCCCATCCTGCTAGAGTATCTCCCATTGGAAAACCTGTGAGAAAATATTCTGGTAGCACAATTAAACGACAATCAAAGCCAATAAAAGCAATACTAGCTGCAATTTGTTGCCCTAAACGATTGATAGAGTTTTGGATCAGCGCTTGCGCTGCTTGGCGGTCGGTTGCTTGGTTGACTGCATGACAGGTAACTTGCAGTGCTAAGGCACGGTATGATTCTGGATTAGTCATTTGTCATTGGTCAATTGTCATTGGTTGCGAAGGACAAGTAACAATCAACAATTTATATATTGCGATCGCCACCCCAAAGCGCTCGTACTAGTTTATCTGTTAATGGGGTGCCAAAAAGTTGAGCGGCAAATTTATTACCTGGGTCGCGTTCAGCAGATGTACGGCGTAGCAATAAATCACGAGTTGCTAAAGTTTTCTGTGCATCTTCTGATACAGGTTCGGCTGCGTCTACCCAAGTTAGCCAGCGTTCTAGTGTTTCGCGTGCCAGTGTGCGAGTGATTTCCAGGGTATTAGAAGTCGGTGCGCCAGTATAGCACAGACTCACAGGAGATTGAAACAGGCGAACGTAGATGCTTTTGCTAATAAATGCCTTGAGGTGCGGATCGTCTTGTAACTTTAAAAATGTTTGGTTAACTGGTTCGTAGTAGCGATCGAGATATGCTAAATCAGTTAAAAGCTCAGTCCGAGCAATGTAATCTATATAAAATAAAATATTTCCATCTGGAAGTGTACCAAACTCAAATGCCAAATGTGGAACATGGATATGCGGCGCTAACCAAATCGTGACGCGCATGGTGCTAAAGTTGGATTTATCCGGGTTTCCTAACCATGAATGCACTAACCAATCAATTTCTTTTCCCGAAAATGCACTCAGGGAACCATTGATATTACCATCAAGACTGCTGTATTGCTGTAAATCTTCCACAGAAGGGTCTGGATTTAACTCAAAACGAGTCTGCAATTTTTGGTAAAGTTCCTTTGTAATCTCCCACAACTGCTCAAAAACAGCTTTGTTATTTAGATTGGTTGGTTGCTGAGTCATGGTTGGAGTTTGTTGGTTTTGTATATAGAAAGTTTAAACTGCTTGTGATTGAAACTGGCTCAATAACCAGGCTGCAACTTGAGATTGATTCATTTCACGATTACGGCGTAAGGCTGCTTCTAAAGTTGCAATTGTCATTCCCGGAAATACTTGAGATTCCTGAATACGTTTGCTACCTTGGTCTGCCATAGAATATGCAATAATTTGAGCATTTTGCACATCTACTACCCAATATTCACTAACGTCCAATTCTTCATAGAGCGCTCGCTTTGTACCTAAATCATCTAGTAAAGATGTTTTCGCAATCTCAATTACTAAATCCGGTGTAGGGTAGCGATCGAGGTTGACAATTCCTGTACCAGTTGGGATACTTTGGGCACATTCTTTGAGGTAATAAGCAACATCGGGCTGAGAGTCTTGAACTCCAGTTTTACGAAAAGTGGTAATGTCTAAACCTGTTGCTGGTATTCGTTTAAGTGCTGCAAATAAAGTTACTGCAAAAATAATTACAACATGGTTTTGATCGTGGTCGAAACTAACTGGTGCCATCTCCAGCCTCATGTGTCCTTTGTATTAGTAACTCTTTGCCTTTTCGTCGAGCAAGTTAGCGATCGCTTCTTCATACTCTTGCCAAGAAGCACAAATCCATCTATCTGTCAATTGGGTCTGTAACTGACTCATTGTTTAATCCCGCCAAAATGAAAACTTTTGTTTCTTGGCATATAGACGTTGCAATACAACTTCTCTACATCTGGATTCATACTGCTTCCAGAATAGTATACGCTGTACGTCCCTAGCGCATGTTGCTGTATTCTCAAAAGGGTGGATGCTTTTACTTTATTTATTAGTTTATGTCTGCTACCCAAAAACTACGGCAATTACTAGCGCGTCCAGAAATTATTGTGATTCCTGGGGTTTATGATTGTTTGGGAGCGAAGTTAGCCGAACAACAAGGTTTTGCAGTCGTAGCTAGCAGTGGCTTTGGCATTGCGGCTTCTGTTTTGGGTTTGCCAGATTACGGTTTTCTCACGGCTACCGAAATGCTTTATAGTGTGGGACGGATTGCTCAATCAATTAATATTCCACTGATTGCTGATTTGGATACAGGTTATGGCAACGCCTTAAATGTGGTTCGCACGATTAAAGATGCTGTGCAATTGGGTGTTGCTGGGGTGCTGCTGGAAGATCAGGAATGGCCGAAAAAGTGCGGACACTTTGAAGGAAAACGAGTGATTGAGCAAGCCGAACATGTGGGAAAAATTCGCGCCGCAGTAGAAGCGCGTGGCGATAGCGGTTTAGTAATTATTGCTCGCACTGATGCACGTGCGCCGTTGGGTTTAGCAGAAGCGATCGCTCGCGGTCGAGCTTACATTGCCGCTGGAGCAGATATACTGTTTGTGGAAGCTCCCCAATCTGTTGAAGAGTTAAAGGCGATCGCTACTGCTTTCCCTGATGTACCACTAGTAGCTAATATCGTTGAAGGTGGTAAAACTCCGCAAATTTCCACAGATGAATTACAAAAGTTAGGCTTCAAAATTGCATTTTTTCCTCTCACAGCTTTATTAGCTGTCACTCAAGTAATGAATACTTGTTTTCAGCATCTCAAAGAACAAAAAACCACAGCTAATTTTCCCAACTTAGTTAACTTTAAAGACTTTCAAGAAATCGTCGGCGTTCCTAAATATCTGCAAATGGAGCAAGATTTTAAATCATAAACTACTTTCAATAACAATTTACAAAAGTAGATCTTGGACAAAGTTAGCGATTTATCCAAAATTAACATTTGAATTTTGAGCTAAGTAACGTGACTTTTTACAGTATGTGAAAAAGCCAGATATACAGCACTTTTCATTCGCATGAAGTACAAAGTTACGGGTTTTGAGGCAGGAGGCAGGAGGTAGAAACTCTTTATCTGTGATAAATCAGTCCTGGATCTTGTACCTCACTTAGTTGCAATCTGCTGTAACTATATTAGTTGTTGAGGTATCATAATTTCAAATTCTGTACCTATACCAGGGATAGAATTACATTTGAGTTGACCATTATGACTTTCGACAATAATTTGATAGCTAATCGACAGTCCTAAACCTGTACCTTTGCCGACTGGTTTGGTAGTAAAAAATGGATTAAATATTTGTTGTGTTATTTCTTGTTCTATTCCCGTACCATTGTCAATAATCCGAATTGAAATCCAGTTATCTATTAAGTCTGTACAAATTTTTATCGCAGGAGTAAAGCTTGAAAGAGAAAGGTTAGATTCTAAAGAAACACTATCTAATTTTTGCTCTAAAGCATCAATAGCATTTAAAATAATATTCATCAATACTTGATTAAGTTTACCTGCATAACACTCAATTAACGGCAGAGAGCCATATTCTTTGATAACTGTAATTTCTGGAAAATTTGGTCGATTTTTTAGCCGATTTTTCAGAATCATTAAGGTACTATCAATACCTTCATTTATATCAACCTTTTTAATTTCTGCTTCATCTAATCGAGAAAATGTACGTAAAGAGCGAACAATATCGCTGATACGTTGAGTTCCATTTTGCATAGAATACAAAATTTCAATAAAGTCTCTTTTGATAAAATCTAAATCGATTGCTTCGATTTTTTGGACTATAGATGGAGATGGATTGGGATAGAAGTTTTGATAAAACTGTAATAGCTCTAAAATATCATGAGCATATTGAGCAGCATAGGTAATATTTCCGTGAATAAAATTTACAGGATTATTGATTTCATGAGCAATACCAGCTACTAAAACGCCTAAAGCAGACATCTTTTCTGATTCTACTAATTTGCTTTGCATAGTTTGGAGCTTTTTTAAAGTTTGTTCTAAATCTCGACTTTGCTCTTCTAAGATTTTTTGTGATTCCCGAAGCTCGTGAATCACCTTGAGAAATAATGCTTCTTTTTTCTCGTTAGTTTCTTCTAAGGCAAGTCTTAAGCTTTCAGAACGCTCTAATTTCTTTTGTAAAATGCGGTTGGCTTTTTCTAATTCCTTAATTTTCTGCTCTGAAGCTGATTGCATGATTCTTTAATGCATTCCTATTAGAAGAGTAACGAAGGTTTCATGATGCAATCTGGTTTCACTTCCATAATTCAAAGGTGAAATTTCGCCGTGAGTGTAAAAGCCACAACCAGGAATTGCTGTTGTTAAGCATTCTTGAGCAATCTGATACTCTTCTATGGTGCGTGTGCCTAGCAGTTGCCGACGTGCTGCACAAGAAAAAAATAAAGCCGCGTCTGGTTTTGTGCCTGGATAATTTTTTAAAGCATTTGTAATGGAGGTTTTTGCAGCGCTGAGAATCTCATCTCGGCTAGCTTGAGCTATTTGTACAAAAGCATTTTTAGGTATTTCTCCTAAAAAAGTGATACTGCCAGTTTGAACATCATAAACGCTTGGCGCACGCATATAAAATTCTTCTGTTTCTGATTCAAACACTGCCAAAGGATACTCGCCAGAAGGAGGTAAACCACCTAAATAGTGATGATAAAAATCTAATGCTGGTTTACTATCAATTTCATAGAGAATATTTTTATCAACTTTAGTAACTTGGCTTTTTCGCCCCAACGGATGCCAACCACTAGCGACACCTTGAGAAAATAAAAAGTTTCCTGAAAAAATTAGAATAGGAACAGCATCAGTCAGAACTTCAGTTTGAAAGAATTGATATGTTTTTTGGAATTTCCATTGATCCGCAGTCAGCCCACCAAAAATAGGAATATTATTTCCTAATGCTAGTTTTAAGCCCTCTACAATTAATACTCCATCAACAGTTAAACTTTCAGGTACAGTCAAGCACAATTGAGATAAATGTTGGTTTTTTATTTTTGATTTTGCTTGTTCAACTGCTTGTTTAGTTGCTAAATTTGGCTCTTTTGATAATTTTCTACCCAAGCCTGCATAAATTTCTATTTCATCAGAATTAAATAGTATTAAAGCTATTGAGTCTTGCTGAAATTCTAGCACTGAAGAAATTTCTGCATCGGTTGTGCCACCAATCAATTCAATTCCTGGGAATGCCTGCACAATTTCTTGCAAAATGAGTGTATAATCAAAATCAATTGCTGCAAACAAAATCCCAGCTTGAGGAAGTTTCTCTCCTAAGCTGTTGTGGCATTGTTCTATAACTTCAGTAATTGCTGATAAAGAATCTGGGTCGTTGCTATGGCCAACCACTACATTTAACATATTTATCCCATATCTTTTGAACTGTAGGCTTATTATTCCCAAAAACTAAACTGCTTTATTAAAAGCAACGATAAACTTTTTTAAACAGGTAGGTGGGGTTCTGATTTTTCAAGGGATATAGAAAAAGGAAGATGGTTCGTGACTCGATAGCAGGCGCAATCCAAGACTCATGCTAATGTGAAGGTAGTTCAAATGTAACTCTTCACGACTCCAAGCATAAGCAAACTGAAAAGTTACCACTGCAACCAGCGGTACACTACACTCATCAAGTTATACATATTTATGTTCTGTGGCTGTAAACGTCATAATATTTGGCTGGTTAATTACTTGATTATTTAATTATGGATGATTTGCTTTTACTTGAGAATTACTAATAGAAAATCCTCGACACGTAGGTTTAATACTGGTTAACTCCACCTGAAAAGTTACCCGATCTCTCATTTCCCCACTTCTTGCTTCCAAAGTCCAATTACCAGGATGCAAATTCCAAAACAAAGAATTAGCCGAGTTTGTATTTAACTTTTCCCCATTCAACCACCATTCCACAAACGTAAATTGATTTCCTGCTAATTTAAATTCTAATTTTTGCTGTCCTGCTTCACCTGGATACAGTAAAAATAAGTCGCCATTATGGGGAGATAAAATTCTCAAATTATTAGAGATTAAATGCGATCGCTGTTGTTTTGCTAACCACTCATCATACTCTGGTGGCAAATCAAATTTATTTTCAGCTTCGTAATTATTTTTATCTTCGGGATAGAAATATTCTTGTACCACTGAGGTACAATCTGAGGCTGGTCGTAACCCAGAAATTGCACAAATAGGTAGTTGGATTAAACCTGCTGGAGGCGAAAAAGCTGCTGGTTCTTGATGTTCGTGCAAATGCAACATAATTCGATTCCACAGAGGTGCTGCACCTGTAACACCTGAAACCTGGCGCATCGGTTCGCCGTTGAAATTACCTACCCAAGTAGCGACGGTGTAATCTGTAGTAAAGCCAACTGTCCAAGTATCGCGAAAATTAGAAGAAGTGCCAGTTTTAACAGCAGCCGGGAAGCGTAAATTTAACACCGAGTCTACACCAAAAGCTGTTGCACGAGCATGATTGTCACTTAATATATTAGTGATTAATTGCCAAATTCTCTGGTTGGGAAGTAGTGAGTATGTAGAGAGGCGATTAATCGCGTTTGTAGTCAATGGGTAATTGGAAAATGTGGTTATTAGAGGGGTGGCATCTCCTTGACGTGCTATGGTTAGGTATGCACGGGCTAGCTCCCAAAGACTTACTTCGCCACTACCTAGAGTCAAACCTAAACCATAATATTCTGGAGTTTGATTGAGGTGTTCAAACCCCAGTTGATGCAGACGTTGTAAAAAAGTTTCCACACCTACTTTTTCTAACACGCGCACTGCGGGTACATTTAAAGAATTTGCTAAAGCGATTCGTACTCGCACAGGGCCGAGAAATCTTTCAGTATAATCAGTTGGGCTATAAAGTTTTGCACCAGGAATGGCATAATGGGCGGGTACGTCTGCCAAAATCGTGTTTGGGCGAATTAAATTTTTTTCTAAAGCGAGTTCATAGACAAAAGGCTTGAGGGTAGAACCTGGTTGACGTAGCGCCTGTACCCCATCATTGCGTCCGAGTTTGGCTTGATTAAAATAATCAGGCGAACCAACATAAGCCAAAACTTCTCCAGTGTGGTTATCAATTACCAATGCAGCTGCATCGTGGACATTGTTAGCAGCCAGAGAAGAAATTACCTGCTGTACCTGTGCTTCGACAAATTGCTGTAAAGGACGGTTTATAGTTGTGCGGATGGGGGAATTTTCGAGATAAGGGGTTTGTTGTGTTTGCGTTTTATCAAACTGATTTGCTAACCAAAATAAAAAGTGTGGTGCGGCGATAATTCCCTGTTGGCGAGATTGAAAGACAACTTTTTCCGTAGATGTTCGGGCTGCGACCGCTTCACTGATATATCCTTCCTGTACCATACGATTGAGGACATATTTTTGTCGTTGCTTGAGCCGTTCCCAATGTTCGTAAGGATTAAAATAAGTGGGATTATTAGGAATAGCAGCTAATAAACTAGCTTGGGCAAGATTCAAATCACTCGCTGGAATAGAAAAATAAGTCCGCGCCGCAGCTTCCACACCATATATATTCCCTCCCATTGGTAGGCGATTGATATATGCAGTGAGAATTTCATCTTTATTCATGCCGGCTACTAACCGCCAAGCTAGCCAAATTTCTTGCATTTTACCTGAGGAAGTGCGCGGCACGGGATCTAACATCCGTGCCAACTGCATAGTAATTGTGGAAGCACCAGAAACAATTTGTTTGGCGTGAATAGCTTCTTTGATAGCGCGGACAATTGCTTTCATATCCAACGCGCCATGATGGTAAAAGCTACCATCTTCAGCGGCTAGAATTGCCTGGATAAACGGCGGCGAAACTTGATTTAGGGGAACTACTGATGTATGCTCTTGGTCGCGAGTCAGCAACGTACCTAACGGTAAATTATTGCGATCGCTAAATTCCATTGCCAATTGCTTTTGGGTGATATCTGCGGCATGAATCGGTGCAAAATAAGGTAGTAAGCGCACCACCAGACAGATTAGCAGCACAGCCAGGATAATCTTACTGGTGTGGTTGATTTTGACTAGCGATCGTAAAATGAGTTTCATCAGTAGTTAAGAAAACTTACCTTAATTCTGACGCACCCATTACATCTACATCGGGAAATATGTCAAACACTTAATAATTGAGTTCTAATTAATTACCAAATATAAATTAATATTTGCAACCTTTAAATACTTCTTAATAGTTAAGAATTGTAGTCATTTATGGGAACAATCATACTGAATTAGTTATCTATATAAAGAAACATTTAATTCTTTATCAACCCTAAAACTCTCCTCTGAATTTCTCTTTGCGTCTCTAGGTAATTTTTTCAACCGTAGAAACAAGATAAACCCAGAGAAAAACCAGAGATTATGAATTACTAAAAATATGATTATCAGAACTTTCATCCAGTGTCTTCTTATCTTCACACTTTTACTAGGAATATCAGGGTGTAACTTTTTTGGTATTACCTCAACCAAAGAACAACTCCCAACAGTCTCCCCACTCACCCCACCAAAACTACCAGACTGGATTGAACAAATAAGTCCCATTGGAGAAGCCAAACCCCTCAACCAAATCCGCATTCGTTTTAAAGAAGCTTTAATCCCAGTTGAAAGTCTCGATAGTCCAGAACAGCAGAAATTATTAGAAAAATTTGCACTTTGGCCGCCTTTACCAGGGCAATTTCGCTTTTTGACACCGCGTATGGTGGGATTTCAAGCCGAGAAAGCATTGCCAAAAGCTACACGATTACAAGTTACCTTGAAAGCAGGTTTAGCTGATTTAAAAAATCATCGATTAGATAAAGATTTAGCTTGGACATTCAACACTGAATCTATCAACTTAACTAATTTACCTGGCGTTAATCCCATCGAAAAAGCTGACGCTGGACCTATTGACTTACAACAAAAGTTACAATTTACTTCCAATGTCGAATTAGATTTAGCTTCTGTACAAAAACATTTACAATTAACTCCAGAAGGAAAAAATCAGGGTGTGCGTTTCCAAGTCGAATTAAACAAAGAAGAAAAACCATCCGCAGATGAAGAACCTTCAGAAAAATTTGACCCTTCTGCACGCAATTGGATTTACAACCTCACCCCACAACAAAATCTCGAAAAAGCAACTCGTTATCGCTTAGTATTTTCTCCTGGAATACTTCCTGCTTATGGCAATTTAGCTACAAATAAAGAATTTGCTAGTAAGGTAGCAACTTATTCGCCTTTAGCATTTAAGCAAATTAACTTTTACGGACAGCCAGATGCAGCTGGAACCTATGGAAGATTTATTAAAGGTAGTCCCCAGTTAGAATTTAATAACGTCTTAATAGCAGATTCTGCGAAAGAAAATATTACCATTAATCCAGCACCAAAAGCTATTGCCAGAATTCTGCAAGTAAACGATGAAGATAGAATTATTGGTATCAATCCTTATGCACTAGAACCAGCCAAGACTTATACAATTACTATTAGTGGAAATCTTAAAGATAAATTTGGACAGACTTTAGGTAAACCCGTCACAATCAAATACGATACTGGAGATGTAGCTGGAGATATTTGGATACCATCTGATTTAAACATTTTCCCCGCAGGTAAAGACTTACAGTTAAATATTAGTACGGTAAATCTACCAGAATCGAAATATAAAGCAGCTTATCGAGTAGTTAAACCGACAGATTTAGTTTATTTTAACTATAGTAATGATTTATTACCAAAACCTTCCGAGTGGCAAAGTTTCAAAATATCGTCTAAGAAAAATCAATTAGTTGACGTTGCTGTTCCTTTGCGAGAGAAGATAAATGCTGCTACGGGAATGTTAGCTTATGGAGTGCAAGCCCGCACGAATAAATATCAGGACAATGGCAAAGAACTGTGGCGGGAACCTACAACTTATGGCATGGTTGAATTGACAAATTTGGGCGTATTTACTCAATGGTTTCCAGAGTCAGGCTTAATTCGCGTCAATCATCTTGCAGATGGTTCGCCAGTGAAAGCGGCTGCTATTGAAATTTATCAATCAAAATTACAAGCAAAATCTCGTCTTGAACCTATACCATGTGCAACCGGAAAAACTGATGAAAATGGTACTTTTAGAGTTAATCGGGAAGAATTACAGCGATGTAACTCTGAAAATCAAAGTTCTGTAAAATCACCACAAGTATTAGTAATTGCCCGTGAAAATCAAGATTGGGCATTTGCGAGAACCGAAGAATATAGTGGCGTTTATGGCTACGGTATTGATGCGGGTTGGCAAGATAATAAGCCAGAATCACGCGGAGTAATTTTTTCTGATAGACAGTTATATCAACCAGGTGAAAAAGCTGGGTTGACTGGTTTTGCTGACTACTTACAAAATGGTGTAATTCAGCAAGATAAAAATGCTGTTTATCAGTTAACTCTTTTAAACCCTGATGGACAAAAGACTAACTTAGGAACGCAAACTACGAATGAGTTTGGTACGTTTTCTCTAGAATTGCCCATCTCAAAAACTCAACGCTTAGGCTATTATACAATCCAAGCAAAAGGGAAGAATGGCCCTGAGATTTCGGGTGAATTTCGCGTAGCTGAATTTAAACCACCCAATTTTAAAGTCGAACTCAATTTAGATAAAGAATTTGCTTTGATTGATGAAAAAGTTGATATTAAAGCTAGCAGCAATTATTTATTTGGCGCACCTGTAGAAGGTGGAGAAGCAAAATACTTTATCACTCGCCAACAAGCTAATTTTATTCCCAAAGGTTGGGAAGAATTTAGTTTTGGTAGACAATGGTTTTGGCCGGAAGAATCTCCCACTGTATCCAGTGATGTGTTGCAAACTAATGCCCAACTAGATGCTAATGGTAAAAGTAGTCAAACGGTAACTGTGGCGAAGGATTTACCCTATCCTATGACTTACCAGGTAGATGTGCAAGTTGCAGATGTTTCTAATTTGTCTGTAGCGAATTCTCAAACTTTTACAGCTTTACCAAGTAATCGATTGATTGGGTTAAAAAGCAATTTTATTGCTGATGCTGGTAAAGCTTTTCCCATTGAAGCGATTGTTACTGACGCTACAGGAAAACCGCTGACAGGTCAACGGGTGAAGGTAGAATTACAACAGATAAAATACAGCAGCGTCACCCAACTAGTTGAAGGTAGTCAAACACTAAAAAATCAAGTTGAATATAAAACACTGGCACAAGCAGAAATCACATCTGCGATTAATCCGCAGTCGATAAATTTAACACCTCCTGAATCTGGTTCATATAGAATTAGAGCTAATTTTAGTGATGAAAAAGGCGAATTAAGTGCCACAGATTTACAAATCTGGGCAACTGGAGAAAATCCAGTATTTTGGGGTTTGAGAGAAAAAGATGTTTTAGAAGTTAAGCTAGATAAAAAAGAGTTTAAGCCTGGTGAAACTGCTACTGCACTCATTCAATCTCCCTATCCAGACGCAGAATTATACTTTGCTGTTATCAAAGACAAACCTCTTTATCAGCAAATTACCAAAGTTCAGGGAAGCGCACCACAAATTCAATTCCAAGTTACACCAGAAATGCTGCCAAATGCAGCCATCGAAGCTGTATTAGTCAGGCAAGGTAAACCGATTAACCAAGTAGAAGCAGGAAGTTTAGATAATTTGGTGAAAATTGGTTTTACACCTTTTAAAGTTAACTTGGAAGATAAGTATTTAAAACTGCAAGTTAAGCCACTCCAAGCATCATTAGAACCTGGTGCCCAGGAAACAGTACAACTAGAATTAAAGGACAATCAAGGAAATCCCACCCAAGGACAATTTACAGTCATGGTGGTGAATGAAGCGGTGTTACAACTTTCTGGTTATCGTCCGCCGAATTTGGTAGATACAATTTATGCAGAACAGCCGATTTCTACTCGTTTTAGCGATAATCGACCAGATGTCATCTTACAACCACAAGATGTGGCGAAACCCAAAGGTTGGGGTTATGGCGGTGGTTTCTCAACTGGTGCAGCTAATACTCGCACTCGCACAGACTTTCAAGCGTTAGCTTACTACAACGGTTCTGTTCTCACCGATACGAATGGTAATGCACAGATAACATTTAAATTACCGGACGATTTAACTACATGGCGAGTGATGGCTGTGGCGACTGATGGAAATCTGCGTTTTGGTAATGGCGATGCAACCTTTATCAGCACCAAACCACTACTAACTAATGCCATCTTGCCACAGTTTGCCCGTCCAGGCGATCGCATTCTCGCTGGTTTATCCGTCACCAACAACACCGGGAATACAGGAAATCTCTCAATTAATGGCGAACTTGGCGGTACGGTTAAATTTGCTGAAAAAAATCCCACAACTGTTGCTTTACAAACCAAAGCTGAATCAGCAACTCACGCTTATCGCTTCCCAATGGTGGCGGATAGTATTGGAGTCGGGAAAGTTCGCTTTACTACTCAGTTAAATAATACAGCCGCAGATGCTTTTGAAGTTCCTTTGGAAATTAAACCAATTGAAATTACAGAACAAGTGGTTGAAACTGGCGTAACTACAAAACAAATAAAAATTCCCTTGAATGTTGATAAAAATACCTTTCCTGATGCGGGAGGTTTAAATATTCAATTGGCGAGTACTTTAATTCCTGAAATTAAAGCACCAGCAAAGCAGGTTTTAGAAGATAATGATTTACCTTTTGCAGAACCAGCAGCGAGTCAGTTAATAATTGCTGCTAATTTACAAACTATTGGACAAAAATACGGTCAAACATTTACAGATTTTAATCTCAGCCAACAAGCAAATCAAGCACTCGAACAATTACAAAAACTGCAAATTGCCGATGGTGGTTTTGCTGCTTTCCCCGGACAAGAAAAATCTGACCCTTGGATTTCTTCCTACGCGGCTGAATCTTTAGTAAAAGCAAATCAGGTATTTCCTAATTTAGTTGATTTTGGAATGTTGTCTCGCCTCAAAACTTATTTGCAAAAAGTTTTAGCCAACCCTGGAGAATACGATTTTTGCAAACAACTACTATGTAAAAGACAACTACAACTCAAAGCTTTAATTGCTTCAGCAGAATTAGGTGAAAAGCGTAATACTTTCCTCGGAGATATTTACGAACAGCGCAATAATTTTGATTTAGTCACTCAAATTAAACTAGCGCGGTATTTATCTCAATTTCCAGAATGGCAAGACGAATCCCAACAATTAGCGAACAAACTGCAACAGAATATTTATGAAACTGGTCGCACAGCAGTTGTCAGTTTACCATCTAGTTGGGGATGGATGAGTTCATCTACCGCGACGCAGGCAGAAGCTTTACGTTTATTTATTGCTAAAAAAAGTAAACCCGAAGTCATAGATAAGTTATTCCAAAGTCTTCTCGCACTGCGGCGAGACGGTACATGGCAAACTAATTATAATAATGCCCAAGCATTAACAGCTTTGGTAGAATATAGCCAACTACAACCTACACCACCAAATTTTGTTACCACAGTCCAATTAGCTGGTAAAAAGTTAGGAGAAAATCGTTTTCAAGGCTACAAAAATCCTAGTTTACAGCTTAATGTAGCGATGAATCAATTACCTCGTGGGCGTCACGATTTAACACTGCAAAAATCAGGTAATGGCAGTTTACATTATCTAGTTGCTTATAATTATCGCTTGCAAGGAAATCAACCAGGCAGGTTTAATGGGTTACGTATAACGCGAGAAGTTAGTCAAGTAAATCAAGAGAAAGTTTTACAAAAAACAGGACTTTATGCTTTGGATAAAGCCTTGACTTTAGCCCCTGGACAAGTATTTGATATTGGTTTAGAAATCATCGCCGACCGCCCCGTAGACCATATAGTAATTAAAGATCCGCTACCAGCAGGTTTTGAGGCGGTGGACGCGAGTTTTCAAACTGCTACGGCTGCGTTACAAGCAAAAGCCGATAGTTGGGAACTTGGGTTTAGGGATGTGTACCGCGATCGCATTATCGCCTACGCCGACCACTTAGAACCAGGAGTTTATAGCCTGCATTATTTAGTCCGTTCTGTCACTCCTGGGACATTTTCTTGGCCTGGTGCCCAAGTGCATTTGCAATATGCACCATCAGAATTCGGGCGTACTGCTGAGTCTACATTAATATTGGAGGATAGCAAGTAACTTCATTTTCGAATGGTTATAGGCTAAGTCCCATTACTTAATTTTTTCAGTAATTCCAATGCTTCAGTTGCCGCCTCACGCACCACAGAATTCTCATCCGCGTCTTCCAACCGCGCCGATAGCCCGTCAAGTACTCGCTTGGAGTCATTCTTTAACTTGCCCAACGCCACTACTACATTGTAATGCAAACCAGACTCATCTTGATCTTTCAGAAGTGCCAATAGCTCATTTAGTACTTGTTTGGAAGCATTGCCTAACTTGCCCAATGCCACTACGACATTTGTACGCACATTATCATCCTTTTTAGTTCGCAGGCATGTCAATAGCTCATCAAGTACCTGCTTGGAGTTATTGCTTAAATTGCCTAACGCCGCTACAGCATCGGCACACACAGTCATGTCATCAATTTGGAGGGCTTTAACGAGACCATCAAGGGCATATTGGTTTGTTGCTGCCATATTCTGTAATTCTTTAACGGCAGCTAGTTTAGATTGTAGTTGTAAGTCTGAATCAGAAAGGTCACTAATAAAACGGTCAATCCTTTGCTTGTGTTTTTCTTGTTTTTCCGCTTCCAGATCCAGTCCTGCGAGTTCGCCTAGTTTGTCTGCCACAAAACTGGGTACTTTTTCTTGGTCTTTAGTAATACAGCATTCTCTAACTGCTAAAAGGAAACCTTTACTTTCTTTTCGTTTGTTTTCATCGGGATCTACTTTTTTAATAAACTCGTTCCACTTGTTTTCGTCGTTTTTGTAGTGATACTTTACCAAATGTAATCCTGCTAAATACTCTGCCAAAGTATCTAATGCAAACCTAATTGTGTCCGATCTTCCAGTCTTAATTAAATAAAGTTCATCTTCAAAATACTTAAGGATTTTGTCTGCTTTTTCTTTCCCCAAGGCAGTAACAATAGATCCACGATCTACATAATTTGGTTTATAGTCTTGCTGAACACATTCCCAAGCAATCAGTTCGGCATCTGCCTCAAATGTATGATATTCCTGATTAGTGCGTCTTTGTGCATCAGAATTAAGCGTTTTTAAATACTCAACGATCAGGTCAGGGATATTGTCAGGAGAGTGCTTTGTACCTCGTAAATTCTCCTTAGCATTAACCATCCGATCTGCATAAAGTTTAGCCAATAAAACTATAATTGTTTTCTTATCACCAACGATGCCTGCAAGTTTGGCACATTCTTTCAAAAAATTCTGCTGATCGTTCTCAAACAGCTTCCATTTATCATTTTTTTTCAAGTACTGCTTGATAAAGTTTGTTAACTCTACGCCATCAAGGGGTAGGGTGTTTATTTTGATATCAATTTCACCAATATTTCCCTCTTCAATGCGTGAGGTAACTACCAAAGCATTAGCTGGAAAGTCTCGGAGTTTGGGATTAATCTTGTCACGAGTGTCGCTATTCATTTCAGAGAAACGATCCACAATTAAGAGAATCCGACGTTGCCGTAAGAGTTGTTCTACTAGCAATTCATCAACAATCTTTTGTTCACCGTCTGTTAACTCCTGAATTTGTCCCACAATATCTTCCATCAGAGCCTTTATGCCTTCGCCTGATTGCGATTTCGGTTCTTGCTCAATTAGAACTGGTAACATCAAGTGTTCGGCCAGGCGTTTTTCCTTGTCGTTTGCCATTGCCCATTGAGCAATCTGACAGGCAATGGTTGTTTTCCCCGTACCTCCGTCTCCCCAAATCAATAATCGTAATCGCTTGTCTTTTTTAAAAGTTTTTCTCAAATCGTCTGCTCTCAACTCCTGTTGTTCATGCTCTTTTGTAACTGATAAGTCTACAGGGAGAGAAACATAATTCTTGCGCCTAGAAACAGTTTCATACTTATCAAATTTATCCATGAAAGTACGAATGTGTTTCTCAACCCAAGTATCAAGAACCTTGGGACGGTACTTGAGCCAAATCACAAAACCAAGTGGTAGTTTAAACTCTACTGGTGTAATTGGTTTTGGAATCTTCAATTCCGCAGGTAGTCGCAGTAGTAATAGGGGGTAAAACTTGAGAACTCCCAGGTACAAAATCGCTACAACCCCAAACATAGCCACTGTTACAGTCCAAGGTAGATTCTGCTTTTTTTCATCATCTGATTTTTCCCCTTCTTCCTGCTGTTTCTCTTGAGGTGGTGAATTTATCTTTTTTACCTCACCAGATTTACTCGGTTGGGCTGTAGACTGCGCTGGTGTTTGAGCGTACAGCAGACTATTGTCTTGCTTAGTATTTGCTTGCGCCCAATTATGACTTGTCAATAACAGGGGAAATGCAACTCCCAAAACGGAAACTTTCAGCAATCCTAAAAAAGGTAGTCTTGCGTGCTTGTCCATAAACTCAACTGGGCGCAAGGGGAATATTACTGAGATTTTATGCTAATTTTTAGGTTTTGCCTAGACAAACTAGCACAGACGCACTGGCTTGTCGTTAGATATCTCGTTTTACCAGCTATAACTAAACTACAAAAGCGATCGCTTGATTTCAGAGTTTACAACTACCCATTGCGTCACAGCCTTTATTCTTAGCCAGTCCAAAAATTTACCAATGGGTTCCGTCCGTTGTATGGCAATACAATCAACTATGATCGCATTCAACACTGCAATTTCAGTTTCATTCCAAGATGCAGCGATATAGCAATCGAATTAAAGGTTAGGACATCTTGAAAGCCTGGATGTTAGGAATAGTAATGTTTTACCTCCTGCCCCCAGCAAGAACTGCCTTCTGCCTCCTGCTATATCTTCCACAATTCTTTCACTCTCCCCAAAAATATATGGTGCGCTCAAGCCGAAAGCCGAAGCGCACCACAGAATTTAAGATATCTTTGGAAAATTGATTTAGGCTGGAACGACTTGAGCAATCAACGAGCGTTTATCAAGGGTGTGGACTTTACCTACTTCGCTCAGAGCATTTACAATTCGCTCTAGCATTTCTCCAGCTTGTTCTCGATATTGATTTTCTCGACCCCGTAAACGAATAACAAATTTCACTGAATCACCTTTTCTCAACCAACCAATTGCTTGCTCAATGCGTAAATTGTAATCAGCTACTCCCACATTGGGACGTAACCGAACTTCTTTTACCGTTGGTCTGGCACTCTGTGTCTGACGTTTTTTCTTCTGATACTGAAACTTGCCATAGTTGAGGATCTTCGCTACTGGAGCTTCTTTGCCTTCGGAGACTACAACTAAGTCAAGTTCTACGCTCTGTGCTAGCTGTAGAGCCTCACTTGTATCGGTTAGACCACGATTGTTATTTTCATGGTCGATGAGGAACACTTGAGGTGACTTGATTTGCGAGTTAATTTGTTGCTTTTGGATTGCGATAATGTTTTTCTCTCTATTGTTCAATCTTTTGCTTTGCAAGCAATTAAATTGTAACACAAGATATTCTGAACCTTTGACATGGCTGCATTTACACTCCCCAAAATGCCCCAGGCACTTGTGTATTATTAGACTTCTTGCATAAGTCGGCACTCGGGTAAGGGGAAAGGTTTTTGTGTTTTCCCTTTCCCCTTTAACCTTTTCCCTTTGACCACAAGAGTGCAAAAAGCACTTTTGCAAAAGGTCTATTAATCCTAATTAGATTTTACAACTATCCATTGCGTTACAGGTGCCATTCCTCGCCAGCCCAAAAATTTACCAATAGGTTCGGCTCGCTGGATGGCAATACGAGTTAAATCGCCACCGACTCGTTCGTGCCATTGAAATAAAGTTTGCTCGCCCTCCACCGTCACCACATTTGCCACCAAACGCCCACCCGGCCGCAGTGCTTCCCAGCAAACATCAAAAAGTCCCGTTGCTGTCACCCCACCACCAATAAAAATCGCATCTGGTTTCGGTAAGTCTTTTAAGGCAGCAGGCGCTTTACCTGCAATGGTTTGCAGATTTGGAGTACCGAGAGTAGTGGCATTATCAGCAATATATAGTAGTCTAGAGGAATTTTGTTCGATCGCCACCGCTCGGCATCGGGGATGAGTTCGCATCCATTCAATAGAAATTGAACCGCAACCCGCCCCGACATCCCACAATAATTGTCCCGGTGTCGGTGCCAAAGCTGCAAGAGTGATTGCCCTAACTTCACGCTTGGTTAACTGTCCATCGTGGTGGTAGGCGTTATCTGGTAATCCTGGTAATCTTGCTAAAGGTACAACCCCAGCATCGGCAATACAATCAACTGCGATCGCATTCAAAGCTGCAACTTCAATTTGACTCCACGATGCAGCCGTGCCTTCGATAATTCTTTCATGAGTGCCGCCCATACGCTCCAAGACGGTGATTTTGCTGCCACCATAGCCGCGATTTGTCAAAATTTCGCTAACAATGGCGGGTGTGTCCTTCCCTTCGCTCAAAATTAACAGCTTAGCTCCTGGATAAATGTAAGATTGGAGCAGGAAGGATGGACGACCATTCAAACTCAAGGTTTCTACCTCAGTTAAAAACCATCCCATCCTGGCACAGGCGAGGCTGAAGGCTGAAGGTGCGGGAATAATCGTCATTTCGGAAATGGGAATTCGCCGCCCTAAGGTGACACCAATGCCGTAACACATAGGATCGCCGCTGGCAAGTACGCAAATTGACTCACCGCGACGCTTGATGATTTGCTCTACAGAAGTGGCGATGGGAGATGTCCAAACTATTTTCTCACGTTGGTCATCTAAAGGCAGCATTGCTAAATGGCGATCGCCTCCTACAATTACTTTAGCTTGAGCAATTAAGGAAAGAGCGATCGCGCTTAACCCCTGTAACCCATCTTCTCCAATACCGACGATAGAAAGCCATTTCTCTGTCATGCTAATTCATGATTAATACTTTCTCAGCAATTACAAATAAGTAATCTCCTTGGTCGCTTTCATATTTTTTGACAATCTCTGCGATCCGTCCTGTATGAATATCTACTGCTAGCTTTTCACATCCGGCTGCAATTTCTTTCGCCGAAGCTAGCAAAGCAAAGGTAGAAATTCCAGAACGCACATTTTCATCTAAATATATTTCTGGACGATGTTTTCCACTATATAAAAATAGGTCTTGCAAACTTTCCAAAATATAATAAAGTTCGATATCTACTGATTTAAAACCTGCTTCTTTGAGAGCTTCTTTGATCCTTTCTAAACTTGGCATCTGTTCAGCAGATTTATATATAGCTTCTGGAAAATATTCAACTAACCAATATTTACTCATTTGCTCTGGTGTAGCAGTAAATAATACGAAACAACCAGCCTTTAAAACACGATAAATTTCTTTAAATGCTGGAGTTAATGCAGCAAAATGATGTATTGCTAGCGTGCATAAGACACCAGAAAAACTGCAATTATGATAAGGTAATGCCTCTGCTTCTCCAACTTGCCAAGCTATAGTATTACTCTTATTAATAGCAGCATTAATCATCTTTTTTGATTGGTCTAGTCCATGCCAAATACCACCGTGTTTTCCTAAAGCTAGTGTATAATTTCCTGTGCCACACGCCACATCTAAATATGAGGAATCTGATTTTATCTGAAGTTTAATAGCTAATCGTTTAGCAATTTCTGGGTCAGCACAACGAGTCAAATCATAGCTTTTGCCAATTTGCTCATAAATAGTCATTTTTTTGAGTTTCTCAGAAATTTGTACAGATGAGAAACTGGCGACTAGGGAAAAGTTTTTCTCAACCAATCCCCAATTACCAGTCCTTTTTACACCAGAGTTGCTGTTGCTTTCAATGCAAAAATCTTTTCAATCACATCTTCTACTACCTTATCTGGGGTGGAAGCACCAGAAGTAATTCCTACAACAATTTCTCCATCTGGTAGCCAGTTTTCTGTAATGGTTAATTGTCCATTTAATAACCGATGTTCAATTGAATTTGCTGATTTCAAGCGTTGAACGCTATCAATATGATAAGAAGGAATTCCCCTCTCAATAGCTATTTGTTGCAATTGAGTAGTATTTGAAGAATTAAAACCGCCAATTACTACTATTAAATCTAAATTATCTTCCACTAATTCCAACATTGCATCTTGCCGTTCTTGGGTGGCATCACAAATAGTATTGAAGCTTTGGAAATGCTGAGTTAATTCGGTGGGGCCATACTTCTGCAACATAGTACGCTCAAAAAGCTTACCGATTTGCTCGGTTTCACCTTTAAGCATCGTAGTTTGATTAGCAATACCAACTTTTTCTAAATCGCGATCGGGGTCAAATCCTAGCGAACAAGCTTTAGCAAATTTTTGCAAAAATTCTTCACGGTTGCCACCTTTAATAATATAATTAGCAACATATTCTGCTTCTGATAAATTCAAGATAATTAAATACTTGCCAGCAAAGGAACTCGTTGCAACCGTTTCTTCGTGTTTATATTTACCGTGAATAATTGAAGTATAATCAACTTTTTTGTGCTTTTCTACTGTATTCCAAACTTTAGATACCCAAGGACAAGTTGTATCAACAATTTTGCAACTTTTTTCGTGGAGTATTTGCATTTCTTGAACGCTAGCCCCAAAAGCAGGTAATATGACTACATCACCAGTATTAACAACAGAAAAGTCTTTTTGATTTGCTTCAACAGGGATAAATTTTACTTTCATCTCCTGCATCCGCTGATTGACAGAAGGGTTGTGAATAATCTCATTAGTAATCCAGATGCGTTCTTTGGGGAAGTGCTGACGGGTTTCATAGGCCATAGCCACAGCACGTTCTACACCCCAGCAAAAGCCAAAGGCTTGCGCTAGTCGGATAGTGACATCACCCCGTTGCAGAGTGTAATTGCGATCGCGAATTTCCTGAATCAAGTTACTTTGATACTCAGACTGCAACTGGGTAGTAACTTCTGCTTGATGGCCAAATCCCTTGCGATTGTAATTTTCCGAATGTTGGAGCGTGCGCTTAAAAGCTTTTGTATCCATTAGACTTGTCTACTTAAATCACTATTTTTTATTCTCTCGCGCCAAGACACGATTTATACAGACTTTTATTCAAGCATATTACTTCTTGTGTTTTTCGCTGTCGGCAGCACGTTAATGCTGGGGTTTTAATTCCATATCGCTATAAATCTGCAATGCCGAACGCCAAACTATATAGCCTTCACGATTTAAGTGTAAGCCATCGGTAGTAAATTCTTGGCGGAGATTACCTTGGGTGTTGGTGAATAAGGGATATAAATCGAGAAATTTCACTCCTTTTTTAACAGATATAGTTTGTAGTCGCTGATTTAATCGGTTGATGCGACTATTACTAACAGCCAAAAGTTTATCTCGTCCTTGCCAAGTTATTTCCTGGGCACTATGCGGCAAAATTGATTGAACAACTATTTCGGTGGTGGGATGTGTCTTTTGCAGGTAACTGATAATTTGTTGGTAATTATTTAAAATAACCTTGTCGCTTGTCCCGTGAATGAGGTCATTAATTCCAATCATCACAAAAATCACCTCAGGCTGGGTACGGTCAAATATATTCAATCTTTTCAAAAGTCCCTTAGTGGTTTCGCCAGAAATTCCTTGATTGAGCCAATTTTTACCTTCAGGTAATAACTCAGTCGGAAACCACAAACTTAGAGAATCTCCCGCCAGTATAGTTAAGTGCGAAGGACGCCGATCTGCGGCTACCTTAGCCTCTTGTTTAAGAATGTCTACCCACTGTTGGTAAGTTAGTTGGTGACGGCGACCTAAATCAGGTGTAATAGCTGGACGCGAGTTGTTCAGGTTGATTTGCTGTGGGGATGTTATAACCCCCCCAAAAAAAGCGGTCAATCTCTGCTGTTGCCAAATTAGCAGAATGACCGCCAATAATAGTACGCCGTTGGTTAACAGCGAGATAAATGCCCAGGTAGGAAAGGTTTTAAAAGAAGTAGACACGACTAGCGAAATTTACCAATTATTTTGAATCAGATTTTAACGCTAGCACTCAAAAACCACACTTAATGAAAATAGGGAATGGGGCAAGCGCGGAGTGTGGGAGGTGTGGGAGATGTGGGAGGTGTGGGAGGTGTGGGAGGTGTGGGAAGTGTGGGAAGTGTGGGAGGTGTGGGAGGTGTGGGAGGTGTGGGAGGTGTGGGAAGAAATCTTACCCCCCTCTCTCCCCATACTCCCCCATCCCCCCGATCTCCCCATCTCCCCACTCATTACTGAATGGGGCGATCGCCAAACTCAGAATTATAACCTTCTTCGCCGTGTTCGTTGATATCTAAACCTTGCAATTCTTGTTCCTCGTTGACTCGCAACCCGACTGTAGCATCGATAATTTTGAGAATAATCCAGGTACCAACAGCTGCTATTACATAGGCAACGATAATTGCTACTAGTTGAACTCCTAATTCACCTAAATTACCACGTAGCACTCCGTCTTTCCCTGCTGAGTTGACTTGGGTGGTGGCAAATATTGCTGTTAAAATCGCCCCCACTGTCCCACCAACGCCATGCACGGGATACGTATCTAAGGCATCGTCAATGAGCAACTTGTGCTTGAAACTAATTGCATAGAAGCAGACAAAGGCGGTAATAAAACCAATTAAAAGCGCTGACAACGGGGTGACAAATCCGGCGGCGGGAGTTACACCCACCAAACCAGCAACGGCTCCGGTTGCTGCTCCCACGGCGGTTGGTTTACCGCGTAAAACTGTTTCCAAAATTAGCCACATTAAAGCTGCTCCTGCTGTGGCTGTATTAGTAGCGACAAAGGCTGTTGTTGCCACATTTGTTGACAAATTACCAGAAGTTCCACTAGCAACGGATAGGGCACTGCCAGCGTTGAAGCCGAACCAGCCAAACCACAGCAAGCCAGCACCCAGTAAAATGAAAGGAACGTTGTGAGGCGGACTCAGGCGATCGGGATGGGTTTTCCGAGGCTTAAGGACGAGCGCTGCTACTAAAGCAGAAACACCAGAACTAATGTGAACTACTGTACCACCTGCAAAGTCGAGGGCACCCAAACCGCCAGCCAAACCTAAAAATCCACCTTTCGCCCACACCATGTGGGCTAGGGGAGCGTAAACAAAGGTTGACCACAGCAGTACAAACAGCGAATAGGCGCGGAAACTTACCCGCTCAACGATCGCTCCAGAAATTAAGGCTGGGGTGATAATGGCAAACATGGCTTGGTAAATCATGTATGCTTGGTGGGGAATCGTCGTTGCATAAGAAACAACTTCCGCTGGGTTTGACCCTTTGAGATAATCGGTTGTTTCTAGCCCGACACCATTCAACCCCAACCACTGCAATCCACCGATAAATGGCAAACCTGGCGCAAATGCAAGACTATAACCCCAGAGAACCCAGGTAACTCCCACGATCGCCATTAATACAAAGCTCATCATCAATGTATTTAGGATATTGCGCGATCGTACGAATCCACCATAGAAGAATGCTAATCCTGGTGTCATTAACAGCACGAGTGCTGCCGAAATCAGCATGAATGCTGTGTCTCCAGTATCAGCAGCAGGGGGAGCGGCAGCTGGTGTTTGGGCAAAAGCATTGCCCATCAGCGGCCCTCCCAAAATTAGTAGGGTGATAGCCCCAATCATGACAACTTTCTTCAACACTTGTTTTTTGTTCCTAAGCACCAACAAATTTGTATTACTTTAATATATTTCAGTACTGTTTGATACTCTATTTTGTCTTCAAAGCTACTCTACTTTCTTTTTTTTGAAATGTTAACAAAAGTATAATTATCTATTTGAGTTTGTGAGAGTTTAATCAGTATTTCAAGAATTTGTAAACCGTATAGTTACATGTCAGTCCGTAGTTGCTAAGAAAAATTGGGAATTTTGTCTGCGGTTATCGTATTTTAAAAATAAATCATCATAAAGTTCATCGGTCATCGAACAGCACAAGGGGATAAGGGGAATGGGAGGCTTAAAAACGTGGAACCTCATCCGGGCTGGGTATCGGGGGTAGGCTGAGTAGGTGTAGTATTAATAAACATTCAAGCCCAGGTGGTGAAACAGAAGTTACTTATTCTTCACTCCTTCCACCCCACACCAAAACCTGCAACCCAAAAGCCTTATAGATAATGGATTTGTCTTATCTTAGTGCCATTCAGGATAGGGGGTTAATCCCTCTTCCCCTTGTCCTTTTGGATCGGCATTAATTTAGTAATCTTACTTAATATCTGGGTGCAAACATGATAATTAATACACTTAGCAATGCTAAACCAGATCCAATTAGGTCGTAGCGGTCTGGGATTACACCGTCTACCTTCCAACCCCAAAGCATTGCCATTGCAATAAAAACACCACCATAAGCCGCATATACTCTGCCAAAATTTGCTGGTTGAAGAGTTGCAATAACCCCATAGACAGCTAAAGCAATTCCACCTAATATTCCCCACCAGAATGGCTTAGCTTCACGCAACCACAACCAGACTAAGTAGCCACCCGTGATTTCAAATAAACCAGCCCACAAAAAATACAACAACGACTTAATCATTTGACCAATTTGTGACTAAGGTTGAACTCAGTGAAATTACGCTAACGCTTTTTACTCAACTATTGTCATTAATTGAAGTAGTTTGTTGAGTGAATTGGGTATTGGGTGCTGACTACTAGGTATTGGGTACTGAGAAAGTATTCCTAAATATTTATTTCCTAGTCTCCAGTCTCTAATCCCCATACCCCTAATCCCCTGTAGATAAGGCTTAAGGATGAAAGCACCATTACCTGATAATGAAGCACAGAGAATCGAGACGCTTTTGGAGTATAAAATTCTTAATACGCCACCTGAAGCCGCCTTTGACGACCTCACTCGTCTAGCCTCGTATATTTGCCAGACTCCTATTGCTTTAATTAGCTTAATTGATACAAATCGCCAGTGGTTTAAGTCAAAAGTTGGTTTGGATGTCCCAGAAACACATCGAGACCAGGCGTTTTGTGCCCATGCTATTCTACAACCTGATGTTCTTATTGTGCCTGATGCCACGAAGGATGAACGGTTCGCCGCAAATCCACTGGTGACTTCTGGCCCAAAAATTCGGTTTTATGCTGGTGTACCTCTAACTAATGCTGAGGGATATTCACTGGGAACGCTTTGTGTAATTGACTATGTACCACGAACGCTGACTTCAGATCAGATAGAAGCATTACGAACTTTAGCCCGTCAAGTTATCAAGCAACTGGAATTGCATCGCAATTTAGCAAGTTTAGTGCTTGTGACTAATAAAAGCAAACAATCAAAGAAACTACGCCAGAAATTTTTTAAAAAAATTGTGGCAGGTTTTGGTTTGGCGTCGATACTTTTAGTTGTGATTGGCGCAGTTTCTTATCAAAATACAAGAGTATCTAATTATAACCAGAGTAAAATAAAAAATATTAACAAAAAAATTAACAGTTTAGAAAAACTACTGTCACAGACAAAGGATGCCGAAAGTGTCCAACGTGGTTATATCCTCACTGGAAAAGAAATTTATTTAAAAGCGTATCAAGTAGCACTTAATAACGTCGAGCGAGAAATTACAACACTGAAGAATTTAACCGCAGGTCAACCAAACCAACAAAAACAGCTTGCAACGCTTGAAGTTCTGATCTCGGCTAAGTTTACTCAACTAAAACAGACTATCGACTTGCGCCAAAACAAGGGATTAGAGGCGACCTCGCAGGTACTAGCGACAAATGATAGTCAAAATCTGATGAATGATATCCGCAAGGTGAGTAATGAGATAAAGAATCAGGAAACAAAGCAGCGTCAGCAACTATCACAAGCAACAAAAGCTTGGACGCAAAAAACAACTGTGACAATTGCGATCGCCATTTTTCTAAGTTTTTTAATTCTTGGTGTAATCTACTACTCGATTTATCATGAGGTTGGTGAGCGCAAAAGAACAGAAGAAATTTTAAACCAAGAACGCAACTTTATTTCAACAGTCCTGGATACAGCCAGCGCCTTAGTACTAGTTACCAACTCCCAAGGGCAAATTGTTCGTTTTAATCAAGCTTGTGAGCAAACAACAGGTTACTCCTTCGATGAGGTGAGAGGTAGGTATTTCTGGAATTTGTTGTTACTTCCTCAAGAAGTAGAGTCAGTCAAAGCAGTTTTTGAGCAATTGCGAGCTGGTAAGAGCTTCCATGAATACGAAAACTATTGGGTAATCAAGGATGGTAGTCGGCGACTAATTGCCTGGTCGAATACCATCTTAAAAGACTATGACGGTTCAGTAGAGTACATTGTTAGCACAGGTATTGATATCACTGAGCGCAAACGAGCCGAACGACATCTGACTGCACAATACGCTACAACTCGCGTTTTAGCAGATTCCACCACAATCAAGGAAGCGATGCCTCAAATTCTCCAAGGAATCTGTGAAAGTTTGGCATGGGATTTGGGCGAAATTTGGATGGTAGACCGGGAAGCAAATGTGCTGCGTTTTTTCGATATCTGGCACAAAGCATCTCTTGAGGTGCAAGAGTTTGCAGCATTGAAGCGGCAAACGACTTTTGCTTTAGGAATTGGACTACCTGGCCGTGTTTGGGCTAGTTCTGAACCTGTCTGGATTGCTGATATCGTTAAAGATTTGAATTTCCCGAGCTTGAAAATTGCCCCTCAAGTAGGACTACATGCAGCTTTCGGTTTTCCCCTCCGCACTGGTAACAACATCCTTGGCGTCATTACCTGCTTCAATCGTCAAATCCAACAACCTGACGCAGAATTAGCAAAAACGATGAATTTTATTGGCGAGCAAGTCGGGCAATTTATCCAACGTAAACAGGCTGAAGAGGAATTACAACGCCAAAACTTGCGATCGCAACTTTTTACGGAAATCACCTTAAAAATTCGCCAGTCTTTGCAAATCGAAGAAATTCTGGAAATCACTGTCAAGGAGGTGCAAAAAATTCTCCAAACTGACCGAGTATTAATCTATCAGCTGTTGCCAGATGAGTCTACAACCACTGTTATTGAAGCAGTAGTTTCTGGCTTACCAGCAATTAAGGAGCAAAACATTATTACCCCCTACTTTCAAGCCGAATACCTACAACAATACTATCTACAGCAGTACCGTCAAGGACGAATTATGGGATTGGCTAATTTGGATTTGCTGGAAGTCCAACAAAGTCAGCTGCAATTAATGCAACAGTTTGGGGTAAAAGTCAATTTAGTTGTGCCAATTCTGGTCAAAGAAGAACTTCGCGGTTTGCTCATAGTCCATCAGTGCGCCCATTCCCACCAATGGTCTAGCTTTGAAACTCATCTTTTGCGAGAAATAGCCGACCAAGTAGGTATTGCCTTAGCCCAAGCCCAACTATTAGCAGCAGAAACTCGTCAACGACAAGAACTTGAAATTGCTCGTTACCAAGCTGAATTAGCTTCTCAGACCAAAAGTGCCTTTTTGGCGAATATGAGTCATGAAATTCGTACTCCGATGAATGCCGTATTGGGAATGACTAATTTAGCCTTAGATACTCCCTTAGACCCAGAACAACGAGATTTTATTGAAACAATTCGTATTAGTGGAGAAGCTTTATTGACTTTAATCAACGAAATTTTGGATCTCTCCAAGCTGGAGGCTGGAGAGATGGCTTTGGAAACTCTAGATTTTAACTTATCTACCTGTGTTGAAGAAGTATTGGAATTATTGGCTCCCTCAGCCCATAATAAGGGATTAGAAATTGCTGCCCTGATTGAGCGTAATGTCCCCATTCACCTCCAAGGAGATGCTGGAAGACTGCGGCAAATTCTCATGAACCTAATTAGTAACGCTATCAAGTTTACTACTGCTGGCGAAGTAGTAGTGGAAGCACAATTGCGTTCCCTTTCCTCGACTACAGTCACCGTTTACTTTGCGATTACAGACACAGGTCTTGGTATTAGTCCTGAAGACCAACTTAGACTCTTTATGCCATTTACCCAAGTCGATGCTTCTACCACTCGCAAGTATGGTGGTACAGGCTTGGGATTAGCCATCTGTAAACAACTAGTGACTTTGATGGGAGGAGTAATTGGGGTAGAAAGTCAAATCGACAGAGGATCTAAATTTTGGTTTGAAGTGCCTTTCGCCAAGCAAGTGGAGCCTGTTTTGAGCTTAAGCGATGGCTTTGCCAACGCCAAGGGCGAACGCCCACTTTTAATCAATCGCCGCGCCTTAGTGGTAGATGACAACTCTACTAGTTGCAAGACGATTTACGACCAAGCTACCCCTTGGGGAATGCAGGTAGATCGAGCTAACAGTGCTGCTGCTGCACTCAAAGCGATCGAGAAAGCTTATGAGCAAGGAAATCCCTATGATGTCGCCTTAATTGATATGCAAATGCCCGAAACAGATGGCATCAAACTAGGAAAACAAATTAAAGCCAATTCTGCATTTACTGAGATACCTTTAATTCTCCTTGCCTCAACTAATCAACGAAATCAAGTACAGGAAGCTCTCAAAATTGGATTTGCTGCTTATTTAGTCAAACCCGTTAAGGCATCCCGACTTCTAGATTTGATGATCAATATTTTAGAAATTCCACCTCAATTAGAACAACCGACTATTGAACTGCAAAGTAGAAATTCAAGTATTTCCACTTCATTTAATTCCCAGTCCCTAGCTCCTAACTACTCTAATCAATCTAAGTTAAAAATTTTGCTAGCCGAAGATAATTTGGTAAATCAGAAAGTAACCCTAAAACAACTCCAAACTTTGGGGTATAAAGCTGATGTCGTTGCCAATGGCAAGGAAGTTTTACAGCTATTAGAAAAAATTCCTTACGATTTGATTTTAATGGATTGCCACATGCCAATTCTGGATGGTTTAGAAACTACAAAAGAAATTCATCATTGGCAAGAGAGTGCTTTTGCCAGTCATCGTCGGCCTGTGGTAATTGCGATGACAGCTAATGCGATGAAAGAAGACAAACAAAAGTGTCTCAATGCCGGAATGGACGATTATCTAAGTAAACCAGTGTTAAAAGAAAAATTGGCAAGCATCCTAGAACATTGGGCAGACATTATCCTTTCACAATAGGTGGTAGCCGAGTACAAGCAGACATTTTCCACCACCAACAATAAGCCAGTTGACTGAAGAATCAATTGGAAATATCTGCATCAAGTATCAGATAATGATACACAATTTGAATTAAATCTCTTGCAACTCTTTACTAAAGATATTAAACTCCGTTTAGAGGTGATAAAAAGTGCGATCGCACTTGATGATTTTGGGCAAATTATCCGAGAAGCTCATCACCTTAAAGGTGCTAGTCTCAATATTGGAGCTACAGCTATGTACCTAGTAGTTGAGAAACTAGAACAACAAGCTCTCCAGCAGCAACATCAAGGTGCAATTAAGTTAATCGCAGAAATAGAAGAATTTTTCAATTGCATTCAAGAATTTTTAACTGACTCACAAAACAAACAAAGCTAAACTTAAAAAGCAAAAGCAAGTAGAATTGACTATCAATTTTTAATTTTTATTTTTCACTTTTTTTACATTAAAAGTGATGGGATACGCCTTCAAACAAGTAAGCTTTGCGTCGCTGACAGCAAATCTTGATGAACGGATTTTGACGCAGCTACGATCAATCCTGGCAGGCTATAGTTTGTACAAGTATACAGTGGCGGTAAAGTCGAACCGTCCAGAGTAGTCACAAGATAGCCAGCTTCTTTTGCCAAAAAAGCCAGTGCAGCACCATCAATAAATTTGCCTGCTTTGATTACTGCTCCACTCAAATCACCACTAAGAATACCATTGAAATTGGGAATTTGAATCTCACTAGAATAATCAGTGGCAATATCGATTACTTGATAGCGTTCTTTTAGTAGAGGTGCGATCGCATTCATTCCCCATCCCAACAAGATAGCAGGTTTAGGCGATGTAATCTCCAAAGGAGTGCAGGCTTCTAAATTCATTTCCAGCGTTCCTTTAAAAGTACCTTCACCTCGAAAAGCATAAAAATAAACATTTTCACCAGGAGAAATTGCCACTACTGCCTCAAAATCATCTGCATTTAGAATACTGAGAATAATTTGATAATTAGAATGCCCATCTATGTAAAACTTCGTGCCATCAATTGGGTCGAGTGTAACTAAATAATCACCTTGCAAACCAAGTTCCGTAGCACGAAAATACTTAGTGTTTCTAGAACTTTCATACTCTTCACCAAAAAAGCGAATCTCTGGAAAACTGCCCAGCAGTACTACTTCTATCATATTTTGAATTGCCAGATCCGCATCAGTAAGTGCAGCCGCAAAAAAGTTTTTTCCTTGCTCTTTAGCCGGAAGTGCAGCAATTTTTGGTTGCAGAAAACGGGCATAGGCTGCTGCTAATTTCAGATGGGGAAGTAAAGTCTCTATAATTAATCGAGTAGTCGGTGTTGTGGACATTGCAGCAAACTCCTTTAAGAAATACATAATTTTATATCCAGACAAAATTACGGTATCATGAACTACTATTTTTTGGCGATCGCAAAACTTTTTAATCTCCTGAATATAGGTAAGATAAAATCAGTCTTGCAGAGAAGGTGGAATGAATTTAGGCAAGCTGTTCTTAGGCACAGGACGTAGAGAAATAAGAGTTTGCGTAAGTCCTATTTGGGTCTCTACATCTAGCCTTTAGCTGATTATGAGGCTTAACTGAACTGTGTATTGTTTTATCAGCTTGTATATAAAGTAGCGATTTTTTAAGAAAAGTTCCAAGCTATACTTACAATTGAAACCTGAAAGCCAATTTATGCAGGCATAGTACGATGGTTCAAAAAATTGCCTTGTTTAATCACAAAGGTGGAGTTAGCAAAACACAACCACATTTAATTTAGGATGGATGCTCGCCTCAAAAGGTAAGAGAGTCATCCTTGTGGATACTGACCCCCAATGTAATCTCACAGGAATGGTTCTGGGAGACGAAACAGAGGATGATGAGGCAAGATTAGAAAATATATATAATACAACGTCAAACATTAAGACGGGTTTAGCTCCTGCTTTTGAGTCTCAACCGAGAGCTATTGAAGCCGTAGATTGTATCCCCGTACAACGTCAAGATGGGTTATTCTTATTACCTGTAAATGTTGGATTTGCGGAATATGAGGTAACATTAGGTATTGCTCAAGAATTAAGTGGTTCAATTCAAGCTCTTAAAAACATACCAGGTTCCATCACTGATTTATTTGAGAAAACAGCTACTAAGTTTAATGCAGACTATATCTTAATTGATATGAGTCCAAGTTTAGGCTCGATCAATCAGAATTTATTAATGACGAGCGACTTTTTTCTTGTTCCAACAACTGCTGATTTCTTTTCGGTAATGGCAATAGACTCTTTAGCTAAAGTTTTACCAAGATGGTATGCTTGGGCTAAAACAGCAAGTTCTCTGCAAATTTTGAAAGATGCTGCCTACCCATTTCCTAACGTGACGTTACGTTTTTTAGGAATTATTGTGCAAAATTATCGAATTATACGTGGAAAAGAGACTGCTGCCTTTCAAACTTGGATTCACAAAGTTGAGGAAGCTGTTTCTAATAAATTAGTTCCTATTTTACACCAGAATAATATGATGCTACCTGCAACAGTCTACACTGAGCAGGGAATAAATGGTAGCTTCTCTCTTACGAAAATATCAAATTTTAATAGTCTAATTGCCCTGTCTCAAGAACACCGAACCCCAGTTTATGACCTCACACCTGAGCAATTGAGACAAACAGGAATAGTATTAGAAAATAACCAAAAGAAACAAGAAGAATTTAGGAAAACTTTTTCAGACTTAGCAGACAAGATTATTGCACTAACTTCTACCTCGACCTATGCAGTCAGCGCTTGACCAATTTCGTATTAGTATTGGTCGCGTTCGAGATCTCATTGCTCTTCACAACTCTGTAAAAGCTCAAGCTACAAGTGCCTTGGATGTGTCGGATATTTTAAGGGCATCTTTAGTTCTAGTTGTGAGTGCTTTAGACTATTACATTCACGAAGTTGTGACATTGGGGATGATAGAAATTCATTGCGGTCAACGTCTTGAACCTAGCCCTCCACCTAATACTAGTAAATCAGCCTTTTCGCGTTTTGAAATTTCATTAAGTGCTGCCCGTCAAGAGCGGATAATGGCGATAGATATTGCATCTTGGTTGGAAAACGAGATTCAACAGAGTTACGGCACGGCTCCACATTTATACAGGAGTCTCATACAATCTCATCTTTAATTCCAGCAATATCAAGTACTATATTGAATAAGTTTAATAATAATGTTTCTTGGCGAGAAAATGAAATCCGAGAAAATCTGAGTTATAAAAGCTTTCAACAACCAGATAAGATAGCTGACGCAATTAGGCTTATATCAGATAAGAAATTATGAAACGAGGTTGCTGTAAAAATAGGTAGACCAACAAAAGATATCAAACAACAACTGAGTTTAATTGTAGATCGGAGAAATAAAATTGCTCATGAAGCTGATATAGATCCTACCTTTAATATAGGAAGTCGATGGAATATCGATGAATCATTGGTTAATGATGCAGTTGACTTTATTGAGCAAATTGTTGAAAGTATTCATCAAATATTGTAGCTAATTATTTACGAAAAAAGTTTAATATAATAAGTCGATGGTATTAAAACGGGCGAAACTCTGATGCTGACATTTACCCAACTCAAGCCACACAATTACGATGTAGTAGTCACTTTGACTCTGGCGCTAACAGCAGAAGAACGTACCCGCAGTCGTCATCGCTTTGAAACCACAGATGGAAAAGCTGTATTTTTACATTTACCTAGAGGAACTGTCTTACACGATGGCGATATTCTCCAGGATGAAACCAATAACAGTTTAATTAGAATTACTGCTAAACCAGAACTAGTGATGACTGCCTTTGCTGAAACACCACTTTTATTACTCAGGGCGGCATATCATTTGGGAAATCGCCATGTGCCTGTAGAAATTACCCCAACTTATTTACGCTTGTCTTCAGATTCAGTTTTACGCACAATGTTGGAACAATTGGGATTAGAAGTTAAAGAAGAAATTTTACCGTTTCAGCCAGAATTAGGAGCTTATGGACAACACCATCACGCTCACTGATAGTCATTTTTTGAATATTTTACAGCTTGCTAGTCCTGCTTTGCCTGTGGGAGCATATAGCTATTCCGAAGGCTTGGAAACATTGGTGGAAAATGGTACGATCGCCAACCAAACAGCTCTCAAACATTGGCTAGAAGCACAATTAATTTACGGAGCAATTCGGCTAGAGGCGGCGGTAATGGTACGGGCTGAGAAATCTGCAACAATGGGCGATGTAGAGTCCTTACAGTCTTGGAACCTGTGGTTATCAGCCGCTAGGGAAACAGAAGAATTACGCGCCTCTAGTTGGCAAATGGGGCGATCGCTTATCCAATTACTTGGTAAACTAGAACCGCAGATTGAACCTATAACTAAGGCTGTAGGTAATCCTTGCAATTATGCGATCGCTTTTGGTATCGCCCTTGCACATTGGCAAATTAATATCCAAGCCGGATTATTAGCATATTTGCACAGTTGGGCAAGTAATTTAATTACAGCTGGCGTGAAACTTATCCCCTTGGGACAAACAGCAGGACAGCAGTTATTACTTGATTTGCAATTATTAATTAGTACTACAACATTAGAAATTCTCACCTTGGAAGATGAACAACTGGGCTGTTGGAGTTGGGGTTTATCCCTAGCGAGTATGCAGCATCAAACGCAGTATACAAGGTTGTTTAGGAGTTAAATGGGGAGTGAGGAGACGCGGGGACGCAAAGAAAAACTAATAACCAATGACAAATGACAAATGACCAATGACTAAAAATGCATTTAGAGTAGGTGTTGCTGGCCCCGTTGGTTCCGGGAAGACGGCTTTAGTGGATGCTTTGTGCAAGAAGTTGCGCCAGCAGTATCAGCTTGCAGTCGTGACGAATGATATTTACACTCAAGAAGATGCTCAATTTTTAGTGCGTTCTCAAGCCTTAGCAAGCGATCGCATTTTGGGTGTAGAGACTGGCGGTTGTCCTCATACTGCTATCCGCGAAGATGCTTCGATGAATTTAGCAGCAATTGAACAGTTAGAAGAACGTTTTACGGATTTGGATTTAGTATTTTTGGAAAGTGGCGGTGATAATTTGGCTGCTACATTTAGTCCAGAGTTGGTAGATTTAACGATTTATGTCATCGATGTTGCGGCTGGTGATAAAATTCCTCGCAAGGGTGGCCCTGGTATTACTAAATCTGATTTGTTAGTGATTAATAAAATTGACCTTGCACCCCATGTCGGCGCAGATTTAAGTGTTATGGAACGAGATGCTAAAAAAATGCGTGGCTATAAACCTTTTATTTTTACTAATTTGAAAACTCAGTCAGGACTTACAGATGTAATTAACTTTGTCTGTACTAATATCTGTTAGAGACTATTTACAAACACAATAGTACAATCAGGCAAAAGGCACTAAAGAATACTATTTTATAAGTACTATTACTTATTGACAAATGATTGATGATTTCAACTTTCCACTGATGATATATATAGTTCATTTTTGAGGTCTTTGTTTTGTGCAGTTCTCAAGTTTAAAAGAATTTTATCTGAACTTATCAGTCAGAAATCTGCTAAAAACACATTTAATACATATTACTTGCCATTTTGATAGATGCATTCTGCATATTTATTTTTGTATAGTTTTGTTTTTTCATACGGACTTACTTATAGTATTTATACAAAAATTCTCTGAAACTATTATTTTTGGGTGTCTTCTGCCTTCTGCGTTGTTTGATTTTTCCTTACCTGGCCGTAAGTATTGACTTAGTTCAGATAATTATGTATTAAAGAACTATACATTTCTTAATCTTTAAAGATTTCATTTGTAGCTGTTTCATGATACTTTGACTAAGTACAGATGTTGTTTGCCTGTTTTTTGCCAACACTCAAGATAATCATCAGGGGTTTTCAGACATTTTCTATTGACACTGACTACATAAGCTGTGAGGAGATTTAAAATTGGCAGCTTCGTTTTACAAGTGTCAAAAGCTATCCGTAAAATATTAAAGAGAAAATATTTTATCAATCAGTAAAATACTCAATATAAATGTTCTACATTTTAAAAAAAATAAATCAAATTAATAGATTTATTCAAGAATTGAAGCTAAAAACTGTTCAAAAATTTAAGGCAGAATTAATTTATGTTTAATATTAGTCCGTTTTTATAATATACTTAAATACTCTATTGATGCTTTGCAATCTGCTTGGTAATGAGCGAGTCAATTTGGTTGAGATTTAGAGTTAAAATTTAAATCTTGAGAAAGTTTCATGTCTACTTGAGAGTAAGAAAAGATTGAGAAGATTGTCATAAACTTATGAGCAAGCAAAGACCGATTACTGAAATGGCTTTTACAGAAACTGTAGCGATCGCCAAGTTACCTAGTGAGTTTGGTACATTTAAAATATATGGCTATCGTAATACTCTGGACGATTCAGAGAATATCGCCATTATTAAGGGAGAAGTAGAAAACTTCAATAACCCGGTAATGGTAAGAATCCACTCCGAATGCTTAACTGGCGATGCTTTAGGTTCTCTACGTTGTGATTGTGGGGGCCAGTTGCAAACGGCATTGAGAATGATTGAAACCGCAGGTCAAGGAGTAATAATTTATTTGCCACAAGAGGGAAGAGGCATTGGTTTGTTGAATAAGGTGAGAGCCTATTCTTTGCAAGATTTGGGACTGGATACAGTAGAAGCAAATGAACGTCTGGGATTCTCTGCTGACCTCCGAGACTACAGTATGGCGGCGCAAATCCTCAAGGATTTAGGGGTGAAGGAAATTCGCTTGATTACTAATAATCCTCGCAAAATTGCTCGTTTGCAAAACTACGGGATTGAGATAGTCGAACGAATTCCCTTAGCCATTGAACCCAATGACTACAATTTTAATTATTTGACAACTAAAACCAAGAAGCTGGGGCATCTTCTGGAATTCAAAAATCGCCAATCTATAGCTAGAAATGCCTTTAAAATTGACGATCGTTTAGATGATATCTGGTCGGCATTGCTGGAATGCAAACAGACAATGAAAAATGAAGCTCCTCAAAAAAATGAGTATTGGGCTTTTTTTGGCAATGCTAAAAGTCCGTGGAGTTTCCAAAAACTTTCTGCCGAAAAGACACCGCAGATTCCGGAAAGTGATTTCTTGATTATCATCGATTTGACAAATGATTTTTGTGAAAACTTAAATTTTGTCAATCAACTATTTTCTCAAGTAGAATCTGCCATTGTATTCAAAAGCGGCTCGCCTTTGAAGACCGATTTTGTGCAAGATGCCCAATGTTTTAAAGGAATGTGGCTCAGCAATGGATGGCAAACTTTTTCTCTATATGTCAGGCTGTTAATTGCTCAACGCTCAGCTTATCTAGAAAAGCGTCCATTTTTGATGGCTCACTTGGCACAATCTTTAGACGGCAGAATTGCAGCAATCAATGGCAACTCTCAATGGCTGAGCAATGAAGCTAACTTGAAACATGCTCATCGTCTGCGTGCCCTTCATGATGGCGTTATGGTAGGCGCACTTACAGCAACACTCGACAACCCTAAACTAACGGTTCGTTTAGTAAGCGGCAACCATCCAACTCCTGTGATTATTGAAGGAGAAAGCGATTTGAAGCTGGATGATTTGCAGATGATGGCAGTCCATGAAAAAGTTATTGTCTTATATCCTCAAGGAAAGCAGCATCGAGTCATACCACAAGCACTCAAAGAGAAAATTTTGGAGATTCCGATTTCTGCCAAAACAGATTCTCAGAAAAATACAGTTTTGGCTCCCTCGGAGATTTTAAACGTTTTATACGAAAATGGCATTTCTAGTATCTTTTTGGAAGGTGGAGGACAAACCGTATCCTATTTCTTGCAAGCTAATTGTATAGAGTTACTGCATCTGCATTTTTCTCCTTTGATTTTGGGTTCGGGACGGTCGAGTTTCACCCTTCCAGTTATAGACTCCATTGACCAAGGATTGCGCTTTCAAATGAAACACTTCGATCTCGATGGAGAAATTCTGGTGGAATTGCTCCTAGATAAGGAGTCACGCATTTAATTTGCTCGTTGAGGCTGCTGGTTAAAGATGTCTACAAATTCTCAAGCTTATGCCTACTGGGTAGTCTCTCCAAGCGTTGGTGAAATTAGAGAAACCTCAGTCACGCCGTTGCCTAAAGAGCCTCTGTTTTTGGAAACGCTATACAGTGGGATTAGTCCGGGGACAGAACGGCTGGTAGGTCTAGCAAAAGTTCCTGAAGAGTGTTGGGAAACGATGCGCTGTTGGTATATGGAAGGTAGTTTTGCCTTACCTTTAAAGTACGGTTACAGTCTTGTCGGTCAAGCTGATGCAGCCTCCAATCAGGGTAAACGATTTTTCGTGATGCATCCCCACCAATCGAGAGTCGTAGTGGAGAGTTCTGATGCATTAGAATTACCAGATTGGTTACCTAGTAAGCGGACAACTTTAATTCCCAACACGGAAACAGCCCTGAATGCAGTTTGGGATGCCGAAGTTAGTCAGGAGGATCGCATCCTAATTGTTGGTGCAGGTATTGTCGGTATTCTGATTAGCTTTGTCCTCAGCAAAGAGTATGGTATTGGTGCAGACTTTTTAGAACAAGACCAACAGCGAATTCAATACCTAGAACAACTACCTTGGCTGCAAAATTCTCGCTTAGCAACCGACTTCAAGGAAGACAATTACAATATCGTTTTCCATACCAGCGCTTCTGCTTCTGGACTTCAGAGTGCGATTAATGCGCTGACTTTTGAAGGTCGCTGTATCGAACTGAGTTGGTACGGAACGCAATCAGTTTCCTTGCAATTGGGTGGTTCCTTTCATTACCAACGTAAACAAATTATCGCTTCTCAAGTCTCAGCGATCGCCAAACCCATGCGAAACTTAATCGACTATCGCCAGCGCAAAGAACGGGTTTTGAGCTTGCTTGCAGATGCAGCCGTAGATATTCTTCTGCAACCTGTAATTTCTTTTAAAGACTTGCCCGAATTTATGTCACTGTTATATCAGCGTCAAGTACAGCCAGTTTCGCCGTTAGTTGAGTATTAAAAATCATGTTTTCTGTTGCAGTAAAAGACCACCTCATGATTGCTCATAGCTTCCAAGGGGAAATTTTTGGCCCCGCTCAAAAGCTGCACGGAGCAACCTTTATAATCACAGCTGAATTTAAAGTACCAACATTGGATAAAGATGGCTTAGTGATTGATATCGGTCAGGCGATCGCAATTCTCAAAGAAGTTCTAGAACCATTAAATTACCAAAATCTAGATACTCTCGAACAATTTAAAGGGATAAATACAACCACAGAATACATGGGTTATTATATCCACCAGCAAATTAGCAAACAGGTAAGCTCTTTTTTCAAAGGCTCTCTCAAAATCATCCTAGAGGAAAGTCATATCGCTTGGGGAAGCTATGAAGCAGAGGTATGAACTCAAATACGATTTATTTTATTCAGCCGAAACTAAGTTTCACCTCAGGAGGCTCACTCTACAATGTAGAAATTGTCAAGCGCTTGGAGCAGCAAGGAAAAGGAGAGAATTTTTTTTATCCCTTAAATGGATCTGTTTCTGGGCTGCTCGAACAATTGAGTGCTTTGCCCTCTAATTGCATCCTTGTGATTGACGCACTCTACTTGACAATTCCTGAATTCAATGCTTCCTTAAATGAATTTCTTCCCTATGCTCAACGAACTTACCTGATGCTCCACCACCTTGAGTCGTTGAATACCTACTACTCGACTGAGGAAAAGAAAGCGCTCTGGAGTGATGAAGCCCGGTGGTTAACAGCGATGAAAGGTATTATCGTTCCTAGTTTCCAATTGCGGAATTATATTTTAAGTGGTGGCATCGAAACAGACAAAATCGTAGTAGCATCACCAGGTATCGATCCGGCGCTTTACCTGCCTAATCTTAAAGAGCGATCGCATGAGCAGATAACTCTAATTAGCATAGGAACCTTCTATCGACGTAAAGGGCAACTTGAATTAGTAGAAATGTTAGCCCAAATGGAAACAAAGAATTTTAGGCTGCATTTGATTGGTGATTGCGAAGAAGAAGCCTACAAAGACAAAACTCTGGCGTTGATCGAGCGTGCGGGACTAGAAGATGCGGTAATTGTTCATGGTCGTGTTCCTCAACAAACTATGTTGGAGTTGTTGTCCCAGTCCGATCTCTATATCTCCGCATCTACCTACGAAAGTTATTCTATGTCCACTGCCGAAGCAGTTGCTAACGGGCTACCAGTATTAGCTTATGCAACTGGAGCAATTGCTGACTGGATTGAGAATGGAGTCAATGGGATACTGATTGAGTTAGGCAAGCACGAACAATTTTTCATGGCACTGAAAAAATTGCTTACAGATCGTCATCAACTGAAGCAGTTACGCAAAGAAGCTTTGAATCGGACCGCGAACCTATCTTTTAATACTTGGGATCAAACTTATCGAGATTTTTTACAAGTATTTACATACTAGTTCCTAAAAATCTGAATATTTCCTCAATCACTAGAACTACTGAATCATCAGCAGGAAACAATTAATATGTCATATTTCTCGCAGCAGGTGGGGATTCTTCGCTCGTTATTCATGTACTACGGTATTCCCTTTCGCATCCGTCAGTTGTCACACTTTTATTCACTGTTTGTTCAACCAGGCGATCTTTGTTTTGACATCGGTGCCCATGTTGGCAATCATCTTCTTGCCTTATCTCGTCTTGATGCCCATGTTGTCGGTATCGAGCCTCAACCTCAGTGTATGCAACTCTTGAAACGCTGGTACGGCAGTAATCCCCAGATAACCCTTGTCGAACAAGCTGTTGGCTTAGTTCCTGGAACGCAAGACTTATTGGTGAGCCGACGTACCCCAACTGTAACTACCCTCTCCCGTGATTGGATGCAAGCTGTACAACAGGTTGACTCTTTTGCTAATGTGCGCTGGGATACAACCGTGTCTGTTTCGGTAACAACCCTTGATAGCCTCATTGCCCAATATGGTAAGCCCGCTTTTTGCAAGATTGACGTTGAGGGTAACGAACTCGAAGTTTTACGTGGCTTGTCGCAACCGATTCGTGCCCTTTCGTTTGAATATACTCCGAGTGCAATAAACATTGCTCTAGCCTGCATCGAACAATTGAACCATTTAGGGCCTTATGAATTCAACTGGAAACCGGCAAAGTTCGGCGAATCGTATCAATTGCAGTCAGCAAACTGGCTTAATTCTCAAGAAATCGTCGCTCAACTCAAAAGCCTGCCTGTTAATGCAAATTCTGGTGATGTATATGCACGTTCTCTGCTGACTCTGGATACCGTGTAAACTACCCGTTAGTTTACCCAGTGTAATTTTATTTCAATAAATAATTATCAGCCTTGATTTAGTGGTTGCTAAAATTCAGCAAGCATTTTATCTACTTTTGGGGAAATTTTTTGTTTAAAAACCAAAATTCTTTTCTTTGCAAGAAGTTTAATGAATAAAAACCAGAAATTTGCCGAATGGCTAGAATTACGTATCCCTTATGATGCCAAGGGACGTAACTCAACTGTGGAAGCAAGCTGCCAACAATATCTAAACAAGCACAAAAGCCTTAAAATAGTTGATTTAGGAGCTGGTACGGGTGCTAACTGTCGCTACTACTTGAGTAAAATTTCCCAGGATCGGGAGTGGTTTTTGGTCGAACAAAATCAAGAACTTTTGGAAATCGCCTTCGAGCGGCTAATCATTTGGGCACAGGAAAATGGATATGAGTCAAAATTGCAAAACTCAATATTAGTCTTAAAAAATGAAGTCGATAAAATTACTATTCACAAAATTGTTGGCTCTATTTTGGAACTGGAGAATCTCATAGACTTAAAGACTTTCGATTTAGCTGTTGCCAATGCAGTGTTCGATTTATTTAGCGAAAACCAGTTTCAAACATTATTAGAATGTTTAAAAAAATACCAATTGCCACTTCTAGCTACTATTAACTATACTGGCACAAATTTTACTCCTCAAAGCGAGGGTGATTCTTCCTTTATAGAATACTATAATCAACATATGCAGCGCCCTCAAGACTTCGGCAGGGGCATGGGGCCTGACTGTGGTGCCTCTATGGGGGAGGTAATGCAACGTATCGATATGAAGGTAATACAAGGAGAAAGTCCCTGGGAAATTAGTAGCAGCGATCCTGTCTTTCTTCAGTTATTCTTAGGGTTTATGGAAGAATCAATTCCAGAAATTCTCCAAGAAGCAACTTTAGAGCATGAGCTAAACACCTGGTTGCAAAAAAAACAACAGATGATTGCTCAAAACCAACTTAGTTGTAAGGTCACGCATCAAGATTTTTGGGGTTACTGGGAGTAGCTATAATTTAAGAATCAAGAATCTGGCAGCACAAATTTGATAAAAAGATGTTTTGCTAAAAATGTCTCACCTCAAACAAACAAAACAACAGCATAAAATCTTACAACAACTCAAATGGCTTGTAGGAATATTTTTTGCTATTGTGTTGGGCATCATCTTGCTTTCCACTCCGCAAGCCAGATCGCAGCAACTAGTAGTCTTGAATCTAATGATGAATGCTAGTGATGGCGAACTTTGGAAGGAAAGCATTATCAAGGATTTTGAAGCAAAAAATCCGGGCATTCATATCAATATTATTGAAGGGCCGAGTACATCAAATTTACAGGAAGACTTGCTGACTTCAGCATATATCTTAGGAGATTCTCCCTATGACATGGTATTGATGGATGTCATTTGGACACCCAAGTTTGCTGCTGCTGACTGGTTGTTAGATTTGAGCGATCGCTTGACAAAAGAAGAGTTAGCAAAATTTTTTCCCGCACATATAGAAGCAGGACGCTACGAAGGTAAGCTTTACAGAATTCCCATGTATGCTACTGCTGGAGTTCTCTACTACCGTAAAGACTTGCTCGAACAAGCAGGTTTTCAACCACCAGAAACATTCGCAGATTTACTGAGAATTTCTCAGTCATTACAAGAGCAAGGAAAAGTTAAGTGGGGTTACCTTTGGCAAGGTCGCCAGTCTGAAGGACTAGTTGCGATGTTTTTGGAGGTCTTGCAAGGTTTCGGTGGATTTTGGATGAATCCTAATAATTTAGAAGTCGGGTTAGATAGACCTGAGACATTAAAGGCGATCGCTTTTCTCAAAGATACTATTGAACAAGGAATTTCTCCGCCTGGAGTCACAACATATATAGAAGAAGATACAAGACGCATATTTCAAAGCGGTCAAGCAGCATTTTTACGCAGTTGGCCTTATGTTTGGCCTTTAGCTAATGCTGATGATTCCCCTGTAAAAGATAAAATAGCTATGAAACCAATGGTTGCTATTCCTGGTAACAGTCCAGGAGCGTGTTTAGGTGGTTTTGGTTTAGGAATTAGCAAATCTTCAAAACATCCTCAAGAAGCTTGGAAAGCAATTCAATTCATTACCAGTGAAGAAACACAGCGCGAATTTATTTTTAAATCGGGTTTTGTACCAAGCCAACGTTCGCTGTTTACAGACCCAGAAGTTGTCAGGAAATATCCTCATTATCCTGAGATACTCAACATAGCTGATAAAAGCATTTTACGTCCGTCCATTGCCCAATATGCTCAGGCATCAGATATTTTGCAACGTTATCTGAGTGCTGCACTCACAAATCGCATGACTCCTGAGAGTGCAATGCGATCGGCCGCCAATGAGACTAGATTACTACTAAAAGTCAAAGGATAATTGATATTTTATATCTGACTGACACTAACTTTTCCACTTATTAAAGAATCGATTCCTATAACAAATATTCCAAGTGTATAATTCACTGATTGTACAATCACTTCAATCCGTTTTGACTGAGGAGTCGTTATTGCCATTAAACTAAAATTAAAGATGTACTATGAATAAACTGCAAGGCGAATAGTCAGTTACTAATGAATGATGATAAATCTAGAAAAGATTAGAAATAGAGAACAACGAACAGCATGGATTTTCTTACTACCTGCATTGTTATTGTTGTTGCTTGTCTTTGGCTACCCAATAGCTCGGGCGTTTTGGTTAAGTTTCTTTACAGAAAATTTAGGAACAAAGCTACTCCCCATCTTTTCTGGTTTTAACAACTACATACGCATGGTAGGAGATGGTCGTTTTTGGCAGAGTTTTGGGACTACAATAGGATTCACTATATCAACAGTATTTCTTGAGTTATTACTCGGATTAGCTATTGCTTTGGTATTGAATAAGCAGTTTTTTGGCAGAGATGTAGTGCGTACAATTGCAATTTTACCTTGGGCATTGCCTACTGCCCTTATTGGTCTTGCTTGGGCTTGGATTTTTAATGACCAGTTTGGAGTTGTTAATGACATTCTGCTCCAGCTAGGCTTGATTAAAGCTGGAATTAACTGGTTAGGAGATCCTTTACTAGCTATGATAGCGATAATTGTTGCAGATGTATGGAAAACAACTCCATTCATTAGTGTCTTACTATTAGCTGGTTTACAATCCATTTCTGCCGATTTATATGAAGCTCATATGATTGATGGCGCTACACCTTGGCAAAGTTTCTACAAAGTTACCTTACCTTTGCTAACGCCACAAATCCTGATCGCTGTATTATTTAGATTTGCTCAAGCTTTTGGAATTTTTGATTTGATTGCTGTGATGACCGGGGGTGGTCCCGGTGGTGCAACAGAGGTAGTAGCATTGTATATCTACTCCACCATTATGCGCTATTTAGACATCGGGTATGGGGCAACACTAGTTATTTGTACTTTCATATTACTAATTGTGACGGTTGCTATTGTTAGTTTTTTACTTAGAAAATTTCAAATTAATACCTTTGAATAACTGCAAACTTAACTGCTAAAAATCTTGAGATTATCAAATTTATTTAACAATTAATCATCAAATTAGGCGTTACTGAATCGTAATATCAAATCAAAATCAGCAACGCCTAAAATTTTAACTAAAAATTCTAAATTTTGAGTCACCAAATTTAAGAGCTTCGGTGACTCAGCACTGTTTAAGTTAGTCTTTAGAACGTAAAAGTCGTTCTTAACGTACCGATAATCGCATCATCGTTAGCGCTGTTTTGGCCAGGAGAAGTCAACCAAATCACCCCAGGGGTGATTGAGATGTTATCTGAGACGCGATATCTATAGAAGCCTTCAAAGTGATAAGGCAGATCGTTACCAACGAAGCCTGGTCGATTACGGGAATAAGGTTCTACACCAGCAAAAACACCCAGTACGTTACCTTTTTTACCGAAGTCAGGTAAAGCTACCCCAGCACCGTAACTCCAAGCTTCATAATCATCATCTGCACCGAAGCCTGTGACATCATGATAAGAAATGAAGCCACTAATTGACAGTTTGTCACTAGGTCTAAAGGCTGCTTCTACACCGTAAGAATTACTAGAAGATCCGTTTAGGGCAGTTAGGGTGTTAGCTTGATTGGTACCTACGACGCGGCTAGTGCTACCCAAACCACCACCTAGATCGAATAAATTACCGCCTCCAGCACCATGATACCCGTGAACGTAGGTAGCAGCGATAGATAAGCGATCGCCAATACTAAAGTTCAACTGTCCTAAAGCAGCATAGTTACCCTCGAACAAACCTAGATTTGGCCCGGGATTATTAGCATTTGACGCCAAGTAGCCTATAGTCAGCGAACTTGGTCTCAAAATGCTACCACCCTTACCAAAGGGTAAAGTCACTGCTGCGCCGGCACCACCACCAATACGATAAATGGGACTTTCTGAAGCAAAGGAAGATAAGGCTCCATTACCACCATCATAGTCCTCAAAGTAAGGGTTATTTGTGGCAACATAATCGCTGTGAATACCTCCGCTAGCCGCAAAGTAGACTTGGGCCGGACCTATGGGTACGTAATACGCTAGCCAGTCTATAGCCACACTGTTGTTACCAGTGTTGCTGATTTGAAAAGTTTGTGTGCCTTCAGAAGTATCGATTGGCAAACCAGCATCATTCACTTGTGTAAAGGCTAGTGCATTGCCGGCTGCAAGACGCGTGTGTAGGACATCTTTACCCGTAAAACTGGTTTGCAAGTCTAAACGTACCCTATCTTGGAAGACAGTATTGTTAGCATCACCAGTGTTACTGCCAAATATGTCAGTAACCGCAAAAATACCTTCACCCACCAATTTTGTGGTAGTGGAAAACTGATTTGCTTCTAATTCAGCAGTACGTGCTTCTAAAGCATCTACTCGACCACGCAGAGTTGCCAACTCAGCTGAAAATTCTTCTTGCAAACGTTGGAGGGTTGCCAGATCCTGTTTCGTTACTAAGTCAGCGGTTGCTGTGGCAATCAGTTCATTAACCCGATCTAAACAAGCGTTTAAACCTGCGGCAAACTCATAACGAGTCATTGCTCGGTTACCACGGTAAGTGCCATTAGGGTATCCGGCAATACAGCCGTAGCGTTCAACCAGGGATTGCAAAGCTTGGAATGCCCAGTCAGTTGGCTGTACGTCAGAAAACTGAGAAACTGATGTAACTTGAGACTGTGAATTCTGGTTCTTGCCTTCGTTGCTGTAGCGGTTAACTTGTTCTAAGACTTTATTATCATCAGTTTTTGCTTGGGCAACCAAAAATCGATCGCCAGTTGGTTGCTCTGTTTTGAGCGATAGTGAAGCGCCAATAGCTTCTGGTGCTTCTGTTTGAACAGCTTTTGCTTTTGCATCTTTAGAAGAGCTTACTACTTCAGTAGCGATCGCCCTAGCGGAGACTAACACCGTCACTCCCAAAACTACTGGACTTAGTACCAGAGTTTTCCACAATAAATGAGACATTTTTTTATTTTCCTTTCCCAAAAAAGACCTAAAATCAGTAGGTTAAAGAAAAAGAGAATAAGCAATTATTCTACTTGTTGGAAATCTTATCAGATTGGAGTCAATTAAAGCTATATCTGTGAGACTTTTGAAGGATGAAGAATCGTAAAGTTGGGCCCAAGATGGCTTGTTTAATAAATCAAGCGTTGTTACAACTTAGCATTTAAAAGTCAGAATATAGTATGATTATTCTATATGTATTCAACATAATCTTCTCCTAAATTCTGACGCCTCGGCAGAGTCTCAAAAACTATTTGACTCCCCTATTTTTAATTTTATTATATTTAAAAAGTTTACTAATGAAGTAAGGCAAGATTTATCAAGATAAAATTCGGGAGTGAATCGCCATAATTATCCCATTTAATTATGTGTAATTGACAGATGAATAAGAAGCTATTTAGAAAGTAAATCTCAAGAAGAACGGTTGAGTTGAAGACAAAAGATAGGATACATATAGACAGTATATATAATTAGTATTTGATTGTTAAAAAAAACTCAGTACTACTTCCAGAGCTTTTTACCTATTCCCTGTTCCCTCCCTACACAAATAATTTTAGGAATCAAACCAGATTCCTATATGTACTTATCCACAGTGATTTGTACTGAATTAAGACTTACGCAATTGTCACAAGCAATGGTGCAGTCACACCGCGCTGTGCGCCAAAAAACTAAGCGATAAACATGGGAACCATAGAACGTTTTAGTTGCTGAACTAAATAATTTGATAACAATCCATGCTTGATTTGATAGATTATTTGACCAGTTTTCTGAGCTAAATTTTTGAGTCTAAGCCCAACTAAAATAATACAATCAATATGGTTTCTTTGAATATAACCCTTGCGCCATTGGCAAGATTCAATACCAGTTAGTTGTTTTAATTCTCTATGAACAGGACTCAACCTTCCATCGTTCGCGCTAGCGTGCCGGAGGCACACCTTACACACTTTTTGTATAACGTCCGTAGAATTTTAAGATAAATCGTTTGTAGTGCTATTAGGAACTTCCAATTAAAAAATATCCTCTCGATGGGGTAGGCAAGGAGCAGGAAGAGAAGTTAGAGCGGAGGCTTCCTCGTAGACCCAAAGGGGCTTGCCGTTAGGCATCCAAACTTCGGGGGGAGACAGAAAATATCATCTGATTAAATTGGATAATTTATTTTCTAGAAGTCCCTTACCCAGAATACCAAGGTTGAACGAATAGCTCTGCTGGCTTTGCGTGCAAAACTTATTAGAATTTCTCTGGTACAAACATCACAAAAAATAAATAAATAGAAATTCCTACTGTTACTAGTCCTAATAGTCCCACTCCCCAAGCCTGACTGCGGGTCAGTTGTTCGCTTGTGGCAGCATAAACTACGGGTGCAACTACTAAATTGAAGCACATTGCTAAAAACAAATACAGTGGCAACTTTTGTTTACGCCATTGACACCAGATTTCAGTTATTTCTTCTGATAGTTGGGATACAGAGATAGTAGGTCGTAGATGAAAGAATTTCATAAATAAATTAAGACAAGGACAAAATTATATCTATCAACTGAAGGGGTGACAAAGGGGCTAAAGGCAAGGGAACCGACTTCGTACTAAGTCAAAAACGAGGTACTTATATGCAACAGGAAAATCAATTATAGCCGTAGTCACACCCTTTAGGACATTTTGAAACGATAAATCTCACTAATAGTAAGGTTTTTACCTCCTGCCCTCTGCCCCCTGCCTCCTGCTATATATCAACGCTTACAAAGAAAAGCAGGAGTTAGGAGGCAGGAGGCAATGAGTATTAATTAAAACTTTAGTTATGGGTTGTTAGCCCAGATTAAAGTGATAATTATACTGAGACTGCTTGTTTAAAGATTGCTAGACTGGTGACTATAATAGACCTCTCATCTCCCTGGTTCTCAGTTCATATTCCTGTCCTGTGGTTAGTAAGTCTGCGATTAGATAGTGAGAGCATAATCATCCAAATACCCGTTAACAAAAAATTAATACCTGCGAATACTCCCAGCACCCAAGCTGCGCTAAAAGGCCATTCAGCCAAAATCAAAATTCCCAGAATAATAGCCATCATGCCGCTAAACAGTGTCCAACCCCAGTTTGGATCTCGACGGATTTGGAATGCTGTAATCACCTCAAAGACACCCTCAATTAAGAAGAGAATTCCCAAGGCTAGAGTAAGGGAGAGTGCAGCACCAAAAATGTTGCTAATTAACACAATTCCAGCAAGCAAGTATAAAATACCTATCAGCAACTTCGGCCAAAAACCTCGTTTTCGTCGTGATTGAAATGCGTCAATAATTCGGATGATACCAGCAATCAATAAAATCCAGGAAAGTAAAATTGCGATCGCAATAGTCGCAACTAATGGTTCTGCGATCGCTCCAATACCCAATACAACCATAAAAATGCCTAAACCCATTGACCATCCAGATCCTCGTCTCATTTCATTAATATTTTCATTGTTCATAAAAGTTTCCTAATTGTGTTAATATTGTGTTTTTATTTAAAAAGTTTTATTGGACTTAATTGACTTCACTTATTTAAATTCTTATTTAGAAGCTTTGAATTTTTATTTTTGATACTTCTCTCAACTAAATTTTATTATTTAGATTTATTCAAAATTTTTTAAAGATATTAATTGGATAACCTTACATAATTTATCTAAAATAGAAACTTGTTTAAATTAGATTTTGTTAACCAGCCACAATTTGTATATTTTTGGCTTTTTTAGGAAGCTCAATTATACACATACATAAAAATTTTTAATACCCAAAAATGAATATTACTTTTGATAAACAAAAAGTGTACATTACCTAAAGTTTTGACTTCCTCATTCTCTAGGAATAATGCCAATCTTGCCAACTACTGATATTTAATCTTAATTATTCTTTCCACAGAGTGATGAAAGAAAGGTTAACTATATTTGGTGTGAAGTATTGTTCGTTGTAATCAATCAGGAGCAAAACATTATACGCTCAATTAGTTACACTAGATATCTAAAGAGTACTGAAGAAGTGTAACGTTTGAGATTGCGACATCTACAAGATTATTGCAACTCATCTGAATGATTTTTTATCTTTTGTGAAAAATCAGGGCTGAAGCGGACACAAGTTAGCTAATGAGTTAAGATGGTATATTTTCACTCAGGTGATATGAAAAGAATAGAAGTTGAACAAAGAACTATTTTAATTGGTTTGGCAGGTAGCCACGGCTATGGTTTAAATCATCCGAATTCAGACTTTGATTACCGAGGAGTATTTATCGCACCCAAAAGGTACTATTTAGGATTCGATCGCATAGAACAAAAAGATACTGGTTGGGATGAACCAGGAATATTTCAATTTTTAGATAATAACAAAGACACAGTTATATATGAATTAAAAAAAATCCTCCAATTATTATCGGGAGCCAACCCCAATGTTTTAGAATTGCTGTGGTTAAATAACTATCCTTTTCTAACTCCAGTAGGACAGCATTTAATTAATCATAAACAGTTATTTTTGAGCAAAAAGGTAAAGCATACTTACACTGGTTATGCCTTTGCTCAAATCAAAAAAATGGAAACTCATCGTAAGTGGTTATTAAAACCACCGCAAAAAAAACCAATACCGTCTGACTTTGGTATAGAAGACGAAGCAGCGTTAAGCAAAGAGGAACTAAATGCTTTTTTGGAATATCTTTATAACTTAATCAGAGGTCGGATTGAGTTCTTGGAAGAAGCTGAGCAATTCTACAAATTGCTGACAGCAGATATTGATTTTAAAGGAGTATTAAAACAATATACTTTACCTGATGAAACTTTAGAATATACTCAAAAGTTAACTAATAGCCGTAAAGATTTTATCCGCCTGCTTCAGAAAAGTCAAAGTTATCAAACAGCTTTTAGAGAATGGAAGGCTTACTTATCTTGGCAGGAAAATAGAAATCCGGCTAGAGCAGAAATGGAAATCAAGTCTGGTTTTGACCTCAAACACGGGATGCACTGCATTAGATTGCTACGCAGTGGACTAGAAATATTGCGTCAAGGAGAAGTGATTGTAGATAGAAGAATAGCTGGTGATGCTGATGATTTAAAAGCTATCCTCAAAGGTGAATATTCCTATGAGCAGGTGATGATAATGGCAGAAGATTTAGTTGCCGAAATGGAAATTATCTACGAACAATCTGCCTTACCTCATAAACCTGATTTAGAGCAAATTAATGAATTGTGCATGGAATTAGTGGAAATGCAAAATTGGTAAGTCAGTCATTTGTCATTTGTCATTTGTTATTTGTAAAGGACAAAGGACAACTGATAAATGACTAATTTAAAGAGTGTAAATTAAGTCAGCAAAGCCATAAAGGCTAATAATCAGCAATAGTAATGCTGTGACTTGAGTAATTCGTGTTTGCGGTGAGGGAGCGATCGCTTCTCGCACTAAGATAGAAATAGATGCCCCAACTACTAAGCTCAAGCCTAAAATTAAATATGGTCTGTCGGGTAAAATACTCGCTATTGCTAGCATGGCGATCGCTAAAAACAGCATTAATAATTCTACAAACCGGGGCGGGTTGTATTGGCTAGATAAAATAAAGCTGTTAAACCAAAAATACCAAAATCTCATAGTTTAGTATTCAGTGTTAAATGCTGAGTAGAGACGCGATTAATCGCGTCTGTTAAGAGTAAAGAGTTATAAGAATTCTCCCTCATCTTCTTCCTAACTCCTAACTTCTAACTCCTAACTTCTGACCTGTGCCATTTTTTTGTCCAGTCTCATCTTCTGGAAGTTCGACGCCAAAGACGCGGCTAAAAGCTTTGGCGACTTTGTAGCCAGAATCAATCGATTCTAATGGGTCTTTCCGCAGTCTGTGACGCAAGCACAGCGTAATCACGCGGCGGATATCATCAACTGTAACTTCAGTGCGTCCTTCAAATGCTGTTAAGGCTTTGGCGGCGCGGTTACTTACAATGTCACCACGTAAACCATCTACATCGAGTTCTGAACAGACTTCAGAAATTTTTACCCGCAGTTCGTACTCAATTTTTACTTCTGGTAACAACTGCTGGGCATTGACAATTTGCTCTTGTAGTGATTCTTGCTGAGGTTTGTGGTTTTCCAGAAATACTGGCGGATTTTGGTCAAATTCCGCCCGCTGTTCCACGATTTGGACTCGTAAGGCTGGTTCTTTGACTGTGTGAATTTCAGCGTGCATCCCAAAGCGATCGAGTAATTGGGGGCGCAGTTCGCCTTCTTCTGGGTTTCCAGAACCGACAAGCACAAAGCGTGCTGGATGACGAATTGAAATGCCTTCCCGTTCTACAGTGTTCCAACCACTGGCGGCAGAATCGAGTAGCACGTCTACAAGGTGGTCATCTAGTAAGTTGACTTCATCCACATAAAGAATGCCTCGGTTAGCCTTTGCCAGTAATCCGGGTTCAAAAGCTTTGACACCCTCAGATAAAGCTTTCTCAATGTCGATTGTGCCGCAAACCCGGTCTTCTGTGGCTCCTAACGGCAGGTCTACCATTTGGACTTTTTTGTGAGTTACAGAAATTTCTGCCCCTTGTTCTAGCAGTTGGCGGACTTCATCGCTCATCAAGTCGGGGTCGCGAGGATCGCTACTAAACGGGTCATTGGCAACCACGGAGATTTCTGGCAGCAGATCCGCCAGCGCCCGGATAGTTGTGGATTTACCAGTACCGCGATCGCCCATGATCATTACACCACCAATTTTGGGGTCAATCACGTTCAACAGCAGCGCCAGTTTCATTTCTTCCTGGCCGACAATTGCCGTAAAAGGAAATACCACACGACGCGCACTTGCCGTAGATTGAGCAGTTGGACTCACTAAATTACCTAACAATATTTTTCTGATTACAGTTCTTTATTGTGACACAGCTGGGGACTGGGGAATAGGCACTGGGGACTAATGACTGAATTCTACCCAATCCCCAATACCCAGGCACTAATAACTACTCGCTGCGTCAATTCTCTTAATTTCTCTAAGTTTGATTTAGTTTTCCTGGTGCAAAAGTTCCATCTACAGCGAACGAACAACTACCAATTCATCAATTTTGTAGTAAGTATAAATGCTTGTACACTATATGACTAGTAGATTGAATTACAAAAGCAAGCAATGGCGTGTGTGGGTAGCTAATGCATCATTCAGACCTATGAAATCAACTTTTTTTGTTCAAAGCTGGCGACGAAAACTAATAAAATATCTTTTTCCACTCCTGATTTTAATATCATTTGTTTCGGTATTGTTGGTAGACAGCTTCACTCCTGCCATCGCGCAGCTACCGCGTCAGGAAATTCGCGGGGTTTGGATGACAAACAATGATTTTGACACCTTGAAGAATCGTGACAAAGTGCAAGAGGCGATGAATCAGCTGCGACGGCTGAACTTCAACACAATTTATCCTGTGGTTTGGAATTCTGGCTATGTGATGTATCCTAGTGCCACAGCACAACGTGCAGGTATTCAACCTTTTGTGTTGCGAGGTTCAGATGGACATGATATTCTTGCTGACCTGATTAACCAAGCTCATCGCAAGGGACTCTTAGCAATTCCCTGGTTTGAATTTGGATTTATGGCTCCCCCAACCTCGGAACTGGCGCTTAATTATCCAGATTGGTTTACACAAAAGCGCGATGGTAGCCAAACTTCCATCAGTGCGGCTGGTGAGGTGATGTGGCTCAATCCCTTCTATCCACAAGTCCAACAGTTCATCACCAATCTCGTACTAGAAATTGTCACTCAGTATGATGCCGATGGCATTCAGTTTGACGATCACATGAGTTTGCCCCGCGAATTTGGCTACGATCGCTATACAGTTGCCTTGTATACTCAAGAAACCAAGAACAATCCCCCAGCCAATCCTGAAGATCCGGAATGGGTACAGTGGCGGGCAGATAAAATTACCGCCTTCATGGTACAACTTAACCAAGCAGTGAAGCAGAGAAAACCCCAGGCGATTTTCTCGGTTGCTCCTAACTACTATGACTTTGCTTACAAATTTCACCTCCAAGACTGGCTTAGTTGGATACGGCAAAATATTGTAGACGAGTTAATTGTGCAAATATATCGTCCAAATCTGCAAAGTTTTATCGCAAATATTTCCCGCCCAGAAATTCAAGAAGCCCAACAAACCATTCCCACTGGAGTTGGGATTATGACAGGGTTACGCAACAACCCAGTTCCCATGCAACAAATTCGGTCTCAAGTACGGGCTGCCCAAGAACGGGGTCTAGGTGTAACCTTCTTTTATTATGAAAGTCTTTGGAACTATGCACCTGAACCCTTAAACGAACGTCAAGCAGCATTTGAAAATCTTTTTCCATCTCCCGCACTCCGCGCCAGAGTTGAATAATTTTTTACTGAGATTTAGCACATCTCATTAATATTAGGTTGGAAATATTAACTGTAGGTGAGTTCGATAGATTCTGAAGAACCCCACTTCCATTCCTCCTCTTCCCACTTTGAGGAGAGGCTTTGAATTTTCCCCTTTTCCTAATAGGGAAGGGGGTTATATGATGTCCGGGTAATTAACCATAATACTCAATTAGTACAAAATATAAATGGTTACAAGATTGTCCGGCGAATTAGAGCATTAAATATAATTTTTATTAGTAGGTGAACCTGAGTATGGCAAAGATGCCTCAACATTACCTAAAAAAATCCGAGAAGCGAAAGAGAAAAAGCTAAAAGAATTAGATTTAAGTAATTATCATCATGAGTTAGCTTTTGTCTCCAACGAATTAACAAAGATTTCCGACGAGCATGAGTTAATTTTTGCAGAGTCTAGAGTTTTTGAAGATGAGTTGGCTTTTGAACTCGAGGAATTAACAGAGATTCCTGTTGAGGTTTTTGAACTGGAATGGTTGGAGGTTTTATACTTAAGCAATAATAAACTAACAAAACTGCCGGATGAGATCGCCAGCCTGCATCAACTCACTATTCTAGATTTAAGAGACAACCAATTAACAACCCTGCCACAAGCAATAGTTGGACTACAATACCTCACTACCTTGGATTTAAGGGACAATCAATTAATCACCCTACCAGAAGTAATTGGCTGTCTTGAACAACTTACCACCCTTGATTTAAGGGACAATCAATTAATCACCCTACCAGAAGTAATTGGCCGTCTTGAACAACTCACCACCCTAGGTTTAAGTGGGAATAGATTAACCACGCTACCAGAAGCGATCGCCCGCCTGCAACAACTCACTTCCCTGGATTTAAGCTACAACCAATTAAAAACACTGCCAGAAGCGATCGCCCGCCTGCAACAACTCACTTCCCTGTATTTAAGCGGCAACCAATTAACGACACTGCCAGAAGCGATCGCCCGCTTGCAACAACTCACTTCCCTGAGTTTAAGCTACAACCAATTAAGGACACTGCCAGAAGCGATCGCCTGCCTGCAACAACTCACTTCCCTGGATTTAATCCGCAATCAATTAACGACACTGCCAGAAGCGATCGGCAGTTTGCAACAACTCACTTCCCTGAATTTAAGCTACAACAAATTAACGACACTGCCAGAAGCGATCGCCGATCTGCAACAACTCACCGAGCTATATTTAAAGGGCAACCCTATCGAAAAGCTACCGCCAGAAGTTGTTGAAAAAGGTATTAAGGCAATTAAGGATTATTTCCGGCAACTGAAAGCAGAAGGCACAGATTATCTGTATGAAGCCAAATTACTAATTGTCGGTGAAGGAGCCGTAGGGAAGACAACACTGGCGAAAAAGATTGAAGACCAAAATTATCAACTCCGGGAGGAAGACTCAACAAAGGGAATTGAGGTAACACAGTGGCGTTTCTTAGAAAATGGGCGAGAATTCCGAGTCAATATTTGGGACTTTGGGGGACAAGAGATTTACCATGCTACTCACCAGTTTTTCCTCACCAAGCGTTCGCTCTATGCTTTAGTGGCAGATACGCGCAAGGAAGACACGGATTTTTATTACTGGTTGAATGTAGTAGAACTGTTGAGTGATAACAGTCCGCTGCTGATCGTCAAAAATGAGAAGCAAAACTGCCACGGAGAAATCAATGAACGTGAGTTACGGGGGCAGTTTACTAATCTGAAAGAAACTTTACCAACAAACCTTGCTACTAACAGAGGTTTAGAACAAGTTTTAGAAAAAATTAAGCATTACATTAAAAACCTACCCCATATTGGCAGTCCCCTCCCAAAAACCTGGGTTAGAGTTCGGGAAGCTTTAGAGAGTGAAACACGCAATTACATCAACTTGAATAAATACCTGAATATCTGCCAACAAAATGGATTTACCCAAGAAAATGACAAGTTGCAATTGAGTGGCTATTTGCACGATTTGGGAGTATGCTTGCACTTCCAGGAAGACCCACTCTTAAACAAGATTGTTATCCTCAAACCCAAGTGGGGAACTGATGCAGTCTACAAAGTGCTAGATAATGAAAAGGTAATTCACAACCGGGGCAGTTTCACGCGGTCTGACTTGGCAAACATCTGGTGTGAAGACGAATACGCCACAATGCATGATGAACTCTTGCGCCTGATGATCAACTTCAAGCTGTGCTACGAAATTCCTAGAAGCCAAGGAAATTATATTGCCCCACAATTACTATCTGCTAATCAACCTTCATATAACTGGGATGAAACCAACAACCTAATTCTGCGTTACACTTACGAGTTCATGCCCAAGGGCATCATTACCCAGTTCATCGTTGCCATGCATGAGTTGATTAATGAACAACAGTGTGTCTGGAAAACCGGTGTCGTTCTTAGGAAAGACCAAACGAAGGCAGAGGTGATTGAATACTACAGCAAGCGGGAGATTAAGATTCGATTGTCAGGTCGTCACAAAAGAGATTTGATGACAATAGTTAGACATGAACTTGATAAAATTCATGACTCATACCAACAGCTGAAGTACAACAAGTTAATCCCCTGTAATTGCGATACTTGTAAAGATAGCCAAGAGTCACACTTTTACCCCTTTGAGATATTGCGAAAGTTTGTAGCCGATAAGCAAGAAAGCATTCAATGTCAAAAAAGCTATCAAATGGTGAATGTCTTCGGGCTAATTGATGACGTAATGGATAAACAACAATTTATTCAGGAGGAAGAAATCAAACGAGGTGGAGATAATTATTATATAAACGCTGAACAAGTTCAAATTCAAAAAGGTAATAATATAATGTCTAATAAACCTCCCTATAAAGAAGCTTATAAACCAGAAGATGTTAAACTTCCTTTTGCTTTTCGCAATGGAATGTTTTATTTATTCATATTCGTAGTTGTATTTTGTCTAATTGCATTTTTTGGTGGTTCGTTACCGTTTCATTATCTAGCTTTAGCAATTATTGGTACAGCAATATTCATTGTCTTAATAGGCGTTCTGCAACTCCGTCAAGATGACCGCCTATCTTAAAAATCTTTTGTAGATTTGACAAAAATAGTATTAGAACAGTTGCCTTTAATTGGCAATATTGTTAAGCAGTTTCAAGGCAACAAATGAAACTCCCGGCGAAGAAAATTCGCGGCAAAAAAAAGTTCAAAATAATTTTGTCTTCTGAATTCTGAATTATTATTTACTCTTCTCGATTCTTCTCCTGAAGCAGCGATCGCCAATCTTCAATTGCTTTTTCTGTCCATAGCCAATTTTTAGCTAATTTATCTACCTGAAAATTCACGCGATCGGACTTCATCACCATTTGTCGCAACTTAATCGCTTCATTCATATATTGTGGTTGTTTGGCACTAGATTGACCAAGTGCAGATTTATACAGTCCCAGAGCTAAACCAGCATAGGAAGTTAAAGCATCCTGAGGTACTGGTGTCTTTATGGATGCTGTGGTAGAGGCTGTATTCTGCGGTTTGAGGGCTAAATTTAAAGCCTTGAACCAAGAATCATTAGCTCGATTTAGATTACCTTCTGCGTAGTAAGCAAATCCTAAAGCGTTATTATATAAAAGCGAATCTGGTTTAGCTTTAGCAGCAGTTTCCCAGTAACGACGGGCATCATCAACGCTATAGTTATTGTCTCCAGTCTGGATCGATTGCCATGCTAATCGCCCCTTTAAAAAGTTGACGGATGGCTCGTTAACTTGCTTATTTGTAACTAGTTTCAAAGCAGTTTCAGCCGCAGCAAAAGCACCACGATTGAGTAATTCTTCTACAGCAAATAACCCACCTTGTAAATCGCCTTGGCTCAATTTTTCAGTAGCGCTGGCGGTAACAATTCCAGTTGGTGCTGTTTCTAAATCGATATTCGGTTGCTTTTGGATGGGTAAAGACTCGGTGGCAATTGGTGGTATCCTCGACAGAGTTGCCTGGGGTCGATTTTGCCACCAATTTAAACCGATGGTAATTGCGATCGCACTAATTCCGACAATCCCAACAATGGGCCATAGCTTGCGCCGCCGAGTACGATTTCTAGATGGAGATGAGCTAGAGTGCGATCGCGAATCAGAATTTTCCCAATGTCTTTCTAGGTTCCCAACAGTTTCAGGAGGCGGTGCTGAGACTTCTCCCCACAAATCTGCTTCCTGTGTTGAGGAAGTCATTTCTTCTGAAACCTGCCTATTTAGAGGACTACTTTCCTGAATTTGTTGCTCGATTTCCGTTGAGGGTTTTTGCTCATCCAGCCGCCGAAACAAATCCGAAACGATCGCCGAATCTTCTGCATAACTTGGGTCATCATACTCAATTTCATCAACGAGATCGCCCCAAGTATCTTCGCCCAGCCAATCCAAGCCAGAAGACTCACGCGCCATATCAGCAGGAATCATTTCCTCAATTCCTAAACCCATCTCGGTATCATCTGCCATACCAGCATACATAGTACTGGGAATTGCCCCCAAAGGCGAACTATACTGGTTGAGCAACTCGCGACTTTCAGGTAAGCCAGTTTCATAGCTCAAAAAACCGTCAAATTCTGGCTGAAGATACAAAATTGGTAATGCCCAGTACATTTGGTGAGAACCATAGGCAGAAATTAATCCTTGGCGCACCCGACCGACGCATAAATCTACTGGATATCCCTGACTTAAGTTGCGGTAAAATAATTGCGTCAGTGTCAGTGCCACTTCATCAGGAATACGCTCTGACATTGCCAAAACACTGGCAATTCCTCGTTTGACAAGACTTTCTGCGAGGTTGCGTTCGCCTGTATCTCCAGAAGCTCCAAATGCAGCTGTATACGCTCCTAAGCAGGAATTAAATACTGCCATCTGGATGTTATTGTTGACGAGCAAACCTGCTAAATCGTCTCCAGTGAGAATTTCTGTTAACCCAGTTCTACGACTGGCAAGATAAATTTCTCCGCCATTTGCGCCTAAGTTACTATGACCAGAGTAGTGGAGAACGTGGTATCTGCCTTGCTCTAAAGCTTGGGTCAGTTCTTCCCGTCCTGGTTGATCTAAAACAGTTAGTTCAATTTCTGGGAGATGATTGCTACTTTCAGCCAGTCGTGGTAGGGAACGCCTAAGTTCTGCTTGAAGTTTAATAGCTTCGTGTTTGAGTAGGTCTAGCCGGACTTGATCTAAAGGCGAAGCAATTACCATCAATACTTTTACACCACTTTCTTCTATTGGCGTGGGCATATTTAGCGATCGCAAACGAGAAGCCCCCAAAATTCCACTTTGGAAGCGAGAAAATGCCACATAAGGGCCGGTGGCTAGGGGGCGATCGCCTGCGTGCATCACTTCCCAAGGCAAACGAGCTAACCTCGTGTCTTTCAGCCCCAAGCGTAAGCGGAGTACTTGTTGGTGGTTCTGGGCAATACCTTGGGCAGTAATCCAGCTATCTCTGAGAGTGCCTTGAAATAGTGCATTATATAATTGTTGACCCAACGCCACCAAGTTAACAGAGTTTCTGGCAATATCACTCTCTCGCCCACTAGAGGCGAATGCATCTCCCTGTAACACAGACTTTAACGGGTCATTCATCAAATGCCCAGCAGCCATCAACCAATCAGCTACAGGCCAACTCACCAATTCTTCTGCCAATGGCACCCCAGGCGCGACTTGTTCCGTCCGCACCAAGTAGTCGTTTTGCCCTACTGGGGTTACGGATATATGGAATTCCTGGGTCACAGCTTCTCCTGTTCGCCTCCTAAATTCGGTTTGAAACGCGAAAGTTTCAAGTCGATTTTTTGCTCCCTCTGATAACTTAGATGCATCCCACCCCTGAATGTTTCTGATTTTTAATTGTTCTGCTTTTTGTGCCTTTACAACTTTATCCGGATCGGATTACTTGGGTCTAGAACACTTTATTGGTAGATGCACCTTGATCTTCAACTCCCCTAGTTGGCTAACACCCACTGGGGGTTTTTTTATTTTGGCAAACAACAGCAACCTCCGATCTAGTAATCCGAAATGATTCGGAAAAAATTTATTGCCTTTTGTCTGTTACCTGTTGGCTTGCCATCATCACTAAGCTCACAATTCAAATACAGTTGCTATATCAAGTTTGTGTAAATACTTATAGTAAAGGCTGATGCCCAAACACCACGATACTCTGCGCGGGGCGTTTTGAATTATAAGTAATTAAACGAACTCGAGATAACGCAGACATTCTCTATTAGAAAATAGTGCTTAATTTGAAAATACTTGATTGGCAGATGGATGAGCCTCAGTCTTTAACTCCCCCTAATTCACTTAATATCCACTATTACAGCACGACAAAAACCTAGTTAACATCTAAATTAACAAGACTTGGGACTTAAGGCTCCGATCTCAAAGGTAGGAAAACTTGTGCCATCTACTAATTTTTTAACATAAAACAACAATCAACTTTCTCAAAAATCTATCCGGAGCATAGTGGTTAAACCTAGAACATTTAATTGGTAGATGCACCCTGATAACTAGCTCCCCTGGTCGGCTAATAGCTACTGGGGGTTTTTTTTACTCATTACACACCTATTTTTCAGATAGCCACTAATACTGCAAGGCGGAATTGAAACACCAAAATCAATACAGCATAAGCATTTCATTGATTTTGAATTGGTTATTTATTTCCGCCGTGCTGTACTAGTTATTTAATAATTGGTAGGTTTGAACTGATAACTAACCCCTCTGATTGGCTAACACCTGTTGAGAATTTTTTTTCTGGTGAACAAACAGCAATAAACTCAACTTGTGCATAATTTATCCGGTAGATAGCCATTAACTTGAGAAAAAATAATTGGTAGATGCACCCTGATAACTCAACTCCCCTGGTTGGCTAATACCCACTAGGGGGTTTTTCTAATTGGGATCGCCATCAACTCTAATTTTGAGCATTTTTCCGGAAGATACTGGCTGCCCCTAGAAAACATTGTTGGTAGATGCACCCTGATAACTCACTCCCCTAGTAGGTTAACACCAACTGGGGTTTTTTTATTTTAAAAAATAACTGAGCTTTGTACAAATTTATCCGGAATATGGTGTTCAACCTCAGAACATTTAATTGGTAGATGCACCCTGATAACTAACTCCCCTGGTTGGCTAACACCCACTGGGGGTTTTTTCTGCTCTAGAGGCGTAGCAGCTTGCCGTTAAACATCACGAGTCTCCATAACCCGCCCACATAGCTATAATGCACCTTATTACTATTGCTGGTAGAGCTTGAGTATTTCCTGATTGCCAGCACAGAGCAAAACCCATTCACTCAATCCCTAAACCGCTTTGCTTTTATTGTCGGCGAGAAACGCGACTTCAAAATGATTGCTATGATATTTAATCACATTCTTAAGTTTTTTTCTAGATTCCTACTTTCTGGTTCTGGGACTGCTGCTTTCTCAAAAATTGGGTATGGGGCAAATAGGGAGTGCTGAGTTAGGAGCCTCGCTGGAGACGTTTGGGTTGCTTTGGTTAGGAGTTATTAGGGACTCCAATTAAAAAAATAAGTAAGTCGGCATAATAAAACCAAACCATGTGAAGAAAGATTAACTAGACTAAAACTCTCTTTCCTCCAGCAAGAACTGCCCTCTGCCTCCTGCCTTACCTCAACGATAAATTTTCCTACCCACCTACTTGTTCCATCGCTTTGAAGGCAGGGAGTTCTTAGCAGGGAGCAGGGGAAGAAAAAGTCATTTTAATGGACGTGAAATGAGATAATTTATTTTTTGGAAGTCCCTTATCTCCCCTGCTCCCTACCTCATCTCCTCGAGCTGCTTTTTGTTAACATTAATAACATGCTATATGGTATATTTCATGGCGTTATGCTAGGATATCAAGCCTAAAACCAAAGAGTTGCCAACCGATGAGTTTAGCTGTAATTAAGTTCTCTTCAGAAGAGTGCGGCATCTGCCACAAAATGTCTTTTTATGACAAAAAGGTGACTGAAGAACTGGGTTTAGAATTTATCGATGTAAAAATGCAGGATACTGCTGCTTACCGCAAGTATCGCAAGATTTTATTAACTCAGTACCCTGATAAATCAGAAATGGGATGGCCTACTTACATCGTTTGCGATTCTCCAGAAGGAGAATTTCAGATTGTGGGTGAGGTAAAAGGAGGTCATCCCAAAGGTGAATTTAGAACTCGTCTCCAACAGGTTCTCGATTCTACTGCTAGTCAGAATTAATTACTTCAAAAGATTTAACCTCTAGGACAGGGCCGATCATGGCAGTTGTCATGATATCTTCACGCACCTGTCCTTTAACTTTTGCTTTTTGTCCGGTTTTGAGTAAGTCTTTGTCAGCCCCTTTGAGGATTTCGTAAGTAACGCCTTCTTCTGTAACTAACGCCCATGCGCCTGGGCCGATATCACGCCGTTGAATTGTACCTGTAAGTGTAATGCTCATAAATATTACTGAGTGCTGAGTAGGGGTGGGCAATGGGAACTAGGGACTGGGGACTAGGGATTAGCAAAGTAATTTTCCCAATCCCCAGTCCCCAATAAGTACCCAATCCCTATTTATGCTGTTTTTTCTTCGTTTTGCAATGCTAAACGAGCAAGTCCATAACAAAGTATGGCGTTGGCGATCAGGAATAGGCGTGCTAAGTAAACATTTCCAAATCCCCAAACTGCTGGCTCATAAACAGCACTTACTGTCAAGCAGGCTGCTACTCCTAATGTTGAACCAATGGCAAACCATTTCCAACTACGATGTCCTAACAGTAATGCCATTAACACAATTGGAATTAATACGCTGGCAAATACGGGATTCAATGCATCAGTTCCTTGGAGGGTATTACCGAGTTCCGGAATTGAACTGCCCAAAACCCTGAAAGGCCACTGGGGAAGGTCAAAGATATAGATTCCTTTAAGGAAGAATAACCCAGAACTGCCAGCAATTAAACCACTAAATAAAGACCAACTCCAGGTAAAGGGGAAGTAAACCCGTAGAAACCAAGCCAGCAGGTAGGAACCAACTACCATTAAAATCTTGGGTAACAGTGCTATTGCACCACCGTCAATCCAAAAACCGGGATTTAGATAGCCGTTATCCCGTAACCAGCGGAAGAAATCTTGAAAACTGATTTGACCTTGAACAGCTAGTTTAACTGCTGCTTCTGCATTGAGTTGTCCAGCACCATAATAATTCAAACCATCATCTTGGATAACTCGTGCTGACTGTTTGAGGACTTTTAAAACTTCATCTGGTTCTTTAATACCAGTAGCTTTGATTAATGCCGCAACACCAGCAACGTGCGGGGAAGCCATGCTTGTACCTTGGAAGCCAAGAAATACGCCTTGGCCGTTTTCATCAATAGTTTCTTGGAGAATCTTACCAGCTTCACTACCACCAGGAGCAGAGATATCTACCCCTGCACCAAAGTTAGAATATGGCGCTTTTTCGCCGTCTGGCCCAATTGCGGAAACGCCAATGACGTGGGGATAGCGGGCTGGATAGCTTGCCCCATTGGCGCTTTCATTGCCAGCTGCAGCAACGATGACTACACCTTTTCTATGGGCATAGTCGATCGCATCTTTCATCAATTTGCTTTCACCACCACCACCCAAGCTCATATTAATTACATTTGCACCTTTATCAGCTGCAAATTTAATCGCTTCGGCAATATCGGCAACAGTACCGCCACCGTATGAATTCAGTACCTTTAGCGGCATCAGACTGGCTTCATAAGCAATTCCAGCTACACCATATTTATTATTTGTAGCTTGGGCAATGGTTCCAGCAACGTGAGTACCATGACCGTTATCGTCTTGGGCTTGTTCTCGGTCGTTAACAAAATCATAGCCTTTGACGAATTTGGTTTCGTACAAGTCGCGCACCTTAGTAATCCCGGTGTCAATTACCGCAACGGTGACGCCGCTGCCTTTAGTTTGACTCCATGCGCCTTCAATGCCGATTTTGTGCAAGTTCCACTGCTTGCTGTAATATTGGTCATTGGGGCCAGTTAATGAAACACTAACCTCATCATTTTCTTGGGGTCGCAAAAATTCTCCTAGCCAAGCGGGTTGACCTGGTTGTGGAATCTTTCTGTAGATATAATTTGGCTCTATAAATTCTGTAGTTTGGGCAAACTGAGATTTTTTCAGTTCTTGGAGTCGCTGGCGATCGCCCTTGATAATATATACATTATCCTTCGCCGAAAACTTGTTGTCTAATTGGGGTGTAACGTTATATTGTTTGGCGATTGCTTGGAGATTCTGTTGCACCACAGTTGATGGAATATCTTCCCGAAAATCAAGCAAAATCGTCTCAAACTCACCTTTAGCTGCCAATCCCTGGTAATTCAGGAAACCAAATACAGCAGCTCCTATCCCAATGACAAACAAGCACAATAATATAAGTTTTCTCATATTAACTCATCACCGCTTTTTGCCAGTTTGCTCACTACCATAACTTATCTATGTCCCTTATTGGTGGATTTGGCACTTTAGTTTACCTTCACTTCATTACTCAGGACAGTTGAAACGATGGAACATGGTCTTTTGTGGTTACCTCTGTTAGGAATGTTTTTCTGGCTAGCTTGGCAAGGCTCAAAGGAGTATCAAAAAGTTGAAGCCTATCGTGTCTGGGCTGAGCAATTTGAACGGGCTAAGTATGATATTTACTCGGTATTGGGTCAAAAAGGTAACTCTATAACCTGGGGTAAACCTACACCTCAAGGCCCGATTAAACTTGAAACATTTTCTTTAGTTGATGTTAAAGAAATATTTCTTTTGATAGATGGAAAATCAGGAAATATTGATAAATTACCTGATAAAGGTCGTTCTATAGAGTTAGAATTTGTATTTTTCCAATCAGCCGACTCAGTTCGCGTTCCGTTTACAGAAATCCCTTTGGCAGTGGAATGGAAAAAGTATTTGCATTCAGCGTTAGCAAGTTTGCGATCGCAAAAGCAGTAGCGATATCAACTCAGGCTAATTATGTAATAGATATCATCAAACTAGAGTCAGAATTTCTAATTTAGAATTGGTGAATATGATTCCAACTCCTAAGTTCTCAATTGATTAATTATTCCTCACAAACAAGTTGAGCTTGTTACAATTAAACTAATACTTCTGTAACCGAAGCAATGAATTCAAATATAATCGGTGGAAACCTAGAAGCTTGCTGCACTTCTCCCATGACTGGGTTCCACCGCGACGGCTTTTGTCGTACAGGTGGTCAAGATTTCGGGTCGCATGTTATCTGTGCCGAACTAACATCAGAATTCCTTGAGTTTACCAAATCGCGCGGAAATGACCTGAGTACACCTGTTCCAGAATATAATTTTCCTGGACTCAAACCTGGCGATCGCTGGTGTTTATGTGCTTCTCGCTGGCAAGAAGCTCTCGATGCTGGCGTTGCTCCTCCAGTAATTCTTTCGGCAACCCATCCTCGAGCTTTGGAAGTAGTTTCCTTAGACGATCTCAAAAAACATGCCCTAACTTCTTCTTGATTAGGCATTGAGCTTGCCCAGTGCTGAATTAGAAGTAAGAGTTATTCTCCCCACTCCCCACTACCTCAGTGATACTTCTAGAGGTAGTTTTAATATATTAACAACCATACCGATTAATTTAGTAGGGTCAATTGGTTTAGATAGATGCTGTTGAAATCCGGCTGCGAGTGCTTGTAAGCGGTCTTCTTCTCTGGTGTATGCAGTTAAAGCGATCGCTGGAATGCGTCCGCCTTTTTCTGGCTCTAAAGAACGCAGTTTACGAATCAGCGTATAACCATCTTGCTCTGACATCCCGATGTCACTAATCAGGATATCTGGTTTTGCTTGTTCCACTACTGCTAGTGCTTCATCCACTGAAGCCACGGCAGTAGTAACCGCCCCATAGTCCTCAAACATAAAACTGAGAAAGTTACGAGTATCTGCTTCATCGTCTACAACTAAAACCTTTAATCCAGCAAGAGGAGTAGAAACCCCAGGGGAGGAAATTTCTGCTGTTACTTCTGTAGTGGATTTGTTATCGCTATTATCTTGTAGCAATGGCAACTTTACAGTAAAGGTTGCTCCTTGTTCTGTACCTGGACTTTCGGCACAGATGGTGCCTTTGTGTAGTTCCACTAAATGACGGACAATCGCTAGTCCTAATCCTAGTCCATTGTGCGATCGGGTTGTGGTGCTGTCTGCTTGTCGGAAACGTTCAAATACTTTCGGTAAAAACTCTGGACTGATGCCAATGCCGGTATCAATAACTTGAATTTGGGCGTATTGGAACTTGAGATTTCCAATCTGGGATTCGGGATTAATACTTTCGTCAATGTTTGAGGAGTTGAAATTTTTGTTCTCAGATTCCGTTCCCAAATCCTCAATTGAAAATCCAAAATAGGTAGACAGGCTGACTTCTACCCTACCACCTTTGGGGGTAAACTTGATAGCGTTAGTTAGCAGATTCCAAACAACTTGCTGTAAACGGGCTGGATCGCCATATACTGACCCGATTGAAGTATCCAAAGCGGTCTTTAAATGAATTTCTTTGGCTTCTGCCAAGGGACGCACTGCTTCTAAGGCTGCCTCCATCACTGAGATTAAATTCACTGCACATATATTTAATCGCAACTGACCGCGGATAATCCGCGATACATCCAAGATGTCTTCAATTAATTGCATTTGAGATGTAGCGTTGCGTTCAATCGCCTCCAAGGCGCGGGAAGTGGCTTTATCATCAAGTTTCTTCGACCGCAAGATTTTTGACCAGCCAAGCATCGAAGTTAGGGGTGTGCGGAGTTCGTGGGAGAGAACAGCGAGAAATTCATCTTTCATGCGATTTGCTGCTTCTGCTTCCTGTCTTGCCGTTTGTTCTCGAATTACTTGAGCGCGGACTTCTTCTGCTTGCTTGCGTTCGGTAATATCTTCCAGGGTACCTACATACCCTAATAATTCTCCTTGACCGGAAAGCATCGGTGATGAGCGTACCTGAACCCAACGAACATTGCCATGAGCAGTTTGAAAACGAAATTCTTGGGAGTAGTCGCGACCTTGATTAATGTAAGCAGACCAACTAGTAACTGCTCGTTCTCTATCCTCAGGATGAACAGATTCCAGCCATCTGTTTTCTAAACTTTCTGCCGCTTTCATGCCACAAATTGTCTGATAACGCGGATTCGTATATCTACAGCGCCCTTCTGTATCAATTTCAAAAATGCCAACTGGTGAGCAGGTGCTTAGAGAACGAAATCTCTCTTCACTTTGCCGCAGTTCGGCATTAACCGCTACTAGTTGCGCTGCTTGTCGCTTGATAGCTTCTGTTTTTTTAAATAGTTCTACGAATACTGTGACTTTAGAAGTTAGGATATTAGGATCTATAGGTTTGAGCAAATAATCTACTGCACCCAAGGCATAGCCTTTAAACAGCATTTGGTCACTGGTGCTGAAGGCGGTAAGAAAGATTATTGGCGTGTGACGCGATCGCCCACGATTACGAATCAAAGTAGCAGTTTCAAAGCCATCCATTCCTGGCATTTGCACATCTAACAAAATCACTGCAAAGTCCTGATGCAGCAGACACCTTAAAGCTTCTTCCCCAGAAGTAGCCCTAACCAGATTCTCACCCAGTTTTTCTAGGATTGCCTCTAGTGCAAGTAAATTTTCCAGCTTATCATCTACTAGGAGGATGTTTACTTTGGGTTCCATCTGCATGGGTTCATTTCCGTGATTAGTAACAAAGCTTGACCATTTGGTCAGCAATGTCTGAGAGTGTCAAAATCCAGTCTACTGCAACAGCAGAAATTGCTGCCTCTGGCATAATACAGCTCTCAGCTGTAGCGGGTTTTTGTACAATAGTGGTTCCTCCCCGCGCTTTTATCTTTTTTAACCCTTGCATCCCATCGTGGTTTGCTCCCGTCAATATTATACCAATAACTTGCTCGCCATAGATATCTGCTGCCGACTCAAACAACACATCGATTGATGGTCGGGCATAGGAAACAGGTTCATCAATTGAAAGGGCAAAGTAACCTGGTTCAACGAGCAAGTGATAATCTGCTGGAGCTAGGTAGACATGTCTTGGTAATATTTCGTCTTTGTCTTCCACTTCTCGAATTGGCAAAGAAACTGATTCTTGTAATAATTGCTGGAGTCCATTGTTCGACTCTTTGTGACGGTGTTGCACGATCGCGATCGGTACTGAAAAATCTGTTGGTAATTTTTCTAAGATAATTTTTAGTGCTGCTAATCCACCTAATGAAGTACCAACTACTACAAGTTGAAATGACATTAATTTAGCCCTCATACCCACTGAATATCCTCATTGGGCATGGGGTATGGGGCAAACAGGGAGTGTGGGAAGGGTAGGCTGGTGAGGTGAAAATTCTCTCCCCATTGCCCATTTCCCTCATCTGGCTCATCTTCCCCATTCCTCATTCCCTACTCCCTAATCCCTACTTTTCCCCAAACTACTGAAGATTATATATTTTTGTTATTTTCTTTACAAATAAATATTTTTGAAATGTGAAATACTTAACATCAAATTATTCTCTTTAGTTTTAATAATATTTTAATTATGCAAAATTAAATACAGTAAAAAATATTTTTTTTGCTAACTTACTAATTTTAAAAGTTTAATATTTTATTTTTTGACAATTCATAAAAATTTACTTAAGCTAAAAGATAGGTTAAGTAAATCAATGAATAACAGCAATTATGTTTAGCTCCATTAACAATTGCTGTTATAGACTATCAGCATGAGGAAAGGAATCAGAATAACCATTATTGTTTGTAGGCAAAGTTTACTATATTTGACTACAAAAGGCTAAGACACAATCGAGGATATTGCACCGCGCAAATATTAAATCAGTAAATAGTTATTAGAGTTTTGCAGGTGACTGATGACTAATAACTGTTGAACAGATTTCGGTAATTTATGAATGGATACTTTTGGTGAGATTAGTGAGTATCCATAAAACTTTAAAGTTTGATTGAGTGCGGTAAATATATCCAGGAGAATACAATGCTTGAGAATTTTACATCTTTAAATGACCACAATTTGCCGTATCCAGATACGATTCATCCCATCTTTGTCCACTTTGTAATTGCGATGGTATTGTTTTCCTTTTTCTGCGATGTAATTGGCTACTTTACTGGTAAAACTCGGCTTTTTGAGGTGAGTTGGTGGAATATGTCTGTCGCGACGATCGCCATCTTCATCGCCATCATTTTTGGTCAGTTTGAAGCTGGTTTAGCACACCCTTACAGCGTAGCTAAATCGGTGCTGAATTTGCATACATTAATTGGTTGGTCGCTTTCGGTAATTATCGCTGGAATTACAGCTTGGCGCTATGTAATTCGTACCCGTAATCCCCAAAAAGTACCGATTTATTATCTAGGAGCCGGACTAATTTTAATCTTGATAGTTGGCTTGCAGGTATATCTTGGAGACCAACTTGTTTGGGTGTATGGACTGCATACAGTACCAGTTGTAGAAGCAGTAAAGGACGGTTTATTGCCATGAACTCAGAACTGATTAACCAATTGAAAGCCCAACTAGGTGCAAACGGACTACCTTACACAATTCCCATTCATCCTAACTTAGTCCATCTGACACTGGGTTTATTCATCATTGGCATCACCTTTGATATCGTTGGTGTTTTCTTCCCCTTCCAAAAATGGGTCTTCAAATATTTAGCAATTACTGTGGAACGCGACAACTTCTTTGATGTCGGCTGGTACAACATGTTTGCATCCAGCATCATTACATTTTTCACAGTAGGAGCAGGTTTTTACGAAATGCTGTTAGCAGCACCACCAGCGAATGTGAAAAGTGCCTGGGGATTGCAGGCAATGGAAACGATGCTTTGGCATGGTTTAGGCGGTGTGTTCTTATTAGCAGTGATGGTTGTCATGACCGTCTGGAGAGGATGGCAGCGCTTCGTTTGGAGCAAACAAGAATATAGACAGACAGATAGACAAGTGCAATGGAGTTATCTGTTCGCAGGCGTAGCTGTCATATTAGTGATGTTTTTCCACGGCACACTGGGAGCGCAAATGGCTACTGAGTTTGGCATACACAATACAGCAGATAGATTACTGCGACTAGGCCAAGACCTTAACACAACACTTAAATAAGTCATTTGTCCTTTGTCCAATGACCAATAACCAATGACCACTGACCACTGACTAATGACGAATGACTATGAAAATCCAGAAGATTTTAAATATTTTGACACTGTTTACAGGTGCGATCGCAGTAAGTGCGACTAGTCTGTGGATAGGTAAACAGGCTTACTCTTGGCTTCCCCCACAAGCAGCAGCCGAATCCCGACTAATTGATGATTTGATTAGTTTCTTAGTAACCCTTGGTGCCTTTATCTTCTTGGGAGTAACGAGTACTCTGATGTATTCTGTGATTTTCCATCGGGCAGTTAAGGATGACTTTACCGATGGCCCCCCAATTGAAGGCAATATCACCTTGGAAGTTGTCTGGACGGCAATCCCAATTCTATTAGTATTTTGGATTGCAGGTTACAGCTACCAAGTCTATGAGCAAATGGGAATTCAAGGCCCAAGCCAACTAGTTCACCTGCATAATCCGTTGGGAATGGAATCAGCTTATGCAGCACCGAAAGAAGCACCTGCTAAAGCTTTAACTGAACCCGTCGAGAAAATCGATGTCCTAGCTAAACAATGGGCGTGGGTATTTCATTATCCAGAAACAGATGTCACTAGTAGTGAATTGCATTTGCCGAGCGATCGCCGGGTGCGTTTAGCGCTAAACTCACAAGATGTTCTCCACGGCTTTTACATACCTGCATTTCGCCTCAAGCAGGATATTATTCCCAACCATACTATTGACTTTGAATTTACTCCCATCCGTCCAGGCCAATATCGATTGACCGATTCCCAATATAGCGGTACATATTTTGCAACCATGCAGGCAAATGTGGTTGTGGAATCTCCTGAAGATTACCACCAATGGCTGTCCCAAGCTGCAACTCAAAAGCCATCCCCAGCCAAGAATCAGGCAGTTTTTGAGTATGCTCAAACATCGAATCAGTCAGTCCAAACTGGTTGGGCTACAGTTGCCCCTGCTGCACCTCCTCTAGTCAATTCTCCTGGTAAAAAGGAAACTAACCTATGACTAATGTTCCTATTGACGGCATCAGTATCGCCAGTGAGAACTCTCACCATGAATCGAATGGCGACTGGAAGCGATACTTTAGCTTTAGCACTGATCATAAAGTTATTGGTATCCAGTATCTTGTAACCTCATTCTTCTTCTTTCTCGTCGCCGGTATCTTTGCAATGGTGATTCGGGGAGAACTGATTACACCCGAATCAGATTTAGTCGATCGCACAGTCTACAATGGCATGTTTACCATGCACGGCACCATAATGCTGTTTTTGTGGACATTTCCCTCACTGGTTGGTTTTGCTAACTATTTAGTGCCATTGATGATTGGAGCGCGAGATATGGCATTTCCCCGCCTCAACGCCGTTGCCTTTTGGATGGTGCCGCTAGTGGGGATTCTGTTGATGAGTAGTTTCTTTGTTCCTGGTGGTCCAGCTCAAGCAGGCTGGTGGGCTTACCCTCCGGTGAGTCTCCAGAATCCCACTGGTAACTTAATCAATGGACAAGTTCTCTGGCTGTTAGCAGTTGCAATATCTGGCGTGTCCTCAATTATGGGGGCAGTCAACTTTGTCACCACCATCGTCAAGATGCGCGCGCCAGGGATGACCTTTTTCCGAATGCCGATGTTTGTCTGGGGAGTATTTAGCGCCCAGATTATCCAACTATTTGGACTACCTGCACTCACAGCAGGTGCAGTCATGTTGCTGCTCGACCTGACAGCTGGTACTAGCTTTTTTGATCCCAGCAGGGGAGGTAATCCAGTAATGTTCCAACATTACTTCTGGTTCTACTCCCACCCAGCCGTTTACGTAATTGTTCTGCCTGTATTTGCGATTTTCTCGGAAATCTTCCCGGTTTATTCCCGTAAACCTCTGTTTGGCTACAAAGTAGTTGCTGTTTCATCAATCTTGATTGCAGTAGTCAGCGGTATTGTCTGGGTACACCACATGTATGTCAGCGGTACACCAGGCTGGATGCGGTTGATTTTCATGCTGACAACAATGTGTGTGTCTGTACCTACTGGAATTAAGGTATTTGCTTGGGTAGCGACCATCTGGGGAGGTAAACTGCGACTGCATACACCAATGCTGTTCGCTCTAGGTGCATTGATTATGTTTGTTTTCGCCGGCATCACAGGCATTATGCTTTCCTCTGTACCGGTCGATGTCCACGTTAACAATACCTACTTTGTAGTCGGACACTTCCACTACGTCCTCTATGGCACCGTGACAATGGGCTTGTATGCTGCTATTTACCACTGGTTCCCCAAAATGACTGGGCGGATGTACTCCGAAGGCTGGGGTAAATTGCACTTCTGGTTAGCTTTCATCGGTACTAACCTTAACTTTTTGCCCATGCATCCTTTAGGACTGCAAGGAATGCTGCGCCGAGTTGCTTCCTACGCCCCAGAGTATGCATTCTGGAATATCATCGCTAGTGTCGGCGGATTTCTGTTGGGAATGTCCACCTTGCCTTTCATTTTCAACATGGTGATTTCTTGGATGCAAGGCGAAAAAGCACCCGATAACCCTTGGCGGGCAATTGGACTAGAGTGGTTAGTTTCTTCACCACCCCCAGTAGAAAACTTTGAAGAAATTCCCATCATCATCTCTGAACCCTACGGTTACGGCAAATCAGAACCCCTAACAGCAAACCTCCCAGAATAAGTCAGGGAAGACGCAGAAGCCCTCTACATACGAATGGCACGCTTGTTAATCGCAAAGCCCTGATATAACTGGCTTTTTGAGTGTGGGGAGTGTGGGCAGAGAGGGGAGTGTGGGGGGAAAGATTTCTTCTCCATCCTCCCACACTTCCCACACCTCCTTTTCCTCCCACACCTCCCACACCCTGCCCTGACGAGGTTTCACATGAGTCTTAGTGCCATTCCCCTCTACACACCTCTGCGCTTCCTTTTGCGTGATGGCAGTCGCTACAACAGGGGGAACCCCCCTTCGGGTTCGCCAGTCGCCTGCGGAGGGTTTCCCTCCGGCAGCGCTGGACTCACCGCAACGCGCTGCCTCCCCTTTGCGTTTCAAATTCACCCCTCAAAAACTAAACTCTACCAATGGACAGTTATATCAATTCCCATGAATTACACCAGACACACGCAGAACATAGCCACGATGAAGAAGGCAACAAAATGTTTGGCTTTATTGTGTTCTTACTGTCTGAGAGCGTAATTTTTCTCAGTTTTTTTGCAGGATATATTATCTATAAAACAACAACTTCTAACTGGCTACCTGTCGGTGTTTCTGGACTAGAAGTAAAAGAACCAGCAATCAACACAGTAATTCTTGTTGCCAGTAGCTTTGTGATTTACTTAGCAGAACGCGCCCTTCAACGCCATGACTTAGTGAAATTTCGCCTGTTTCTTTTGGCAACAATGGCGATGGGAACTTACTTTTTGGTTGGACAAGCAATTGAATGGAATAGCCTTGCCTTTGGGTTCACCTCTGGGGTATTTGGTGGGACGTTCTATTTGCTCACAGGTTTCCACGGTTTGCATGTTTTAACTGGTATTCTGTTGCAGTTGATTATCTTAGTACGCTCTTTTATCCCTGGCAACTACGATTCAGGTCACTTCGGTGTTAATGCAACCTCGCTGTTTTGGCATTTCGTTGATGTTATCTGGATCATTTTGTTTATCCTCATCTATGTCTGGCAATAAATATTGATGGGGATATCTTCTGTATAAGTCCCCGCCGCTAATTCGTTTCCCAACTGGGAAGAAGGAATTGGCGGATGGGGAGAATTACAGCAGATTACTAGATCTGCACAAAAAATGTAATAAAGTTACAAAACTTGTTATTTTAATAAAAACAAACAATTTCACGAAAAGCTTGACTGCACTATTTTTTATCCAAACATAAATAAGACAATATATCTCAATTCTGTATTAAAAAAGGGGCAATATAACTGTCCCTTTTTTAAAAAATTTACAAAAAACTAGTCAACAGCGATTATGACATCTGATGATTTGATTATGGCATGTACTTGTTTGCCTTCAGCAAGTTTCAGATTTTCTGCCGATGATTTGGTAATAATAGCAGTCACCTCTACTCCTGGTGCTACTTCTACCGTAACTTCTGTGTTTACAGAGCCAACAACAACGTTTTTTACAGTTCCTTTGAGAGCATTACGAGCGCTAACTTGCATTTTTTAAATTTTTTGATATTTATAACTACATAAAAATAATAACAAGTAGTTCAATCAATTTATCCAGCTACAGATAGAAAATACATGATTTTTTACTATTTTTTAAAATAGCAAATATACATATTTTTTGCCAAATTATTTGGTAATTCTCTTTGAAAAGCGAACTCATCTGGTAAAAGACTCTGACAAAGTTTACTGAATATAATAAACAGTTTTTGCGATCGCCTAATCCTAAACAGTATATTTTTTTACCAACTTATTTGGTTTTTTAGTACTAAGTTGGTAAATTATTAATTGACTAGGAAAAAATGCTTGAGAGACGGCAAATGAATAATAAAAGAATTTTGACTTTTGTGAGTTGGGTATTTATCTCGTTCTTACTTATCGTCGGCTGTAGTCAAACTACAACTACACCTAACTTATCCTCAACTGCAACTCCAGCAGTACGAACAGCAAATTTGACAGTATCAGCAGCCGCTAGCCTCAAAGATGCAATGGACGAAATCAAGCCTCTTTACAGCAAAGAAAAGCCAAACATTACATTGAGCTATAACTTTGGTTCGTCGGGTGCTTTGCAACAACAAATTGAACAGGGTGCAGGAGTTGACGTTTTCATCTCAGCTGCAACTAAACAGATAGATGCTTTACAGAAAAAAGGCTTGTTAGTTGATGGGACTCGCAAGGACTTGCTAAAAAATCAAGTGGTGTTGATAGTACCCCAAAATTCCACTACAGGTGTAACTGATTTTCAAAGCTTAACTTCACCACGAATTAAAAAAATTGCTTTAGGTGAACCTAAAAGTGTCCCTGCTGGACAATACGCTCAACAAGTCTTAACTTCATTAAAAATTACTGACCCAGTTAAAAGCAAAGCCGTATATGCTAAAGACGTTCGTCAAGCTCTCAATTATGTAGAATCAGGCAATGCTGATGCTGGAATTGTCTACCTTTCGGATGCTAAAAGTACGCCAAAAGTCAAAATTGTAGCAACTGCATCTGAAAAAACTCATTCTCCTGTCGTCTATCCGATCGCAGTTCTCAAGAGCAGTAAAAATGTGAATGCTGCTAAGGATTTTGTAGAATTTTTATCAGGCAATGAAGCCAAAACAGTGTTTGAAAAACAGGGATTTACGGTAGCTGGTAGTTAATAGTAAAAAACTTTAACAGGGCTGGTTGAGTATTCAACACATTACTCAAACTAGCCCTAATAAACAGCGTTCCGATCCAAAAAACTATGCCACTAAATTTATTACTCCTGTAAATATAATTTAAAACTTTATTTTTTGCATTACCTCTAAAAATTCCTCAATTAAGTTATAGTTTCTTAACAAATAGGAAAAGCTTGTATAATACCAATAAATTTGGTATTGTAGTTTTAAATTATTTTTGTGAAGTTCACGTAGTAATTTCCTAAAGGAATTTTTTAGAAAATTCTCAACCGGACACCAAGTATTTACGAATTGCCTCACTTGCGATCTAAAGCGAGGCAATAGATTGTTGTGGAATTTGTACTAATTGGAGTGAGGTCTGATGAAATCATCTCAAAAGCTGGGATTTATTATTTCTGGAATCACTAGCGTTTTTATGAGTACAGTTGTGGTTACTAATACTCATATTCTCAAGGCAGAAGCTACTCCTAAAGAACCACCACAAAATTTAGTAGTTAACGGAACCTTTACGGCAGATCCACTTGTAAGTCCTTACGATCGCACTAGGAATAATCCTTTCATTTCTGGATGGTTGAATAGCATTGCAAGTGATGTTTTTGCTACTACTTTTTTAGAAAATTATACAGTTGATGATGCTGAAAACTATTCTTTAAGTGTACGGCTTGCTCCACGTTACGACGATAACGGGCCTATTTTTACTTACATCTCACAGAAACTCAAGACTGTACCCGGTCAGAAATACCAACTGAGCTATTATTTAGCAAACGCAGATGACGATCCAAATGAGAATGTATTTCAGACCTATGTAGGTGGAAAATTAATCGAGCAGAAAGTCAATGTTGGCTTTCAAGGTTTTACAAAATATACCTACTATTTTGTAGCAAAATCACGAACCACAGAGTTAAAGTTTGCTAGCAAGCAGCGCTCTTACTGGTACAACCTAGATAATGTGAGCGTTGTTCCTGTAAATAAATTCTCAAAAAACGAAATATCCAAGCCAGAACCATGCCCTTCTTCACTCCCAGCAGCCAAGCTTGTATTTACTACTTTCGACGTTCCTAATGCAATTGCTACCGATGCTCAAGGTATTAACGACCAAGGAGATATTACTGGATATTTCAGTGACAGCGCAGGATATCATAGTTTTTTAAAGCAAGGAAGGAGCTTCAATACCTTTGATTACTCTAATGCACTTCTAACATACGCTAATGGGATTAACAATCAAGGTAATATTGTCGGTTCCTATTATCAAAACACGGTATTTCATGCTTTCTTAAAGAAAGGAAATAGCTTTAGTAATGTTGATGTTCCTGGTGTAGACCCTGCTTTTGCTCAATACTTTAGCAATCAGTCAGCTAGAGATATTAATAACCAAGGAGATTTTGTCGGATTTTTCCGTGACAGCACAGGAACTCACGGATTCTTAAAGAAAGGAAAAAATTATAGTTCCTTTGATAACCCTGATACGACTTACCAGTATACGATCGCCAACGGCATCAACGATTGGGGAAATATTGTCGGATTCTTTCAAGGCACTACAGGATATCATGCTTTCTTAAAGCGAGGAAAATACTTTACTAACTTTGATGTCCCTCGTGCAATTTTTACCCACGCCAGTGGTATCAACAATCAAGGGGATATTGTGGGATTTTTCTTTGATGGGATAGCAAATCGTGGCTTTTTAAAGCAAGGAAATAGCTTCAGCGCCATTAATGTCCCCGGTGCGTATTCTACCTATGTGTATGGCATCAATAATCAAGGGGATATTGTGGGATTTTTCTACGATGGCACGAAAAGACGTGGTTTTATAGCTCGCAAAAATCCTACGTCACACCCTCAAAGTAACTAGGGACTTCCAATTAAAAAAATAATCAATCGCTTTTAAGGCAGGGGGGAAAAAGAAGAATATCATTTAAATAAATTGATTAATTTATTTTCTGCAAGTCCCCTAAGGTATCAGAGCAAGCCTGCCGATCGAGTCAGACCTATGAAACGGGGATAGGGTTAGCCTGTTACAAAAGATCGGTTTAGCTTACCGTTTGCGGTTCTGTTACAAAAAACCGCAAACGGTAAGCTATATAAAAGTATTCTTAACAAGTGAGGAAATCCGTTTGCAGAAGGTCAATTGCTCAGGTGTTACGAAGGATAAATACCATGAAAAGAGTTATTCTAGGATTTTTACCTTGGATTATTTATTCTGAGTTCGCAAATAGAGGGGAAAGGGGTATTCTCCACGGAGTAATTATTGCACTTATTCTGGCGGTGATTCTTGGACGTGATAATTTACGAAAAGGCTTCATTTTAGATTGGTGTACGGTTGCCTTTTTTGCTTTCGTCCTCATCGTGGGTGTTTACTTGCAGCACCCATTTGTCACACAACATCCCGGACTTTTTGCTGACGGTGCCTTAGCGGTGATTGCGATTGGCTCCTTGCTAGTGGGCATTCCATTTACTATCCAGTATGCTCGTGAGCAAACGGCTCAAGAACATTGGAATAGTCCGATTTTCATTCGTGTGAATCAGATTCTTACTTTGACTTGGGGAATTACCTTTGCGCTGAGTGCGTTAGGCGGTTGGTTGCTGCCGCTCAACGCCTATACGGTGCTGCACCTTGCCCTGCTTGCGATCGCCATCTTGATGACGGTGCGTTTCCCCAGTTGGTATCGCGATCGGGCATTAAAAAATAGGACGCCAGAGTTATAGTTAACAGCTAACAGTCAATAGCCAACACAAAAAGAAGTGCTTTCCTAAATGCAACGGCAGCTTAATACTCTGAGTGCGATCGCTGTTAGCATAGCTTTAGCAGAAGCTTATAGGAGGTTGTTGGAAAACTCAGCAAGTATACTCAAAACCTCTCTCTAAGACTTCTATTACTGAAATTATTTAATTAACATACTATGAATTGGAGTGCTGCATTACCAACTTTTTTTATTACTTTAAGAGAAGGTGTAGAAGCCGCTTTAGTTGTGGGAATCGTTTTTGCGTGTTTACAACAAGCTCAACAACAAAAATTGTATCGTTGGGTTTATTTAGGAGTTATTAGCGGTATTTTTGCGAGTTTTGGATTTGGTTCACTAATTTATTTAGGGATACAGGGATTACAGACATCTGAGCAAGTATACGCACCTGTTTTTAAGCAACTATTTGAAGTTGGATTAGGACTAATTGCGATCGCTATGCTCAGTTGGATGTTGATTTGGATGACACGACAAGCCCGATTTCTGAAAGCTGAGATTGAAGGTTCTGTCAAAAATGCCTTGGGCGGAAGTGATAGCGCAGGCTGGGCGATTTTTAGCTTAATTTTTATTGCTGTGTTTCGTGAAGGTTTGGAAACAGCTTTGTTTATCGTCGCTAAGTTTCAAGAAGGTTTGACACCCGTTTTAGGTGCAATGGGCGGATTAGCGATCGCAGTTCTCATCGGGATGCTGCTGTTTAAATGGAGCATTCGCATCAATTTGAGTCGATTTTTCCAGGTGATGGGTGTGTTTTTGCTGCTGATTGTCTCTGGGTTGGTAATTTCTGCCCTACGCCATCTTGATGCTGCGGCGATCGCTTTTAGTCAAATTAACCCTGAAGTCTTAGGCGTTTGCGGACAAGGAAATACATCTTGTCTTTTAGGCCCCCAAGTTTGGGATTTGTCAACTAGCTTACCTGACCGTCAGTTTCCTGGTATTTTATTGAAAACTCTATTTGGCTATACTCAAAAACTGTATTTAGTTCAAGCTGTCGGTTATCTGCTTTTTTGGATAACTGTAGGCGGTCTTTATTTCCGCAGTCTCAGCCAACCGAAACAATTAATTACTAATTAGTAATACTTGACTTTAGCGAGAATTACTAATTATTTTGCCTGATGTCCTTGATACTTATTGCTCCTTTTGTACAACAAATTAACAGCGAAATTGCTCGTCAGGCTGGCGTTGATTTGTTTGTACTACGCCTTGATATCATGCACCCGTGGGTTAATGGCAATAAGTGGTTTAAGTTAAAATATAATCTTTTGGAAGCTGAGCAGAAAAATTTCACGAGGCTGCTGACATTTGGCGGCGCTTATTCTAACCACATCTATGCAACCGCAGCCGTTGGGAATCTTTTGGGATTTCAGACTATTGGTGTTATTCGTGGTGAAGAAAAGTTACCGCTCAATCCAACGCTGAGTTTCGCTCTAGAGCAGGGTATGGAGCTTGTGTACCTTTCGCGCCAGATGTATCGACAACGCAACACAGTGGCGCTAAATGAATATTTGCAACAGCGTTTCGGCGAGGTGTTTATTATTCCTGAAGGCGGTAATAATTTAAACGGCGTGCGCGGTTGCACAGAGATAATTAGTCAAGCGATGCCTACGGCTGGCTACGCCTACGCATTTGATTATATTTGCGTAGCCTGCGGTACGGCTACAACACTGGCTGGAATTGCGCTTTCGTTGCATCAAGGACAAAAAGCGATCGCTTTTCCTGTTTTAAAAGGTGCTTTTCTCAAACAGGAAATTGAAAATCTCTTGACAAATTACCTTGCTTCTGGTTTACCGACTCCATATAGTTCTCCCGCAGCTTGGGAATTAATGTGTGATTATCACTTCGGCGGCTATGCAAAGGTGAATCAGGAGTTACTACGATTCAGCCAGGAATTTAGCTCGGCGCACGGCGTACCTCTCGATTACGTATATACTGCAAAAATGTTTTATGGAGTGATGGATTTATTGCAGCAGGGATTTTTTGCTAAAGGCAAAAGCTTGCTGCTGGTACACACAGGTGGCTTACAAGGTAATCTTGGTATGCAGCAAAGGTTGCAGAAAATTAGTTTTCATTAATTCCACTTCTAAGAATAGAAGTGACTCTGACGAACAAGATTGGGGCAATGATTCTTGGCAAACACCAGACAAGTTTCCATTAATTCCACTTCTAAGAATAGAAGTGACAATATCTTGTACGTCTGGCGATGAAAATGTTGTATTTTGGTTTCCATTAATTCCACTTCTAAGAATAGAAGTGACGAATCTATACACCTAGTAATGTATGGAGACTCAGATTAGTTTCCATTAATTCCACTTCTAAGAATAGAAGTGACTCTTGGTGCATAGCGATTAAAATTGACAAACAAACTGTTTCCATTAATTCCACTTCTAAGAATAGAAGTGACACGTAACGCTTTAGCCAAACTTAAATCATTTAAAGGTTTCCATTAATTCCACTTCTAAGAATAGAAGTGACCACTAAATTCCACGATTTAAAAATTAACTAAGGAGAAAACAATGTACGTTTCCATTAATTCCACTTCTAAGAATAGAAGTGACATTTTCTATTGTAACTGGTTCTGGCATTTGGTCATAAATTTCTGTTTCCATTAATTCCACTTCTAAGAATAGAAGTGACTCGCATGAAATAGGGTTGCAATCAAAGAACTTGATGGAGTTTCCATTAATTCCACTTCTAAGAATAGAAGTGACAGAAGTGACTTGTTTGGCTACCCAGCCAACAAAGTTACAAGAAACGTTTCCATTAATTCCACTTCTAAGAATAGAAGTGACTGCACCAGCGGGTGGAGCCTGCTTTTTATGGCCTTATTTGCTTCCATTAATTCCACTTCTAAGAATAGAAGTGACATTTTCACAAGTGCTGAACTTTTTCTTGTACTAAATAGTTTCCATTAATTCCACTTCTAAGAATAGAAGTGACACTGCAACTTTGCAAGAAGGACGTGTCATCGAATCTGAAATCGTTTCCATTAATTCCACTTCTAAGAATAGAAGTGACTTATGTCATCCGAAAATTGCATATCGACAACAAGGGTCAGTTTCCATTAATTCCACTTCTAAGAATAGAAGTGACGTGGGGGTGTTTAATTCTACTTATTTTCAAACAGATAAGTTTCCATTAATTCCACTTCTAAGAATAGAAGTGACTCTTTGGGAATCAATACACGGAACTGAGAGTTGGAATTTAGGTTTCCATTAATTCCACTTCTAAGAATAGAAGTGACTTCCCATATCCAAACGAGTCTGTTTGCGTCGGAAACTTCTTGTCTGAGTTTCCATTAATTCCACTTCTAAGAATAGAAGTGACCATAAATCATCTTCTTGTGGGTCAGAGTTTATATTTTGGTTTCCATTAATTCCACTTCTAAGAATAGAAGTGACTTGTTTGCAATATAATAATTTTGAAAAACAATTTATTCCTGGTTTCCATTAATTCCACTTCTAAGAATAGAAGTGACCCCACCTACTTTAAACCCTGACTACACCTAATGTCCAGATGCCATTTGCGACGGGGTAGAAACCAAGGGCTGTTTCCAGAGAAAAAACAGAATAAAAAAACGCTAAAACCCTTATGGAGAAGGATATCGGCCGGGTTAACGATAGAATCAGCATTTGCAACTTACGCCTTACCCCGCCGCAGAAGAATATAAAAAACGTAATAATTTGGTTATTTCCATCAAAAGACTTTCGCAAAAGGTAAAAAGATAAAGATAAAAACTAAAGATAGTGTTGCATAATTTAATACGCTGGCGTTAAGGCTAAAACTCTTTCTTAAAGTCTATTTTTTGCATAAGCCACAGAGGCGCACAGAAGCCAGTGTGTCTTTGCGGTTCCGCAGTTGAAGTAACTAGCAGGACACAGAAAAAATAAACTGATGCTTAAAAGTGCCTAACCCAGAATATTAGAAAAATGTGAAACAATCTGAAAAAAGTTGCTTTACTTTGTTGCTACGCCGATAATATGTGGACTGACAATCGGCAACTTGACCTCAAAATGCTCATAATTGACGCTGCTAAAACCCGCTTTTTCTAAGGCTATCCAAGTTTCTCGATTTGGATGACAATTATCACCTAACCTTTTCCAAATCGGACTAATTGTATTTTGCACTTTTCGCAAAAAACTTCCTTGAGGTGCGGCGATGTGTTCAATGAATAATAAGCGTCCACCTGGTTTGAGTACTCTTAAAATTGCCTGTAATGTATAGTTGATATTTGGCACTGAGCATAAAACTAAAGTAGTCACAACTGTATCTATGCTGTTATCTTCAACATCTAGCCATTCAGCATTACCAATGCGGAGGTCGATATTTAAACCGAGTTTTTTTGCTTGTTTTTGAAGAGAGGAATGCATCTGGATATTTGGCTCGATTCCGATTAACTCGATATTTTGAGGATAGTAAGGTAAGTTAGAACCATTTCTGGGACTAATTTCTAATACTTTTCCTTGGAGATTAGCAAAAAGAGAGCGTTTGCGATCGTCGAGAACTCTCTCATAAGTATTGCTACGTTGAGCTATCATCCCTGCAAAAAGTTTTTTACCTAAATTGGCATAAATTTGATTTGGTAATTCTCTATAAATTTGGTTTACATTCATTATCCACTTCCTATTTTTGAAACTATAAATTTATGTGTAAATTAACTATTTACAGCTTCAAGATATAATATTTATTTTTCTAACACTTCACCCATCTGACTCACCTGATTGGGTGATTTTCATCAATTTATATATATAGCAAGCGAATTAAAGGTTAGGACATCTTGAAAGCCTGGATGTTAGCAATAGTAATGTTTTACCTCCTGCCTCCTGGTCACTGAGCGTAGCCGAAGTGTGCCTCCTGCCTTTTGCCTCCTGCTATATATGACCTGCTATAGCAATCTGATTTGATTTTTCTAAAAATCTCAGTAGGTGCGTTAGCCTTCGACGTAACGCACCAAAACCTTCGCACTATTCAATCATGTAGTTTTTTATTTGGAATTCCCGAAACCAAATTAAATCATGCATGAAGGTTCGCTTGTTCTTGCAACCAAGGATCTACGGGTTGTCCATCTTTGCGGCGTAATTCAATCTCCACTACCATCACTTGTTTGGAACCAGGAGGCGCAGGTTTTTGATGGAAAATAATGTCATAATCTGATGGATTGTGTTGGCGTTCTTTTAACCAATCCTGTACTTTAGTTGTGGCAAATAATGATTGTCCTTGCTCGAACATCCGGGTAATCTGCATTTGCAGTGTATAAGGATTTATGCGACCCATTTTCTACCGCCTTTGTTAAATAAATTTTAGGCAAAGTAATCTGCTTGTTTTATCTAATCTGATGTTAATTTAACGATGGCAAGATGGCTACCCACTCTCAAGAAGTATCTCCACTACACGCGTGGTAAAAGTCTTTTTCCAATCTCAATCATAAGTAGATAATGTAAAAAATTAGTTATTCCAATAGACGTAGTTACTGAGATACAAGCTGTCACAGGATGAATTTAGCGCTTAAGCTTTAGTATATTTCACCAGATTGCTACTTAATTTTGTTATAGATTGGAGAGAGGCACGCCGCTTCAAGAACTGACCAAGAGATTGAGATGGTTGTTATGAAGACCAAAAATCAAACTATTTTCGCTTTATTTGTAAAAAGCACTATTATCATTTTACCTTTATTACTACCTGCTAGTATTGCCAGTGGACAATCTGCACCACCATTCAAACCAGTAATAACTCCTGCTGCGGTGTTATCAAATCAGGAACGTGAAGAGTTAACGCGATTACGAGCCGAAAAGGAAGTTCAATCTGATTTAAAGAGAGCTTTTAGCCGTACAACTATTTTAATTAATATCTGGCTATTTATATTAAGTTTATTTCCATTGGCGATTATTGCTTTACTTTGGCTATTACGACGAGCCATCATCCGTGAAGTTGTTGATAGAGCAATGCAGCAAATAGATGGAGTAGAAAATTTACAAAATCAGTTAACCACTGTGAAACAAGATGCACAAAATCTGATTCACGAAACTAATAAAATAAATTATGACTTACAACAAGAAACTGCTGCTCTCAGACAAAAAATTAAAAATCAAGCAGAAAATTTATCTTTTGCAACATCTGATATAGATTTAGTTAAAACAGAGATATTAAATAGATTAGAAACGGAAATCAAAAAATCTCAAGAAAATATTGAATCTTTAAACTTGAAATTTACTTCTCAGTTATCTAACTTAGAGTTGGAAACTCAACAACAAAAAGATTTAGTACTGCAAAATCTCACAAAAGTAGCATCTAGTTTATCTGAAGAATTATCTAATTTAAAGTTGAGCGTACAACAACAGCAAGAATTAGCCCTTACTGATTTAGAGCTATCAAGGTCTGAATTCACATCTCAACTTTCTGGATGGCAATCTGATACTCAACAGCAAAAAGATATCATTCTTGAAAGTTTAACCAAATTGCACTCAGAATTTGCTTCTCAATTATCTCAGTTAGAAATAGCTGCTCAACAGCAAAGAAATTTCACGTCGGAAAAATTAGATAATCAATTTCAATCTCAACTATCTGAAATACAGGCAGATGCTCAAGAACAAAAAAATAAAATTATCGAGAACTTAACAGTTTTGCAATCAGAGTTTGCTACTGAATTATCTCAATTAAAAGTAGATACTCAAAAAGCTCAAGAATTAATTGTTGAGAATTTGGAAAAATCTGGTTATGAGTTTACTTCGCAATTTTCGGAATTGCAATTGAATGCCCAACAACAAAAGATTCTCATTCTCGAGAAGCTAGAGAAATTAGAAACAGAGTTTGTATCTCAACTATCTGAGTTACAATTGGATGCCCAACAAAGAAAAGATATCATTCTTCGAGAATTGATTGAGATGACATCTGCATCGATTTCAGAAAATGTAAGTTCTGAAGTTGAAGAAATAAAACAAGAACAGCCACAACAATCAGAATTCATTACTGAAGAATATGTAAAGCAGGGAGATGTGCTGTTTTCTGAAAGACGTTATGAAGATGCGATCGCCACTTACAACCAAGCAGTTAAAATCCAATCTGATGACCCTGTAATTTGGTTAAAACGCGGCTTAACTCTCGCCAGATTAAAACGCTACCAAGATGCGATCGCTTCCTATGAGCGAGCGATTCAGATTCAACCAGAATATCATCAAGCTTGGTGCGATCGCGGTGTTGCTTTTGGGAATTTACAACAGCATCAGCAAGCTTTTGCATCATTTGAAAAAGCTACACAAATCAAGCCTGACGATGCAGTTGCTTGGTTGAATCGCGGTCTTTCTTTAATAGCATTAGAACAATATGAAGAAGCAATCCCATCTTTGGAAAAAGCTCTGGAATTTCAACCAAATTCTCCTAAAATCTGGGATAAACACGGTTATACTTTAGTTAGACTGGGACGCGATGACGAAGCGATCGCTAGTTTTAACAAAGCATTAGAAATTAAGCCAGATTATGCCAGCGCTTATTACAATAAAGCAGCTTGTTACGCACTCCAAAGACAAGTTGAACTATCTTTAGGAACCCTGCAACAAGCAATTGAACTTAATCCCAGATACAAACAAGAAGCAGCAACCGACCTAGATTTTGATGATATTGCTAGCGATGAGCGCTTTCGGCAATTAATTGCAGAATCTAATACAATTCTGGAGTCATAATTGAGAATTCAGAAGTAATTAGGGCTTACACACTTGTGTAAGTCCTAAATTCTTTAACCAGACATGATATAATCCCTGGCTACCAAACCTAATACCAATTCAAAAAATCTTTGCAACAGATCCAAAATCTGTAGGAGCGCAAAGCTTTGCGCCCCTACCCAATCTATCTGTCTTATTCTTTTTTCAAATTGGTATAATTTGTCTAATTCACACTTGTTGAAATCTGCTATAAAAACTAATACAGTAGATTGCAAGTAAATGAAGTACAAAATCCAAGACTGATTCATCACAAATAAAAAGTTTCTGCCTCCTGCCTCAAAACCTGTAACTTTGTACTTCATGCGAATGAAAACTGCTGTAAAAATTAACTACTCCCTACTCCCCATTCTCCACTACTTTACTTCCTGCTCTCCAGACATCGCTTTGAGTTTAGACGTGAAAGACTCAGAGCGATCGCTTTTTTCTGGGGTAAATTGCCCTATTGGCGGACGAATAGCCGCAGGTGGTAGCAGTTTTGACCGTTGATGAGAGACTGGCGATGCACTTTCTGGTGAATTTTGCATTTGGCTGACAGCAGGCGGTAACTGAAGCGTTGCTAAAGAAGCTGAGTCAGCAGCAGGGGTAAGTTTGTGAGGGCTTTTATTCTCCCTAGCTTCCTGCTTATCTTCACTTAAAGATGTCTTATGTTCGTAACCCTTTAGTTGTAGAGTTGTAGTACTACTCTTTTGATGACCATTGCTAACTTTCCCAGGTGGTAATTGAGGCTTCGTTACTTTCTCTATCGGGTTTTTCTTGACTGGCGGTAGGGCTGGTGCAGCCGATGAGGTTAGGCTTTGGGGAAACTTGCTACAAATCATCCGTTCAAATTCCATATTGAAATGATATGTAGCCTGTTCCCGACGCTGCCAAAATACTAAGATTTGCTGCACGGAAACCGCTTTATAACGACCTTGATATAGTGCTTCAATCACTGCCAAGTGTAGCCAATTGAGCGGGTATTGCGCTTGCCAACGTTCAACTAGCTCATTGGCAGTATACCCACTGAGATCGAAACTATAGTGAATTAATAACGCGATCGCCAAATTGGCAGAAGTGTCTGAAAGTGGTATTAACATGCTGCTGTTAGCTTTTGGCAATAGGTTTAAAATTTTTCACCCATCGCATATAGCCTATCGTGCTTTTAACTACATGGATTTTCCCAGAGTTTTCAAGTCAATAGGCAGTGTTTCCTATTCTACTTGCCAAATTTTTAGATGCAAGAGTCTATAGAGTGATTTTATAGTTATTGTTATTACTAAGAGACTTCTAGTTAAAAAATATCCAATCGTTGGGGCGCAAGGCTTAGCGCCCCTAATAGCTGTGTGCCCCTACCGTGCATTGTATCCAAACTCCAAGCCCTGTAAATCCCCCACTAAATCGCTGATAACTGTAGACTTGTCGCTGATTTAATCGCAGATGCCCGCCCAATGGCGACTAAAGCCTGATAAACCATCGCTACAACTTCAGCGCATGTTGCCAGACGTAATGGTGCAAGCAGTTTTGGGTCTGGGTAGTTGACAATTATTCTTTGATGTGTGGCAGTAGCAACAGCTTTTTGGGCATAGTCAGGAATCGTATGACGATCGCTATACACTTCTAAATCATTATCAGCCTGTGGTAGTCCCAGTCCGTTAACTAAAGAGACAATCACCTGTAGCCGTTGCACATTTTGAGCGGGGCGGAAAGTGCGATCGCTAAATCCGCCAACAAAGCCACCCTTAGCCGCAATTTGGATAGCATCATACGCCCAAAAATCCTGAGTTACATCCGTAAAATCTGGTGCTGAGCGTTTAGCAGTCGGCTGAAAAGCAACCGCTACTAAAGCCGCATACTGAGCGCGAGTCATTAGTTTATCTGGCTCATAGTTACCACCGACAAAACCGTGAATTAAATCCATACTCAGCAATGCCTGAATAAATGGGTCTGCCCAATGGTCATCTAATTGAAGAGATCCAATAACGCTGTGAGGCTCTGACGCGGTGACTGTTTGTAATAAATTCCCTGCCTCCTGTTTTTTTGCGAGCAATTCCACCAATCCCTTGACTAGAGCAGGATTCAACTGATTACCTATACAAACAAGCTTTTGTGTAGTCACATTGTGTAAATCAAATTCACCATTATCACGAAAAATATTGTCACCGGGATCGTCGCTACTACCTAAATCCGGGGCTGCATTGCCATTGACCAACAAACCTCCTTGGGTATTTTTAATAATGAGATTTTGACGCAGCACAGGACGGGCGTTCCGAGACAGTGCGATCGCCGTGCGATTTTCTGATAGTTTATTATTGGCGATCGCAGCAGCCGCAAAATCACTAATTACTATCCCCAAAGGGTTTCTTTGAAATACATTCCCTAACACTTCTCCCTGGCTATGACCTGCCATCACTAACCCGCTAGCAGTATTTTGCACAAATACATTATCCAAAATAGTTGGTTGAGCAGTGCCAGTGGCAAACACACCTTCCCGCCCACAGTTACTCAAAGTATTGTTAGCTAAAGTAGGTGCAGCCGATTCAATCCAAATACCAGTACCTTTTATCGAGGTATTGGTAACAGTTATACCTATAACACTGGCATTTTCTAACAACAGTAGTGCGATATTTTGCTTTCCGAAGCTGTCACTTTTATACTCGCCACCTCCAGAAATTACAATTCCCGCTCCTTTGTTAGCTTCATTACCTACCACCTTTACTCCTCCACGGATAACTAGAGGAAATACCTCGCCACTAGCGACGCTGTAAATCCCAGCTCCTAAATGAACGATCGTTGGGATTTTAGTTACTTTTAAAGCACGGGTGAAGCTTTTAAACGGACTTAACCGGGAACCAATATTACTATCATTCCCTGTCATCGGGTTGACATAGAGTGTGAGAACAAGGGTAGAGTTCACCATTGATGATTGAGAGTCAGTTGTTTTAATTATGACAATCATAAATAACACGACTTCTAGCAAACTTTATCAAAGTAGTATCTGTGTATGTAGAAAATGTATCCGCTTTACCCTTTATTTCAAGCAGATAATGTCTACACACAAGTTATAGACTCTCATGCAACATTCCAAGTTCTCATCTCGGCGTTCCGAGTTTACAAGCTCAAAATTCCAAGTTATAGCAGTTTTTGTTTGGATGAAATACGCTTCAACCCCACCCCCAACCCCTACGGTGTACACACAAGTCAAATTACCCCCGTTAATCCCCCCTTGTAAAGGCTACGGCGTACACACAAGTCGTGAGTTTGACAAACCTCTCTCCCCTGCAAAAACTACGCTGGTATAAACAAGTCTGTTGAGCAATTATGCCAATACATCGGTCTGCAATTTGATTGCATCGGTCTGCAATGCGAATGCATCGGTCTGCAATGCGAATGCATCGTCCTGCAATGCGAATGCATTGACCTGCAATATGATATCCCGTAAAAAGTCAGCCTAAATTAGCACGGGTATCGTGGTAACATCACTAAAAATCAAACCGTACAACAGAACGTAGTATATGATTACTTTACGTTTACCCTCTCTTCGCTACTTGCGTACCTTTGCGATCGCATTCTCTTTTTTAACTGCTCAAGATTTAGCACTTGCCCAGCAACCACCATCGTTTGATGGTGATTTTGAAAACGGTTTAGGTAGCCTAAAGCTTGAATCTTGTTGTTCTCATTCATTCTCTACAGTACCTATAATTACTCGGCATGGGAGTTACGGGGCACGATTTGAGCTTAGAAGAAGCGATTCTGATGTAGCAACAAGTAGAAGAGTGGAAGCAAAAACAACTTTTCTATCGCAGCAAGAGATGTGGTTTAACCTTAATTATCTGTTTCCACAAGACTACACACCTGAGGAGTCTCGTGAAATTATCGCCCAATGGCACGATCTTCCCGATAAAGGGGAGCCTTGGCAAATGCCATCACTTAATTTATGGGTTTCAAATAACAAACTTAACCTTACAAATCGATGGCAGCTGAAAAAAATTGGCGATTTTAACAAATTTGATGGTGAATCAAAGTATGATTTAGGAGATATTCGGACAAGCAACAACTAATATGCCGATATCAGGACGTGTAGGGTTTAGTAGTTCTGCAAGTAATGTGTCATTTGATAATTTATTAGTCTATGAACTTCCGCAATAAAAATAAAGACGTTGCATTGCAACGCCTCTAGATGAACTGTTAATTAAACTGTTCGATAATTCCGCCACCTAATACTTTTTCTTTGTCATACCATACCGCAGCTTGTCCGGGTGTGATGCTAAATTGAGGTTCATCAAACACCAAACGCACGCGGGAGTTTTCCAGAGGAATTACCGTCACTGGTGTAGGCGTGGAACGATAGCGAATTTGCACTTGGGCATGAATTGGAGTAGATGGTTCGGCGATAGAAACCCAATTTACTTGCGCCACACTACATTCTGGCTGAGTTACCAAAGTGCGATCGCCAACAACAACTCGATTATTCACTGCATCTAATTCAATCACATATAACGGCTGGGGAGCAGCAATCCCCAAGCCTTTGCGCTGTCCAATTGTGTAGTGATGCACACCATCATGCTGTCCCAAAACTTTACCAGTGGTATCCACAATATCGCCTGTTTTGGGAGCTAAATATTTATCCAGAAATGCCCGCATAGAACCGTTACTTTCTACTAAGCACAAGTCTTGACTTTCTGGTTTATCAGCAGTTTTTAAACCATATTCAGCAGCAATCCGACGGGTATCAGTTTTTTCCAGTTCCCCCAAAGGAAAGATACTTGCTTGTAGTAAATCTTGAGATAAATCATAGAGAAAATAAGACTGGTCTTTGTTGCCGTCAACAGCTCGTAATAACTGGTAACGCCCAGTAGCTTCGTCATAGTTAATTCGGGCATAATGACCAGTGGCAATGCGATCGCATCCCAAATGTTCGCGGGCATATTGCACCATTGGCCCAAACTTTACCGTTTTATTGCACTGAGAGCAAGGCAAAGGCGTGATCCCAGCACTGTAACCAGTCACCAAGAAATCGACAATATTTGTTTGGAAGACATCCCGAATATCTACAACCTCATGGGGAATGCCCAGTTGTTCGCAGATAATAGCCGCGTCGATCGTGCCTTCAGAGCAACATTGACCTTTGCCTTTCATCAGCCAAAGAGTCAAACCAATTACTTCATAGCCCTGATGGTTCAGGATAGCAGCGGCGGTGGAACTGTCAACACCACCAGAAAGACCAACGACGACTTTTTTCATACAAACCCAACACGGTAGCTGCGTGGTTGTCCAATTGTAGCATAGACTCTTCAAAGCCTTGCTGGTAAAGCATTTTGGTTGAGCAATAACCAACTAGAGAGTTGTTACTCGCTTGCTCATCTAAGATTAGTAACAGATGTATTGTTTAGAACCTAAATGAGGTAAGTTATCACTAACGCTATATAGTTGCTACAACAGCAACCTAATTAGTTCCTGACGGAAATTGCTTAAAAATATTTAGATTACTTTCTAACTAATATGTCTAGTAAAATACCAAGTCAATTTATTCGATTTCAGGTCTTCTCTTTATTAATGGGAGGATGTTTAGTGCTGCTTGCCGACTCTACCCCAGTACAAGCACAAATTTCTAATAACAACCTGCGACTGGCTCAACAAGTTGAAACTTTACCACCGCCAGTTATCTTTGGTCAAGAATCACCGCAGTTACCGCCAGCAGAACCAGCACAAACTTATCAACCTGACCTGAATCAACCCTCTCAACCAGCACAGGTTTTTCAGCCCTCTCAACCAGCACAGATATATCAACCCGAGCAGAACTTTCAGCCCTCTCAACCATCACAGTTGAGTCAATATAACCAAAACTTTGAACGCTACTTAGTTTATGTTGATGCTAGTGATTACCAAACCTTACAAGAAATACGTCAGCTTGAACCCAGTGCTTACATTCGAGAATACCAAGGACGTAATGTAATTCAATCCGGAGTTTTTAGCACAGCATCTAATGCCCAACAACGAGTTAATGAACTACAGTCACGAGGCATTCATAGCGCACGAATTATCAGCTTTGCTGACGGACAAGAAATAGCCTCTTTTGATAGAGATAATAGGGGTTTTATAAGCGATCGCAATAATACAAATGTTGCCAAAGTCTCTAGATATTACGTCGTCATTCCCACTACTTCACAAGAGTTACCTGCGCTCGCCGCTCAAATTAGACAGAATTTAGCCCGATTCAGCCAAGATTTAGGACGATCTGGCGGAGTACTCGAAAGGACGCAACCACGAGGGCCACACGTAGCAGTAGGACCTTTTGCTGACCGAGTACAAGCACAAGAATGGAACAAATATCTGCGAAATACAGGATACCGTAATGCCAGAGTTTATTATGGAAAGTAAAGAAGTTTGTCACTTGTCATTTGCAGTAAAATAAATTTCATCAGCTCCCCACTCAGCACTCAGCACTGATGTCAGATAGGCAAGAACAAATTTCCCAAGTAATAGTAACTGCTGAGCAAATGCGCGATATTGAAGCGCGGATCTTTGCAGCAGGAATGCCTGTAGTAGCTTTGATGGAAAAGGTGGCGGGATTAATTGCCCGTCGCATTCAAAATATTTACCCGAACGCCGGAAAAAAGCAAGAATTTACCTCTTCACCCTCTTCAAATCTGCGTGTCGGCATTCTCGTCGGCCCCGGTCATAATGGGGGAGATGCTTTGGTAGTAGCGCGTGAATTACATTTTCACGGTTATGAAATTTGGATTTATTCTCCTTTTTCTAAGCTCAAGGAATTAACTTCCCAACACTTGCAGTATGCTCAAAGTTTGGGCATTCCAGTTTATCAAGACGAGCAATTGCCAGATTCCGATTTATTGATTGATGGATTATTCGGATTTGGTTTAGAAAAAAACCTCACCGATCCCATCGCCTCTGCAATCAATCGGTTAAATGAATTGTCTGTGCCAATTTTGAGTATCGATTTACCTTCGGGGTTGCACACCGACACAGGCGAAGTATTGGGAACTGCGATTCGCGCTACTCACACGTTTTGCTTGGGTGTATGGAAGTTGGCTTTCTTGCAAGACCAGGCGCTAGAATATCTCGGCAAAGCTGAATTAATCGATTTTGATATTCCTTTGGCTGATGTGCAAGCTGTTGTGGGAGATACACCCAGAATTAAGCGCATTACACCAGCAACGGTACTTTCGACTCTACCTTTACCCCGTCCATCAGTTACCCACAAATATAAGGAAGGACATTTACTGCTGATTTGTGGTTCGCGGCGCTATGCAGGTGGAGCAATTTTAAGTGGTTTAGGTGCGCGGGGTAGTGGTGTGGGGATGCTTTCGATTGCTGTACCAGAATCGCTGAAATCTCTTTTGGTGTCGCATTTGCCAGAAGCGCTGATTGTCGGTTGTCCAGAGACACAAACCGGAGCGATTGCCCAATTGCAACTACCTGCAAAAACGAATCTGAGTTCCTTCAGTGCGATCGCTTGTGGCCCCGGTTTAACAACAGATGCCACTCCAATTGTACAAGAGGCGATAGAAAGCGATGTTCCTTTGGTTCTCGATGCCGATGGTTTAAATATACTCGCCCAAATCGGAACCATCCCCACTTTACAAAAACGCCAAGCACTAAGCATACTTACACCCCACGCAGGTGAATTCCAGCGATTATTTCCACAGGTAACCGATGCGAAACGCGATCGCGTCAAAGCAGTACGAGAAGCAGCAGCGCAAAGTGGGGCAGTAATTTTGCTAAAAGGTGCAAGAACTGCCATAGCCAACCCCCAAAGCGAAGTTTGGATTGTTGGAGAAAGTACACCAGCTCTAGCGCGTGGCGGTAGTGGCGACGTGTTAACTGGACTACTAGGTGGATTGCTCGCACAAGCGGCGACTAAACAGATTCCTGTAGAAGATATTGCTGCAACTGCTGCTTGGTGGCATTCCCAAGCGGGTATTTTAGCAGCCCAAGAGCGTACCGAATTAGGCGTAGATGCGTTTACATTGACAGAATATTTAATAAAATGTCTCAGTAATTATTACCGCTTTTAAATTAGGCGATCGCCTTGTTTCAAGTTAGAGAGTGAGAATTAGAGACTAAATTCTCTTGATAACTATAACTGTTAACTATATCAGAAAATCGATCGGGTTAATTTAAATAAGCACTTAGGTATATTGTGATCTCAAAATACTTGAGTGCTTTTTAATTTAAGTAGATTCAAGAAGTTAATATGTATATCACTTTCTCAAAATACTGATTATAGTAATTTACGCACTTATAACAACTATTTATAGCAAAATCCATTGAATATTTGCTTAAATATCTTTCAAGCTCAACAATACGGATACAGTTTAGTGTAAATAATATCATACTTAATTTAATGTCAAAATATATTGATATTTTCATCATTAGTTGTAAATAAAATCCCCGACTTATTTAATAAATCGCGGATGTGAGAGTTTTATTATAACTTTAGTTATATTTCTACTGATTATCTTTAGTATTAAATTTTAATTTTGGCGTTATATAGTATGAACTATAGACTATGAAATCTCTCTATTTAATTCAGCCGCCAGCAAGAGGAGATTCAATACAAGATTTTTTAAAGTAGTCAATAAACACTCTAAATAAGTGGGAACAGCATATGCCTCTTCACAAAATTGAACAATTTGATCCAAATTATCGAGAAACTTTTGGTGGAGATGACGTTAAAGCACTGGATGTTTATACTCAGGGGGGAGAGAGAGTTGGTTTAGTTGTTGATGTTTTAGTTGATGATGATGGTCGTTTTCGGTATTTAATTATTGACACCAACCTAGATTATGTTAATAAAAAAATATTACTACCAGTTGGTCTTTCCCAGATTAATTATTCATCAAGACGCGTCTATGTCGATGGGTTAAGCAGAGAGCAAATAGAAAGATTACCTGGGTATCAAGAAATAGAAAATATTGACAAAGATTACGAAGAAAAAGTACGTAGTGTATTTCGTTCTGCAAGCAATGGCGACACTTACAACGAGACATACAATTACCAGAAAGAACCAGCTTTAAATGAGTTGAATGAACAATATCATCAAACTTTTAAACTCTATGAAGAACGATTAATTGCCAATAAGCATCGGATCAAAACTGGAGAAGTAGCTCTTGGTAAGCATATTGAAACAGAAACCGCACGTGTTACAGTACCTATTCAAAAAGAACGAGTTTTAATTGAGCGAGTTGTACCAACACAAGTAGGAACTGTTGTAAATACTAATGAACTAAAGTTTCAAGAGGGAGAAGTAGCACGCATAGAAGTCTACGAAGAAACACCTGAAATACGTAAAGAAGCCTTTGTGCGTGAAGAAGTGAGAGTTAAGAAAGTAGTAGAACAGGACATTGTGGAAGCACAAGATACTGTTCGGCGAGAAGAGTTAAATGTCGATACTGCTGGGAAACTGCATGTGCAAGAAACTGATACTACTAGACATGAAACTGTTTAAAATTGAATAGTTATTAGTTAAAAAGAGATTTGCCAACTGTTAACTGTATTGCAATCTAAGTAATGGATTAATACAGTTAGATAAATTTATATTTATAAATTATACAGGCACAGTTAATTTTTATTTATGCCTGTATTTTAATTTTTATTCTAAATAATTATAGACAATATAATATTCTTATTTTATTTTTAAACACAATTAGTATTGTAGGGTGCATTAGGATGAAATCCACAGGGCACGATTATGAAGGATTTGATGCCGTACTTAAGGGCGTTAACACAATACGACTCCAGTCAAGTGGGGAAAAGAGCTGTTACAAGGCTGGCTCCCCTACCTATCTTTTCAGGCAATCAAATAGTAGTCCTAGATAAAAAATAGCTATAACTTTTGATAATTGACTTTTAATTAAAGTTCTTTCGACAGAAGGAGGTAAATTAAGTATAAAAATGTTTAGCTTATTGATAAGGAAATGTAAATTAAATTTTTGAGGTATCAAATGGTTCTTTACAAATTAGAAGATTTTGAACCTAGCTATCGTGATAGCTTTGAAGGCCGTGATATTAAGGGACTTGGAGTCTATACACAAGGAACTGACGAAAAAGTTGGCACTGTCAACGATGTTTTAGTAGATGAAGAAGGGCATTTCCGCTATCTAGTTGTTGACTTGGGCTTTTGGATTTTTGGTAAAAAAGTACTACTACCGATTGGTCGTTCCCATATTGACTATAATAGCGATCGCGTTTACACCATTGGCTTAACTAGAGAACAAGCAGAAGATTTACCTGAGTTTGATGAACGCCAAGCGCTTGACTACGACTATGAAGAACGGGTGCGTGGAATATATCGTCGCCCGGAAACCTATACCCGCTCGGTAGAAGCGTCAGCACCACTAGATACAGCACCAGTAGATACAAGCTATACAACTCCTAATTACAACCGTGATAGTTACACATACGAAAATGAGCCTTCTTTATACAATATAAATGACCAAGACAATCAAACTTTAAGATTGTATGAAGAAAGATTAATTGCTAGCAAACAACGCCGCAAAACTGGAGAAGTAACAATCGGTAAACGTGTTGAAACTGACACTGCACGAATTGCAGTACCAATAGAAAAAGAGCGAGTTGTGATTGAGCGTGTAACTCCTGCTGATGCAGGTACACCTGTTTCTGCACGTGAAGCAGACTTCCGTGAAGGTGAAGTTGCTCGCGTCGAACTCCACGAAGAAACTCCTGATATTCGCAAAGAAGCAGTTTTGCGCGAAGAAGTCAGAGTTAGAAAAGTGGTAGACCATGACACAGTTGAAGCTCAAGAAACAGTGCGTCGTGAAGAGTTAGAAGTAAATGCTCCTAATCTTCCTGTTGAAGAACTCTAACTAATTCGTAATATTTGCCTTCGGAGATCGGCACGCTCCGGGAATAGGGACTAGGGACTAAGATAAAAAATACTCTTTGACAACCTCTAGTCTCTTTTACAACAAAGCAGTTGACAAATTTCGTATATTGAATAGCTAACCGATGGCAAACAACATTGGGCAGACAAACTCGAATACTCGCACTCACACCTTACTGGCAAGTTTGAAAAACAAGGTGAATAATTTTGTTGTGTTCGATAGTCAAGGTGAGCTAGTAGGGAAGGTTCAGGATTTAATTGTAGATGCTAATCATCGGCTAAACTTAGTTATCTCTAACCAGGTGAATCAACGAATTACAGAATCGAGTCACCATTTAGCCCAGAAACATGCTTCCTTGTTCCAAGTGCAGAGTCAGAGAATCAAGAAAATCGACAATCCAACTAAATCTGTTTTCATAGACTTAGACCAATCACAAATAGAATATATGCCTGAATATATAGAAGAAACACCAGGCGCTCGCAAATCAGAATTATCAGAAAACTCAACTAAACAACTAGCTTTTAATCAAACTACAAATAACTCTATTGAGCCAATAAATTTAGAAGACATTAGTGAAGAAAAGATTATTCGTTTACTAGAAGAACGACTAGTTGTTGAGAGTAGGAAGCGGAGAATTGGTGAGGTAATTGTTCGTAAAGAAATTGAAACCCGGATGGTACAAGTGCCTGTCCGGCGTGAAAAATTGATTGTCGAACAAGTCAGCCCGGAACACAAGCAACTTGCAGAAATTGATTTAAGTCAAGGAGAAATTTCTGGACTTGAGTTGAGTGAAGTAGAAAGACTTGAAATTACACATTTTAATAACGGTTTAACAGTTAGTGGCGAATTTACTTCACCTAAGATTGCTAGTTTATTATTAAATGCGATCGCTCTAGAGCAAAATCACGCATGTAAGCAGGTGCGAGTCACAATAACTGTTGAAGATGAATCACATCAGAAAAAGTATCAGGAGTGGTTTGACCGCTGTTCTAAAGGTCAGCAACTAAAATCCTAAAAATAAGTTTCTAGCAGATAAATTATTAGGGTGAGCATTGCACGCCCTATTTTTTTGTAAATATTTTAAGTAAGCCATGTGAGATTAAAGATATAAACCAGGAAGCATTTTTGCAGCTGATCCCATCTAAAAGTCGAGCGATAAAAACAAAGAATCACTGCTATTGCAATACTTCCAGCTATCAAGTATGCCTGGGGCGAGCTTCGCTAAGGGAGTTCTGGCTAGACATGACGATCGCTAAAGGTTTGCGTCTAAAGCGGTCCGATAGTTTACCAATGACTGGGATCGCAAAAAACTCAGCTATAGAGGAAATCAAAAATAATATACTCGTCTGAAAATCGCTCAGGCCAAATTGTTTGCCATAAAGATAGATAATAAGAATTAAAACTGTAAAATTATGGGAATTAATAAAGGCAATTAGAGCGATAATCCAGAAATTTTGATTCATCACTCGCAAGTTGTGACTTTGCAACCAAACTTTACTTTTTAACCCTAGTCATACTATCTACTTGTCGTTCTTTTGGCTACCCTAGATGAAATTTCGAGTGAAGCGACTTTTACGCAAGCAGCAACGACGTTTGCTTCCATGTATTCACATACAAGTTCGAGATGGAAAGTTTGAGATTATGGGTATGGGTGTGTGGTATTACCACTGGCGCGATCCTTATCATCTGCTGCTAACAATTCCCTGGACTGGCTTTTTAATACTGATTTTTATCTTTTATGTAACTATTAATGCTTTGTTCGCCCTATTTTACTTGGTAGGAGGAGATTGTATCGCCAATGCCCGACCTGGCTGTTTTTTAGATGTTTTTTTCTTTAGCGTCCAAACCTTAGCATCTATCGGCTACGGTGCGATGTATCCGAAAACAACTTACGCCAATATCATTGTTACCATTGAAGCGATAATCGGTTTGGTCGGAATTGCTTTGATGACCGGACTTGCATTTGCCCGATTCTCTCGACCGACTGCGCGTGTGATGTTTAGCCGTGTAGCAGTAATTACAGCTCATGATGCCAAACCGACTTTGATGTTTCGCACCGCTAATCAGCGCCGCAACATGATTTTGGAAGCGCAGATGCGAGTATATTTAATGCGCGATGAGATCACAGCAGAAGGTCAGTTTATGCGTCGAATCTACGATTTGCAACTGCTGCGGAACCAAACACCTAGCTTTTCCCTAAGCTGGTCAGTAGTACATGTGATTGATGAATTTAGTCCTTTATATGGAATGACGGCAGAATCGCTAATCCAGACAAATTCTATACTGATGATTTCTTTGAGTGGTATTGATGAAACGGTTGCACAGATAGTCAATGCCCGTCATAGTTATAGTGCTAAGGAAGTTTTGTGGAACAATCGCTTTGTCGATATCTTCCACGAAACACCCGATGGACACCGTTATATCGACTATAATCGCTTTCACGATGTCTTGCCTTTAGATGAAATCAATTAAGAATTCAAAATTTAGAAGATTTTCATACCCAAGCTGAAGTAAGTCGGCGCTAATATTTCAAGCTATGTTAAGAAACTTAAATGTATGGTCGGTTACTGCTGGGTGTAGCGCACAATCAACAATTCTGGGTGCGTTGTTGTGCAGCATAATGCGTCCTACTTCTATGCAAATTTAGCCAAATGTAGCACTCTTTTTACTTTTTACTTTTTAGCTGGAAGTCTCATTAGTTGCTGGTTGTGAGGGCTTAACCACAACCCGACCATTTTCAACCACAGTAGAATTTTTACCAGTATTCTGGCTGTAGTTAACTCGCCCATCCCCACACTGCTTTTGGTGGGAGATATTTTGCTCCTGTTGTTGAGCGAGGACGACAACACAAGAGGAACAGCAAGGGAAAGACATAAAAAAGTATTTTGATCTCTATAATCTATTATCGCTCTATTAAATACCGTTTAGCTAAAGAATTTACTGCTGATAGCTATTTTAACTGGGTAGAATACAGATGATTGCAGGGAGGTACAGTTATGCATCCTTACAATGCTTGTTTGACAGGGGTTAGACAGTGGGTTTTCTAATGAAAAAATTTTGGCGATACCTGGGTTTAAGTTTCGTATCTACGTTTTTGACTGCTACTCCGGGATTAGCAGCCGATCGCATTAGCTTTTATTACCCTCCCTTCGGTGAATTCTCTTTGTCTGTGGACTCGTTGGAAACTTTTGCTAAAGAAGGCAAAATCGACCAAGACTTTTCCTTTTATGCCAGTCGCGCCACTCCCGAACAACTGGCCCAACTGCGGGATCTACTCCAGCAGCGCTTCAATATCAGTCCCACTTTAATATCTCAGGTTACCTATTCACCTATAGGTGAAGAGGTGATACAACGTATAGGAGAATTACTCCAAACCGAATCTCGACAAAATGGTTTCTATGCCATACGTGGAGCTTTGATTATAGCTGCTGCCGATCCACAAGGCTTAACAGTTGTGAATTTGCTGCGGAGATTTCCCAGTAATACTATCAGGCTGAATTATACAGAGGGACTAAGCATAGTCGATAACTTGTCACAACTGTTGAAAAAAAAGGATGAAGTTGTAGCTTATCTGCAAAAAGAAGCGACCGCAGCCGCAGCCAATTCAACCGTTAATTTTTCACAACTGCCAGATTTGCGATCGCCAGGAAAATTTCCTTGGCAGAAAAAAACCTTTGAACTAAATGACTATTCTCGCAATCGCCGTCTCCCAGTAGATATCTATTTACCTGAAGGTAATTCACAAACCCCAGCAAAACTCCCGTATCCCTTGATTGTAATTTCTCATGGTCTGGCTTCCGACCGCTCTAGTTTTGCTTACCTAGCTCAACATCTGACATCCTATGGTTTTGCGGTTGCGGTACTGGAACACCCTGGTAGTAATGCCGAACGCTTTCAGCTATACTTTGCAGGTTTGGCAGGGCCACCAGACCCAGCAGAATTTATCAACCGACCTTTGGATATCAAGTTTTTACTCAATGAACTTGAGCGTTTGGACAAATCCGATCCCTCCCTCCAAGGAAAACTTAATTTTCAGCAAATTGGGGCGATCGGTCAGTCCTTTGGTGGTTATACTGTTTTAACTCTCGCAGGAGCAACGATTAACTTTAACCAACTCTACCGAGATTGTAATCCTAACAATTCATACTTTAATTTGTCGCTGTTGTTGCAGTGTCAAGCAATTAAGTTATCTCCAAAAAATTACGAACTCAAAGACGATCGCATCAAGGCGATTATGGCGATTAATCCCATTGATAGCTCAATTTTGGGTCAAGGGAGCATCAGTCAAATCAAAATTCCCGTAATGTTGGTAGCTGGTAGCCAAGATATTTTTGCCCCACCTGTATTTGAGCAGATTCGTCCTTTCACCTGGCTGACTGACTCCAATAAATACCTGGCTTTAATTGAAAATGCTACCCACTTTTCAGCGATCGCCGAACCTACTCCTGCGAATAGTGTATTACCTGTACCGCCTGCTTTGATAGGTCCCAATCCTGCTCCTGTTTATTCCTATCTCAACGCCTTAAGCGTAGCTTTTTTAGAAACCAATCTCCTCAACCACCCCGAATACCGCTCCTATTTGCAGCCATCTTACGCCCAATTTATTAGTCAAGAGTCTTTAAAGCTCAGTCTTTTACAGTCGTTGACACAAAATCAATTCAGTCAAGTCTGGAATGGGGTAATTCCTGAGTCAGTCAGACCTTCAAATCCTCAATCTACCCCTACACCACCTTAGTTATACTGCTAGTAAGGTGTCCTTACATTTAACTCGTATATCTTTTTATGTTGGCTGTTGAGGGTTGACAGTCGCAAAATTAACTATAGTCATAGCGAGCGAACAGAAGCAATCCCAAGGGCTGGCATTGCTTCTTTTCGCTGACTCCCAAGGGGACACGCTGCGCGAACGCTACATTCGCAACGACATTGTTTAATTAATTATGTATAACTACTTAACCGTCAGTAGTCAAAAAACTTAGGAAGTGACTGTGCAATTTTAAAGTGTAATAGCTTATTTACACTCCGCTAAAGTTTTTCGATCGAACTTCTAGATCCAAAAGATGTAGATAAATAGGCATCTCTACAATAATCAATCCTTTGTTGAGCCAGGAATTTATCGCGTTTGCTGCCTTAATCAAATAGTATTCTCAGTGCTGCAATGGCAGTGGGGAAAATAGCAACAAGCCTACAAATCTGTTAGCAGCCTTGCTTTTCTTAGAACAAATGTCAGTACAGTTTCTTTTTTAGAAATAATATCAGCTGTAACTTCCATCCCTGGTTGAATGGGATATGATTTACCATCCCTGTTTAAATAAAGTTTCTCTGCCTCAATAGTCACCTCATAGTAAGGTGCAACTGGATTGCCGTTAGCTTGAGATGTAATGGCATCAGCGGTTGTGGCTCTGACAGCACCTTTGAGGATGCCATAATCTGGGTAGGGATAGGCAGAAAGCCGCATTAGTACTTGTCCCTCTGGACATTTTGTTACTTGTACGACTTTACACATCTTGACTTTGCTAATATCAGAAGCGGCAACTCGAGCTTTAATCACAAGAGGAGCCTTACTGGGAGCAATTTGAGCGATCGCATCCCCAGCACGAACGACTTGCCCAGGATTTCTTAATTCCAATTTGAGGATAGTACCTGCCTCTGAAGTCCGAATTATAGTTTTTTGCAGTTCTGTGAACAGTTGTCTAAGTTCTTGTTGAGCGTTGCTAATTTGGTTTTGAATTTCAACTTGACGCCTGATGATTTCTTCTTTCTCTTTGTGCAATTGAGCGAGGGTAGACTCACCCTTTGTCGATTCTTGGGCAATGCGTTCTTGTGCGATCGCCACAGTAGCATCACTAGGATTTAGTCCCGCCTTTGCGTGTTCTAGTCTAGCAACAGCAGCTTTCAAAGCTTGTTCTTTTTCTTTAATTTGAAGAAAGGCGATCGCTCCGGTATTTCCCAACTGCTGATATCGGTTCATCTCCTCCTGAGCTAATTCAACAGCGGCTTCTGCTTCTTCGACATCGGACTGAGTAGTGATTTGCCGATCTCGATAGTCTCTTTGGTTGCGACTTAAGTCTGCTTTTGCCGATGCAATCGCCTGTCGGATCGCATTAGTCTCTGCGGTGATTTGACGTTGTAGCGCTTTGAGTTGTGCATCAATTTGCAAGCGTTCTAACTGACTCTGGCGGATATTTCCGAGTATTTGGTTTTTTTTACTTTGTAATTGAGAGTTGTCGATCAGTGCGATCGTATCTCCCCTTTTCACAACTTGATTTTCTTTGACCTTAATGCTTATTACTGTTCCCTCACTTGCTGCTTGCACTAACCGGATTTCTCCGGTTGGACGTACGGTAGCATCAGCTTTTACTACTATGTTGTATTGAATAACACTTGCAAGACCGAAAGCAGCACCAAAAGTTCCAATTAAAAATAGTCCTCCGAGCCTTGTCCAACTGCTGATTGGCGGAAGATATTCGTCGCTTTCAACTCGGCGGAGAAAGTCCGGCTGGGGGTCAATGAGCATGAGCGCTAAAAAACATTTTGTCCAAGATAATCTTGCCAACAAATCTTGCTAGCTTTGGCTTTATAACCAAGACTTAGCTTAGATGTAATGATATGTTACGACAAAATTCATACACATCCTAGTCTAAACAACAAGTAGCGCATTTTAATACAAATATCAAATCTTTATAATTTTCCTCTAATTTTTTACTCTTTCTTCATTTATTTGTAAACAATTTATATATCAATAAAAAGCTTTTTTCGTAGTTAATAAATAATTGAGCTAAATTAAATGTTTTTATATTAGAAGAAATTATATGTACAAATTTATTATTGTATCAAATTAATTCAGTCATAGTATATTTTACGTAATAACACGTTTTTAATAATGTATAATCTCTGTTCAGAGAATATACTCTTTTATAAGTACAGCTATAATAAAAATGTTGTTTAGTTTGCTTTATTATATCTTGAATTTTAAGTATTTATTCTAAAAAACCAGTATTAATACGTAATTTATTCCAATTATATATTATTTTCCAACAAACTTAAGTTTAAAGCTCGTCATATTTATCAGAACTTACTCTAAAAAACTAGAAACTTATATTTTATTAAGTCCGCTTAAAAAGGATAATACTCAAAATCCCTTTTTTAAGCGGGTTGATGGTTCTCTTTTGTGCGTAATTCCTCTTTATATCAATATATATATATTGACACCTATGATTTTTTAAGAAAATAACTTATTTTTAATCAAATTTGTATAAATACCATCTATGTATTATTTCGCAAAAACAAGCGTAATACATATTTCTTAAAAAACTACTTGCTTGACCTCTTAAGCAAGAACCGTATAATACTTCTAACGGCACAAAAAAGTTACCAAATATACTCTTTTACGTTTATATCTATTACTTTGGCGTGACGGAACTTTAATCCCAATAATCAAGCGAGAACTTCAATCATGGAAAGCACATTATTTTCTGCATTAAGCGCCACCGAAGAAGCAAATCTGTCTGGTGGTAATGTAAGTGTAGGCAATGGCGGCGCTGGTGGCGCTGGTGGCGCTGGTGGCGGCACCAGCACTAATGGTGGCGTTGTTCTTGGCAATAGAAACGATACTGGCAGGATTAATGGTGGAACTACAACTGGTGGAGATGGTGGAAATGGTGGAGATGGTGGAAATGGTGGACGTGGTGGACTTAACAACAATAGAGTTAGAGTTAGACTTTAATTAACCTCCTTCACCAAATAAAATCTATCACCCTAGCTAAGGCAAGATTCTGACGTTATGAGTACAAGGTAAATAATAAACGTCTAGACAGGATTAAGAGCGTATTTTCAGAAATAAAACTTCGCGTTTGAAATAATTTTATCTGTTGCAGCAGGTTAATTATTTTTGTGCGCGCCTCAATTGCTAATTGATTCGATTTTGTATCAAGTCATTAGCTGCTTCTGAATTCCGCTTTAATTTTAACATACGTTTATTGTTACCCATCTACTTTTCTTAAACAAACTTAACACTGATCTTGCCCCCCAGCAACCGTTGATAAGTTTCAGCAGCGCTTTTCCCTAAACATACTATTCACCTTTGAGTAGTCCACTAGGGAAATAAGCGCTGTTCCTTAAGAAATCGACCATATTCATCACAATTTAACAGAGCAACGCGAAACCCAACCTGAATCAGGATGTTGGGTTTCCTTACGTCAACCCAACCTACAATTTTTTTGCAACATTTTAGCCTTGTACGCGACTACATATCTTTTCAAAAATCAAATAGTAGTCCTATATTACGTTGATAATACAAATAAACTGTTGGTCAAATTTTTAACCATGCAGGGATAAAACCCTGCTATTTTTTTGGGTTTTGTCACGATGTAATTGGATACTGGAGTGGGAAATGAAATACCAAGTTGTTACACAACATAGTGAAGAAGATTGTGGAGCAGCTTGTCTTGCTTCCATTGCCAAACATTATCGGCGTAACTTTACACTAAATCATATCCGGGAAGCGGTAGGCACTGGGCAACTAGGAACAACATTGTTAGGACTAAGGCGGGGAGCTGAGGCACTTGGTTTTAATGCGCGCTCAGTCAGAGCTTCAAAAGAAATATTAGACAGAATGAACCAAGCGCCGCTACCAGCAATCATTCACTGGAAAGGCTACCACTGGGTTGTTTTATATGGTCAAAAAGGTAAGAAATATATAGTTGCTGATCCAGCTGCTAATATCCGTTATGTCTCAAGAAAAGAATTAATAGAAGCTTGGCCAGATATGGTGATGCTCTTACTAGAGCCAGATTCGGTTCGCTTTTATGCCCAACCCGATGATAAGATAGAAGGCTTTGGACGTTTTGTGCGGCGTGTATTACCTTATCAAGGCATACTATTCGAGGCTTTTCTCTGCGCTTTAGTTCTTGGTCTGCTTTCATTAACTTCTCCATTCCTAATCCAAATTCTCACAGATGATGTACTAGTTCGAGGTGATACAAGGCTTCTTGCTGCTGTGGTTATTGCGGTTGTAGCGATGAATTTTGTAGGAAGTAGTCTGCAACTAGTTCAATATAACCTCATTGCCCATTTTGCCCAAAGGCTTGAGTTAGGGTTAGTTCTGGAATTTGCCAGGACAATCTTAAGATTACCCCTGACTTACTATGAATCGCGTCGCAGTGGGGAGATTGTTAGTAGGTTGCAAGATATTCAACAAATTAATCAGTTAGTTTCTCAAGCAGTTATCAGTCTGCCTAGCCAATTGTTTATTGCAGTGGTTTCTTTAGGTTTCATGCTGTTCTATAGCTGGAAACTCACCTTTGCTGCCTTCATTATTGCTATTTTAATGAGTTTGTCTACGATTGTTTTTCTGCCTACACTGCAACAAAAAGTTAGAAGTCTATTGGTTTTAGAAGCAGAAAACCAGGGCGTTCTTGTTGAAAGCTTTAAAGGGGCACTGACCCTCAAAACCACTGCCGCTGCTCCTCAGTTTTGGGAAGAATTCCAGAACCGATTCGGACGGTTATCAAACCAAATATTCCGCACAGTTCAAATTGGAATTATTAATAATGTTTTTTCTGGGTTAGTTTCTGGTATTGGCAGTATTAGCTTGATTGGTTTCGGCAGCATTCTAGTTATTAGTAAAGAACTAACTATTGGTCAACTGTTGGCGTTTAATGGAATGAATGGTAATTTTTTAGCTTTCATTGGTACTACGATCGGATTTATAGATGAATTTACTCGTGCCAAAACTGCCACGCAACGTTTAGCAGAAGTTATTGATTCTACACTTGAAACTAAAAGCGATACTAACAAACCCTTTGCTAAAATTCCTAGCAATGCTGATATTATTTGTACAAATCTCAACTTTCACTACCCCGGAAGGTTAGAATTACTGGAAAATTTCTCCCTAACTATTCCTGGGGGTAAAGTTATTGCCTTAATTGGTACATCCGGCTGTGGTAAAAGTTCTCTCGCTAAACTAATTGCCGGATTATATTCACCTAATTCTGGCAACATTCGTATTGGTATTTATAATTTACAAGATTTAGCTCTTGATTGTTTGCGACAACAAGTTGCTCTCGTTCCTCAAGAAGCTCATTTTTGGAGTCGCTCAATTATTGAAAACTTTCGCTTAGGTTCTCCCCATGTCAGCTTTGAGCAAATTGTTACCGCTTGCCAAATTGCTGAAGCAGACGATTTTATTAGTAAACTACCTGAAAAATATCAAACTGTATTAGGTGAATTTGGCTCAAATATTTCTGGTGGACAACGCCAAAGATTGGCTATAGCAAGAGCTATCATTAACGATCCACCAGTTCTGATTTTAGATGAATCAACGGCTGGACTCGATCCTGTTAGTGAAGTTCAAGTTTTAAATAAGTTATTATTACATCGTCGAGGCAAAACAACAATCCTAATTAGCCACCGTCCTAGAGTAATTGCTCGTGCTGATTGGATTGTGCTACTCAATCAAGGCAAGTTACAAATTCAGGGGACTGTGAAAGATTTGCTTGCTCAACCAGGAGACCATTTAGACTTTTTGACCCCTTAATTACTCATAGTTTTAGATAAGTGGGTAAGAATAAACCAAACTATGTTAAAGGTAAAATTAATTAAATTGGCTCTTAGAGGCTATTTATAAAGTAAATCTAAAGGCAAATAGAAAAGGAATGTTGGAAGGA
>JAQYWR010000023.1 GCA_029379225.1 Nostoc sp. S4 | reverse complement strand
AAAGATTTACCTGCACTACCTCCTGCCATTTTTTAGTTCCGTCGAACTCACGTTAACTTAGACAATTTCTCAAAAAATTATTAGCATTGCTGAATTTAAATGTGAAATGCAAAAATTACGCTTCTTTAACTGGCTATTGCATAAATGCAGGATGATTATTACAGATTTTTCTTTACATCCCAGTTGCTACCCTGCGAAAACCGCCTTCGGGTCTACATCTTGTTAGTGCCTGCCTTGTCTTCGTGATGGTACTTGCTTATGGGGAGCTAGTCTGTTGCAGGAGTTTTTGGCATTGTAGAAACTGCCTGGAAAGACTGTGTTCTACGCGTTGTCTTGCCTTTTTCTGCTTGATACTAATTGATAATTTTCATACAGTAAGGCCAAATTCTTGATTCTAGTCAAAAATAAAAAATGCAGATATCACCCTTCAATCGGTGTAGCAGCTACTACTTGCAGATATGAAAAAAATAACGCTGATTATACCAAAAATATCCATAATACGATATCATTTCTAGATGGTTTGCAAATTCCGCCCTCAGCATTTGGGTTAATTCCCGAAAGGGCGGTATTTCTTGTAAGTAGTCAGTGGGTTAGCCTCAAGTTTGATGCCTGTAGTCCTGTTCAAAACAAATTTGTGCAGTAAAAAATCTTGTAAAATATATATCTGCTGGCAGTAGCAGAAGCTTCGTTATTGGACAAAACTCGGAACTAAGTGATTTTTACAGTGGTTCTATAGTATTTTTGGTGCAAACCCGTCTGAGAGTTAATACGATGAAACATCTCCTCAAACAAGTATTTAGCAATCCAAAACATTTTATCCGGCTAATTTTACCATTGGTGACAGTTACTTTAGCAGCTTTGCTATTTACTGCACCTGCTTTAGCCACGGGTGTGTATCAGATACCTAACCTCACATCAGGGAATGACACCTGGGTTTTAGATCAAGGTGACGTTATCAGTCGTGTGAATGAAGGTAAGATTAGCAGCGCTTTCGAGGATTTGGCAAAGCAAACTGGAAATGAAGTCAGAATCGTTACTATTCGCCATTTTGATTACGGGGAAACACCGGAAAGTTTTACTAAAGAACTGTTTAAAAAATGGTTTCCGACAAAACAAGCCCAAGCTAATCAAACTTTATTGGTTCTTGATACAGCTACTAACGGCACTGCCATTATCACTGGGGAGCGGGTTAAGTCTTTACTCACAGACTCTATTGCCCAGAGTGTAGCTAATGAAACCTTGAGTGTACCATTAAGAGAGGGTAATAAATACAACCAAGCGTTTACAGATACTAGCGATCGCCTCGTTGCAGTCCTCTCAGGCAAGCCCGATCCCGGTCCCCCCGAAGTAGCTGATAATGTGCAGGTAGAAGGTACCTTCAAGAAAGCAGAGGAAACTGACCAAGGTAGCGCTACTGCTTGGGTAATCGGATTGTTAATTGCCGCCACTATTATTCCAATGGCGACTTACTATATCTATCTGATAAATCAGCCATCATCTAATGGGTAGTAGAATTAGGAGTTTTGAGTTAGGAGTTAGGATTTTTGACTCCTCACTCTTAACTTTTAACTCCTCACTTAAACTTTAATCTTGAACATACTCTTGTTCTGTAACTAAAGCCACTTCAGCCCGGACAAATTCTCGACCTAAATAAGCTGCATGATTTAATTGAGTGACTGGACATGGTTGAGTTTCCTCAAAAATTTTCACGCAAAGTTCTTTCGCTGTTCTGCCATTAAAAACTGTGGTATGAGTTCGTTCTACCTTTTCTCGTGCGGGAATTACTTTTCCCGTTTCTGGATCGACTGCTAAACCACGCTCATCAATCACATTTGTAAAATGCTTGGCATAAATTAACCCTGCGTCCCTATCCAAATAAATAATGAAATATCCACCAGGATCGAGGTCAATATGACGACGAGAAAGTTGCTCGTCAATTGCTGCTAAATCTTTAACCATTAAATCGGTAAACATTATTAAAACAAATTTTTTTCTTAAGAGTTTTTACACTCTATCTCAAGTGTAATTCGTTGTTCAGTCTCTGAGTTGTAAGTAGAAAGTAGGAGAAAATCCTACTTTCATGTCTGATGGTGTACAAAGTTCATTGAGACGGACTTTGAATTATTTAAGAATCTCCTCGGTTACTGAATGGCAACTCTGCATTAATTGCCTCAATCTCTTGCTGTTGGAGTTGATTTACTTCTTTAAGATAGGGGCGAATGATTTGTCCTAAACGATTATTGTAAAAGCGGTGCAGACTGTGATTGGGCATAGCTGGGAAACCGCGTCGTTTTTTGTGGCGTCCACCAGCGCCAGGGTCAAAAATTTGGATTCCATTAGCGATCGCCCACTCAATCGGCGCATAATAGCAAGCATCAAAATGCAAGCAATCTATATCTTGAAAACTACCCCAATAGCGTCCATAGAGTTTGTCAGCTTTAAACAAACAAAAAGACATTCCTAAAGCATGAGAATTATCTTGCTCGCTATATGCAGCAAATAACAAAACTCGATGGCGATAATCAGTCTGTAGCTGCTCAAAAAACCTTTGCGTAAGATACTTGCTACCCCACCAGCCAAATTTATCACAGGTGTCAGCATAAAACTGATACATCAAACGAAAGCAAGACTGAGAAATTTCATCCCCAGTCAACGGCTGCAATCGTAAACCTGCCTTTTCCACAGCTTTACGTTCCCGCTTGATATTGCGACGCTGATTGGCGTTAAACACTTGCAAGTAGTCGTCAAAAGTTTTAAAACCAGAATTTTCCCAGATGTAGCTGTGGTGCAGCCAACTTGTAAAGCCATGCTGTTCTAACACGGGACGCCATTGGGGATCGACGAAAAGAAAATGACAGCCAGAAATTCGATTTTTAGCACAGAAAGTGTCAATTTCATGCACCATTATTGCTGTAATTTCATTCTCATCTTCTCCTGGAGCAATTAAAAATCGATAACCTTCAGCGGGGGTAAACGGTGTCATTCCCAGCAACTTAGGATAATACCGTATGCCTATGCGATCGGCTAATTCTGCCCATTGGTGGTCGAAAACAAATTCACCAGAACTATGTCCTTTAAGATAAAGTGGGGCGGCAGCAATGAGTGTTCTATCTCGCCACAATGTCAAATGATTTGGCAACCAACCAGTTTTAGCCGTAACACTTTGGGAAGTTTCGAGATTATTCAGCCACTCCCACTCTAAAAAAGGCGTTTTGAGTGGCATTGCCAAAGCGTTCCAGGTATTTTTGGGTACTTCGGCGATTTTGTCCGACCAAAGAACAGAATAACGGGGCTTGAGTTGTTCCACCATTGTGTGGGTTGTTAAGCGAGTGGGGACTAGGGACTGGGGAAGGTAGGCCACCTCTGGGGATAAGGGGTAATGGGGACTGGAGACTGGGTATTGGGTATTAAGTATAAAAAAACTAATCCCTAATCCCTAGTCTCTAAGCCCTAATCCCCAGTCCCTTACTTAGCCTAATCTAAGAAAGCTTGTTGTTGCAGACGATAGTGCAAAAACACTTCTTGCTCAACTTGATGAATTTCTAAAAGTTGCAATTTCGGAGCTAAATGTGATAAAAATCCTTTACCATCTACAGGCGTGGGTGCGGTAGTGCCACCTAAAATCAGCGGACAGACAGTCAACCATAATTCATCGATTAAATCTAATTCCAGCAAGGAAGCTACTAATTTACCTCCACCCAAAACCACCAAGCGTGTTATATGTATAGTGGCTAGATACTTCAATGCTGCGAGGATATCAATTTCTCCCGTTGGTGTTTCAAAAACCATAATCTGCTCAAATTCTCGAGGAGACTCCTGTGCAGAGGTTTGAGAAGCAACAATTTCCTCTAGTTCAAAGAGTTGTTCCAACTGCTGCTCTTTTGGCAAGCCAGCACCATGTTGGTCTCGATCCAATTGAAACGGGTAGCGTGATATCTTTTGGTCTGCGTTCCAAGAAACTGCTCCTGCTGTTGTCGTAAGTAACCAGCGTTTAACTGGTTGTTTAAAAAACTTAATTTCCGGATTCAGGTTTCCAGAGCGTGTAATCACTATATGAACTGGCTGAGGGGGCTTAACCCCTTGTGCCCGATGTTGCAGTAAAGTTGGATCTGTTACGGTAAGTGTGGTTCCGTAGGCGGCGACAGTACCAGCACCGAATAAAACGGCATCAGAGGCAGCGATTTGTTTTTCTAAGTGTGCTTTATCAGCCCTTGAACCAAACCGAGCAGGCGATCGCTCAAAATCTGCTATCTTGCCATCTATACTCATTGCTAAAACAACTGTAGTATGAGGACGATATTGCAACATGAGATTATTTTGATAGTTTTGCTTGTTAGTGTATAAATATTAAAAAATCCATGCTTGCAAGCTGCTGTTTCACAATTTCACTACTAGATTTATATGGAACACAAATCGTTTTTATCTCTACCCTATACGAGTTTTGGTATACTACGTTTCTTTTTCTACTATAACAATTTGTTATTTTTAAACATTGAACATCAAGTTATGATAATTTAACTAAATGTCTCATTTAGCTGGTCTAAGTTGCATATCTTTGCTTTTATAGTTTGCAGATGCAAAGTGAGACACTCGATGAGTAATTCCCGTCAATCATCCTTTCGTCGAATCTTAGTAACGAGAATATTGCTTCTCTTTGTTCCAGTTTTACTTATAGGTGAAATTGTGGCTTTGAATAAAGCACGTTCTAGCCTATTGGCAACTGCACGTCAAAATTTAACAGAAAGTGCTATTAGTAAAGGGGAGAAAGCAACAGATGCGATCGCTCTGTTGAAAGCTGATTTGCTGGGTGTTACTAAAACAACAGTAATTCCGTCGCGTTTGCCTAGCGAAGAAGATGAAATCCTCAGACAGCTAAAGCAACAACTTCCAGCGAGTATTGAATGCATCCAATTAACAAATTTGCTCAACCAAAAAATAATTACTAGTAATTGTGGCGAACGATCGATTGGAGAATTAAGGTTTCCTTTGCCTAGTGACGGAATTGATGTTAAGGCAATCTTTCCATCAAAATCAGGAATGACTGGTAAAAGAAACAGCCAAAATCTACTGCAATTAGTATTAACTGCACCAGTTTACGATCGCCGGGGAAATTTAGCTTACAGTTTAAGTATTCAGTCGGCACTCTACCAAAAAACGGTAAATCGTCCGGGATCGCTCACAGGCGCTATGGTAGTGATTGCTGAGGATGGGACAATTTTGGCGCATCCATTGACAAATTGGGTGGGAACTAATATCGATCGGCATCCAAATGCTTCCCAACTCCAAAGTATAATCAAAAATGCAATTGCTGGGCGAAATGATTCAATAAATATATCTTTTCAAGGACAAGAATTACTAGCTGGCTATACGGCGATCGCAAATCCACTCAGCCAACAACAGCAAGAAAAATGGATTGTTTTAGCTGTTACTACTGTTGATAATGCGCTTTTTGGTTTAGAAGAAATTAAACTTATCCTCATCGTTTTAACAGTTGGTTTAATTGGTGCGAGTTTAGTAGCATCCCTATATTTAGCTCCTTACTTGGCAAGTCCTGTAGAAGAATTGCGAGACTACGCTTTAAATATTCACTCTCATCACGCTGCACAACCAGTTCCCCGCAACTTCAAAATCCGAGAATTCAATCAACTAGCTCAAGCACTAGACCAAATGGTAGAACGACTCAAAGCTGGGGCAGAAGAACTAGAAATGGCTTGGAAAGAAGCAAAAAGTGCTAACCAAGTTAAAAGTCAGTTTTTGGCTACAACTTCTCATGAGTTGAGAAACCCATTGAATATTATTATTAACTGTATTCGCTTGGTTGAAGAGGGCTTATGTGATGACCGAGAAGAAGAAGTAGAGTTTCTCAAACGTGCGGATGAAACAGCAATTCACTTGCTAGGAATTATTAATGATTTACTCGATATTTCTAAAATTGAAGCAGGTAAACTCTCAGTAGTCACAACACCAATTGACCTGCGACAATTATTGCTAGAGGTAATTAATTTACAATCAGTTAATGTCCAACAAAAAGGCTTGCAATTGAAATGTGAATTAGATACTAAACCGATACCAATTAAGGCAGACGCCGCAAAACTCAAGCAGGTGCTAATTAATATTATCGGTAACGCTACTAAGTTCACTGACGCTGGAAGCATTACCGTTGCTACAGAAATTGAATATAGTAATGGTGCTAAGGTAATAGTCAGTATCAAAGATACAGGTATAGGTATCGATCCAACTCAACAGCACAAACTATTTCGCCCCTTTGTGATGGTAAACGGTGCAACCACACGCCAATATGAAGGTACTGGACTAGGATTAGCAATTTCACGGAACTTAATCGAACTCATGGGAGGTAGCATCACTCTTGAGAGTGTAGGACTTTATCAAGGTACGACAGTCAAGATTACCTTACCTTTGATTGATATCTCCCTGTTATCAATTCCGAAGAAAGAAGAAAATGTAGGGGATATTGGATTTTCATCTGGGAATGAGGGGGTAAAGATAAGCCCTTACCCTAGCCCACACGAATCTGGCAGAAGTTTAATTGTCGGGATCAACAAATCAGAGAAAGCGGGAGTAGACAAAAAGAACTCTCCAAAGCTTCAACAGCTACCTGGAAAGGAAATTTATCAAATTAGTCTTTCGCCTCAGCAAACTATCCTGCTAAGTCTTCCAAAAGGAGGGGTTTGTGCAAATGGGACATCTCAAAGATGAAAGTAAAAAGATGGCTGATGACTGATGAGAGCCAGTTGCTTCTCCTATCGGAGACGCTACGCGAACAAGTCGGGAAACCCGACCACAACGCTGTCTCCCCAACGCACTGGCTGCTCTTGACTGTGACAGGGGGATATTTTTTATTTGTCAGTCTCTAAAAAAAAGAAGAAAAACAATGTTTCTCAGCCTGGGAAATTTATTAGTGTGTAGGACTCTTTTTTACTTTTTAATTGTTAATTTTGACTGTTGAACATCATTAAGAAATACAGGTTTGCCGCCTTCCTTCAGAGATTGTGAAAGAGCTGCAAGAATTTCTACTAATTGTGCGCCAACCCAGCCAGACGAAACTTCTGAGGGAGTATTGTTAAGAATAGAGACAACAAAGCGATCGCAAACTCGCCCCAATGGTTCTCCTGGTTCTAATTCCAGCATTACTTGGCTTTGATTTACAGGTATAAATAAGTTGCCCTGCTGTTCAAACTCCCCATGTAATAGGGTTAGAGGTGACAATCGCGACATTTCATCAAAAATCAAGCTGCCAAGGCTGCCTACAATCCCTAACCGTCGTTGCTTATCGGGATTCAGCCAGCACAAGTGAATATAAGCTTGAAAGTTATCTGGGTATGTCAGTGTTAGCCATACTAGGTCAGCCAAATTTTGAGACACAGGGGCAGAGGGGCAGAGTGGCAGAGGAGAATTTGTATTTTTGTTCCCCTCTGCTCCCCTGCTCCTCTGCTCCTCACCTGCCTGTAGCCACACCGTACTCGTTGCCTGTACTTTCACAGGTAATTGACCCAACCATGTGTTAAAGATAGCAATATCGTGAATCGCCAAGTCCCATAGTGCATCAACATCTTGCCGCACAGGCCCTAAATGGGTGCGGGTGGCGTAGCCATAGCGGAGCTCCCCTAATTTACCCGCTTGAACTACAGTTTGCCCTCGCTCAACTGCTGGGTGAAATAAATAAGTGTGGTCAACCATGAGTATTAAATGATGCTGCTCTGCTAACTGGCAAAGTTCTCGGCATTCTGCTGGGTCGAGAGTTAGCGGTTTTTCTGCCAAAACATGGTATCCCTGTTGTAGAGCGTCTTCAATTAAAGCATAGTGCGTGGTAGCAGGAGTTGCGATCGCCACTGCTGTTAGTCCAGGTACTTGTTTTAAATCCTGCCACTGAGTTGTCAAAACTACAGTTTTTTCTAAATTGAACTGCTGTTTTACCGCCGCTAACCGTTCTGGATGGGGGTCTACTACAGCAACAACACTTACTTGGGAATGTACTAAAAAATTTCGCAGTAGATGCACTCCCCAACGTCCAACTCCGATAACAGCGATTTTAATTTGGTTTGTCATTTATTATTTGTTCTTTATCATTTGTCACTTGTACTGAGCAAACGCGAGTGCGTCTCGTAGAGAAGCCGTTGGCGCAGCCTCTGGTAGAGAAGTATTTGTCATTTGTCATTGGTCACTTGTACTGAGTGACTTGTGCCGAGTGGAGCCGAGGTAAGCCGTTGGCGCAGCCTCTGGTAGAGAAGTATTGGTCATTAGTTTTATACAAATGACAACCAACTGATTATCAGTTTAATTGCAGTCTTTTGAGTTCAGGGTTTTTCCTGATGATTAATTGCTAAAAAAGCTACTTTAGCTGCGGCTTGTTCGGCAGTTTTAATCGAGCGTCCCTTACCTTGTCCGAGCATGTTTCCGTGTAGCCAGACTTCAGCAACGAAACGTTCTTGATTGCGGTATGGTTGATTAACTTCCACAACTCGATACTCTGGTAAAACCTTAAATTGTGCCTGTGTCCATTCTTGGAGAGCCGCTTTGTAATTAAGTCTAGCTGGATCGAGGCGAATTTCTGTGGCTAGTTTTTGAAAGTGAGGATCTAGCCAAGGGCGGATTAATTCTAAATTTTGAGTGCTTAAATAAAGCGCACCGAGAACTGCTTCGAAAGCATCTGCTAGTCGTGACTCTTGACCAACTTTATCAGCTGTAGCACTGCCAGCAACTAGTAAATATAGCTCCAAACCATATTCTCTAGCTAATTGCGCTAGAATGCGATCGCTCACTAACACCGAACGAATTGCCGCAAAATCTCCTACTGGACAATCTGGGTAATTTTCCCACAATACAACAGCTGATACTAACCGTACCACTGCATCGCCAACAAACTCTAGCTGTTCATAATTTGCTGACTCAGAAACAGTAGCATGAGTCAGTGCTAAGTCCAATAGTTGCCATTTAATTGGTGCTTCTAGTGGCAAACCAAATTTTTTGACTAAGCTTTCGAGTTGTCGTTGACGGCGTGGATAAACTAGGGTCATCAGTTCTTAGTCAAGAGTTATTAGTGATTAGTTATTGCTCATTCACAAATAAAGAAAGAGTCGCTAGTAAGCCAGTTAGCCTACATATTAACGATATTAAACACGTTTAAGCTTACTTTTTTTTAAAACGTACAAATTTTGTACAAATTAATCGTAGTGTTGGGCTATTCACTAATACTACAAGTAGTATATGTATTACATTGGTGATACGAGTAGGCTATTAATTAGTTTACTCAAAATTACTCTAGCTATATTTGTCTACCTTGATGTTGCCTTAAAGGGTCTGGTGACTAATACAGACCTTTGGTTCTTTAACTCTTCCTACTCACTGTTCACTGTTATTAGTCATCACTCATCAGTTAGCAATTTCAAACCGAATAATTTATTTCTTGGAGTTACCTTATATCATTGGGTACCTAGCAACTGCTATACTTTACGAACACCGCAACAGAGTAAAGCTTCCTGTGCTGTATCCGTTTACTAATTTTATTAAAATAAGTTACAAAAACTCCTTCTTTGATAAGTCAATTACAAGCTATAGTTAATAAAACTTAAGCTCAACTTATACACAGCGATATTTAGTTATAAATGCTGGTTTTTTAGTAAATAAAACTAATTGTTTATTTAAAAAATTAAATTATTAATTAACAAGTTTTAGTAACTCCGGCATGTTCTGAAGTAATTCCGGCATGTTCTAGAGTTACTAACGAGCAAGTTTTAGTAACTCCGGCATGTTCTAGAGTTACTAACCACAATACAGCCTAACTGTTTTCTATTAATTTCATTAAATAAATCCATACAAAAAATAATGGAGTACAAACCTAAAAAGTTTGATACTCCATTTTGAAGGAAAGAGCAGGACATAAGCCGGGTTCTGTTCTCTTACGAGGGCAGTTATCTATCTGGGACGTCTGTTACCAGATGCCTCTAGCGGCTCTTATTGAGCGGAACTGGTAAAAGACCAACCGTAGTTCCTCTGGCCTTGCTCCCAACCGGGGTTTACCGAGCCAGCACCTCTCGATGCTGCTGGTGCGCTCTTACCGCACCTTTGCACCCTTACCAAATTTGTCCTTTGTCTTTTGTCTTTTGTCCTTTGTTATTTCACTAATGACTAATGACTAATGACTGATGACTAATTGGCGGTATCTTTCTGTGGCACTATCCTCACGATCGCTCGCACTGGACGTTATCCAGCAAGTTTGGTCTTTCGGGAGTCCGGACTTTCCTCAAACCAGTAACTATGACCAGTCTGCAACCGCCTGCGCCTACTCTCTCCCTAGATCCAGTGTAATCTTGGATGACGATTAACTGTTAACTGTCAACAGCCAACACGAAAAAATATGCTGCATTAGATGCAAGGGCAGCTTATTATTTCTTTTTATTCCAAGGTAGGGCGTAAGTCCAAGGTAGTTTTCTAACTGTGAAAGGACAATTAATAATGCTAATGGGAGGGAAGTTGATCCCAGGAGCTAAACCTATACGCACTTCAGATACTCTTAATACTAATTGGAGAGAGAAATCTAACTCCTTTCTTCTATTTATAAAGTCGTTGTACAATTTTTTTTGTCCTTTTTGCAGCCCATTGATATCAATTAGTGGTTTTTGAGCTGAGTAGGTTCCAGTTGCTTGGTCGCGTTGGAAAACATCTTCTGCTGTCACTGTTTCAGAAAGTGTTTTCTTAGGAACAATCAAGCTAGGACTTTGGGGTACGGCTAAGTCGCGGGTTAAGTCTGGTGATTTACGGATTACTCGGCGCGATTGTTTGCTATGTTCGACTACCAAGGAGCTATTATCCCAGTCAACGTAGACAGCAATATTATCAGATTTGTTTTCGATACTAATGGATAACTCTTTCAAATCATCAATTGGATAAGAAGATTTTAATTTGAAGGAAATTCCAATCTTGTCATCAAGATTTTGTTCTTTTAACTGCTCCTCGACAAATCCTTTTTTAAACTCAAATTTTATTTGGTCGTCGATGGATTCAATCATCCGGTTAAAAACATAGGATACGCCAATGATATAAATCGTCAAAACTACTAAATTCTGGTCGCTACTCCTCATAATTTTAAAATATCAACTCCTGGTGCTAATGAATAATTATTCAACTCATTGTTCGCGTCCAATTCTTTAATCACGTTTAATTGTGAAAGAATTTTGTAGCCAGCCTCGTTGCCAGAAAAACAATAGTAAACCAAAGGCGATCGCCACCATTACCGCCAAACACATTGGATAGCCCCAATACCAATTCAATTCAGGCATATTATATGGTGATTTCTCGGTATTGAAATTCATACCATAGATTCCAGCAACAAAAGTCAATGGAATAAAAATTGACGAAACCACTGTTAAGACCTTCATAATTTCATTCATTTTGTTGCTCACTGCTGAAAGATAGACATCCATTAATCCAGATGCTAGTTCTCGATAAGTTTCCACCATATCCATTACTTGCACGATATGGTCATAACAATCTCGCAGGTAGATTCGCACGTCTTCACTAATTAAATCACTGCCATCTCGAATCAAGGAATTAATAGCATCTCGCTGCGGCCAGATAGCGCGACGTAGTTGCAGTAATTCTCGCCTAATTTGATAAATATTTTGTAGTGTTTGCGGAGTTGGTTTAACTATTACTTCCTCTTCTAATTCTTCGATTCGCTCACCATAAAGTTCTAGTACTGGAAAATAGCCATCAATAATCGCATCTAGCAGAGCATAAGTTAAATAATCGGCTTTTTGAGAGCGGATGATGCCTTTGCCTTTTTCAATTCGCGATCGCACTGGTTCAAAGCAATCATGCTCTGGTTCTTCTTGGACTGTGAGCAAATAATTTTTACCCAATATCAAACTCACTTGTTCGCTATAAAAACCACATATTTTTTCCTTTGGTACTACCATGCGAGCAATAAAAAGTAATTGGTCTTCATAATCCTCTATTTTCGGACGCTCCGGTACATTAACCACATCTTCTAAAACCAGAGGATGCAAATCAAAAACTCGACCCAATCTTTGCAATATGTCTTGAGACCCTAAACCTTGTACATCTACCCAAGAAATAGTTTCCATCTCTAGATATGGACTACATTCTTCTGGAGTTGCTACTTGTTTGCGGATAAAATTGGTTTGGCTATAGTCAATTAAGAAAATTATTGGTGCTGGAGCATTTGCATCAATAAAAATCGTTCCTGGCAGAGTTCCTGGGTGGTGATAGAACTCATCTTCAAATGGCTTATTTACTACTTTCGGAGCGCGGCGCAGTTTTCGTGCCATGAAATATTACCTAATAGTAATTTGTCATTTGTTCTTTGTCTTTTGTTATTCACTAATGACAAATATGATGGACAAATGATATACACATAATTTTACAAAAATTAATCAAAAAGCAGTAATTTTTAAATTACATAATTTGTTTACGTGGTTAATTTGGTCATCAGCATTTTATTAGTCATTAGTTATACTACGACTAACCACTGAAAACGTTGATAATTAAATTTATTTATGTTCAGGAAGTTACCAGCAATACAGATAACATATTGCTTCTAAATCAGCAATGGTGGATATAAAAAACAGTTTGTCTTCAGAAGACAAACTGCTTAAAAAATATTTATCTAAAAATTCAGGAGCAAAGCCAGAAACCTTTGCGGCTTTGGTTGTGAATTCTTACATCTCTGGGCGAGTAGAGATTAGAACATGCCGCCCATGCCGCCCATACCGCCCATGCCACCCATGCCGCCCATACCGCCCATACCGCCCATGTCAGGGGCAGCAGCGGCTTTCTTTTCAGGCTTTTCGACAACGATCGCTTCGGTGGTTAAGACTAAGCCAGCAATCGAACCAGCGTTTTGTAAAGCCGAGCGCACGACTTTGGCGGGGTCGATAATACCGACAGCAATCAAGTCTTCAAATTCTCCGCTAGCAGCGTTGTAACCAATGTTAATTTCGGCATCCCGGACTCTAGAGACAATTACAGAACCTTCCGCACCAGCATTGTCTGCTATTTGACGTAAGGGAGCTTCTAACGCTCGCTCGACAATATTAGCCCCAATTTTTTCTTCCTCGTCGAGGTTGTTTTTAATTGCTTCTATTGCCTTGGCTAAGTGAATCAGGGTCGTTCCACCACCAGGAACAATACCTTCTTCCACAGCAGCTTTAGTGGCGTTGAGGGCGTCTTCAATCCGTAGTTTACGGTCTTTGAGTTCGGTTTCTGTGGCCGCACCTACTTTAATCACTGCCACACCACCAGCTAGCTTAGCGATGCGTTCTTGGAGTTTTTCTTTATCGTACTCAGAATCGCTTTCTTCCAACTGCCTGCGAATTTGACCAATTCGCTTTTGCACCTCTGGTTTGTTATCGCTACCAGCGACAATTGTGGTGTTTTCTTTATCGATAGTAATTTTGCGAGCAGTTCCCAGCGCCTCTAAAGAAGCGGTATCTAGGCTCAAGCCAATTTCTTCAGAAATCAATTGTCCATCGGTGAGAATGGCAATATCTTCTAATAAAGCTTTGCGGCGGTCGCCAAATCCAGGCGCTTTGATGGCAGCTACAGTAAGTACACCCCGCGCTTTGTTGACTACCAAAGTTGCTAAGGCGTCTCCTTCAACATCTTCGGCAACAATCAGCAAGGGTTGACCGGAACGGGCGACTTTTTCCAACACCGGCACTAAATCTTGAATGCTGCTAATTTTTTTATCAGTAATCAAGATGCGAGCGTTTTCAAATTCGACAATTTGCCGTTCGTTGTTGGTGACAAAGTAGGGAGAAATATAACCCCTATCGATTTGCATCCCTTCTACAACTTCTAGTTCAGTTGTCAGGGATTTCGATTCTTCAACGGTAATCACACCATCTTTGGTGACTTTTTCCATTGCTTGGGCTAACATATCACCAACTTCTTCGTCATTACCAGCAGAGACAGTGGCAACCTGAGCGATCGCACTTCCTTCTACTGGTTTAGCTATCTTGGCAATTTCTTCTACCAGCGCTTCGATAGTTTTGTCGATCCCGCGCTTTAAGCTCACTGGGTTACTACCAGCTGCAACGTTCTTGAGACCTTCGCGAATCAAAGCCTGTGCCAGAACTGTAGCAGTTGTAGTACCGTCCCCAGCAACATCTTTAGTTTTCGAGGCCACTTCCTGGATGAGTCTTGCACCTGTATTTTCCAAAGGATCTTCTAATTCAATTTCCTTGGCAACAGTGATACCATCGTTGACAATTTGAGGTGCGCCAAATTTCTTCTCTAAAAGGACATTGCGACCTTTGGGTCCCAAGGTGATTTTTACGGCATCGGCAAGGGCGTTAACACCCCTTTCTAGAGCTCGCCGCGATTCCTCGTCAAATGCAATAATTTTCGCCATGTTTTATTTCTCAAGCGCTTCCATTAGACAATTTAGCACTCACAGGACAAGAGTGCTAATCTCTCCAGCAAGTCAAGTTACAAATGGAAATAAAAAATTGATTAATATACAGGTGATGCTCATACTAAATACTGGCAGTAATGCTTGAATTGGGAGATGAATCTAGACAACTCCCTTAAGTCCCTTGGTATTGCCGAACCTAGCGGCACCGGCTGGTTGGCAGTAGTATTTACCTTCCTCTTAGCTTGGCTGGTAACCTGGCGTTTAATTCCGACAGTACGTAAATTCGCCTTGCGGGTAGGTTGGGCCGACCAACCCAACGCCCGGCGACTCAACCGAGAACCTTTACCCAATGCAGGGGGGCTAGCTATCTACGCGGGCGTAATTGCCGCGCTGGTATTAGCCAGTCTTTTACGACCTATCGAACTCCAAAACGTATTGGCTCAGGTACTAACTATTCTCTTGGGGAGTTCAATATTAGTCCTTGTGGGCTTTATCGACGATCAATTTGGCTTACCGCCCTCTGTGCGTTTGTGGGCACAAATTGTCACGGCACTATTATTGGTAGCTAACGGTATCAGTGTCAAAGTCTTGTTTGGTACTCCTATCGACTCGCTGCTATCCTTATGCTTGACGGTGGTATGGGTAGTAGGGATTACCAATGCCATCAATTTGATGGATGGTATGGATGGTTTGGCAGGAGGAATCAGCTTTATCACCGCCATGAGTTTGTTAGGAGTTGCAGCCCAATTTAACAACCGTGCAGCCGCAATATTAGTATTAGCAGCCTTAGGGGGTGCGGCACTGGGCTTTTTACGCCATAACTTCCATCCGTCACGGATTATTATGGGTGATGCTGGAGCATACTTTTTTGGCTATGTCTTGGCAGCAACTAGTATTTTAGGCAGACTGCAACAAAACACCATCTATGCCCTTGTACCCACAGTTTTATTTCTGTTGTTGCCAGTATTAGATACTACTCAAGTATTTGTGCGACGGCTATTAGCAGGAAATAACCCTCTGAGTACTCCTGGCAAAGACCACCTCCACCATCGCTTGCTGGCTTGGGGACTTTCCCAACGCCATGCCGCCTTTACATTGTGGGGAATTACCTTGGTTTGCAACTTGCTAGCCATGAGAATACAAGGTATGAGTTTAGCTGTAATGTTGGCTACCGCTAGTAGTATTATTATTCTTTTAGCCTTTACTGTCTGGCAAAGAATACGCCAACAACCGTAATAGAAGAAGGCAAAAGTAAAACCATTTGAGGAAATACCTGTTACAGATACACACGTAGGGGCGTACAGGTGTATGCCCTTACAGCCAATTCATTTATGATCAAAATTTTGATAAATAATATTTAGAACAGAGCGATGGCTCACCATATTTTAAAAGCTACCAAGGAAAGCGTGCATTTGGGTGGTTTCTCCAATTCCTTAAACCCAGCACTCACTATTGATTCTGGTGATACAGTTGACGTAGAAACTTATACTGGTTACTACGTTTATGAGAAAGCACCACCAGAGTTTCTCACACCAGAATTTCTCGACATTTGCCAAAATCTTTTACCAGAACGCAAAATTGCTGGGGGGCCGCATTTACTCACAGGGCCGATTTACGTGCAGGATGCCCAACCAGGAGATGTTTTAGAAGTAAAATTAGAGGCGATCGCACCTCGTTTACCTGTAGGCTTCAATGCAATTCGTACAGGTTGGGGAGCTTTACCACATCAGTTTTCTCAACCTGCTTTAAGATTTATTCCTCTGGATTTAGCAAACAATATTGCAGAATTTCCACCGGGTGCTGGGATCAAAATTCCTCTGAAACCGTTTTTTGGAATTCTTGGTGTTGCTACCCCAGAAACATCTCGAACTTCCGTCCCACCAGGTTGTTATGGCGGTAATATCGACAACCGCGAACTCCAAGCAGGTTCTCGTTTGTTTTTGCCGATTTTTGTCCCAGGTGGGTTATTTTCTATTGGTGATGGACATTCTGCACAGGGAGATGGGGAAGTCAATGTTACCGCCATTGAAACTTCCATGAACGGTAGAATTAAGCTCAAACTTCGCAAAGATTTACAACTGACAACACCAATAGCAGAAACTCCAACTGATATTATCACAATGGGTTTTGCTCAAACCTTAGATGAAGCCTTAGAACTGGCTTTAAAAAATATGATTGATTTTCTGGAACGCTTCACAAATTTATCACCAGAAGATGCTTATGTATTGTGTAGTTTAGCTGTGAATTTTCACATTACTCAAGTTGTCAATAGTCCTCATAAAGGTGTGCATGGAATGCTACCTAAATCAATTTTATCTAATAAGATAAAATTATGATTTGCAATCTGACGATTATTTTTTATTTAATATCTTTATTTAACTATTATTAATCTATTAAAAGTGATTTGCTAGACATCAGATCGGTCTCATTTAAAAACTTCTGATAATTTATGGTGATAGAAGCCTTGTGACACTTTTATTATTTTGATAAGCTGTTTCACATTTAACTTGCATATTTTGGATTATTACTTAATTGCTCAATTCCTCTCCCCATCTCCTTATCTCCCTATCAGCCTTAACATGCAAATTAGATGTTTTATAGCTTATCCCTAGAGAAGTGTTGGAGAATTGCTCATTTAGTCGTTCGATTGGATATCTGTTTTACTTTCGATTGCTACTTTCTCTAAAGCAGGTTCTTCAACTGTAAACTCGTCAATGAGCGTAATGAACACTGCTGCTGCTGGCACTGCAAGCACTATACCAATAAATCCGAATAGCTTACCCATCACCAAAAATGCCACAATTACCATCACCGGATGAATATTAACTTGCTTACCCATTACTAATGGCTGGACAATGTGTGCATCTATTTGATTCATTACTAAGAATAGTATCAGCACAAATAGTAGTTTGATTGGTGAGATACTTAGGGCTATTAATGCTGGTAAAAAAGCTCCAATAATCGAACCAACGTAAGGAATTATTTCAAATAAACCTGCAATAATCCCGAATGGCAGAGCTGAGGGAATTCCTAAAATCAAAAGTCCAAACGTTACTCCAACACCCAGAAATATCATTGCTATCCCTGTGCCAAAAATCCAACCCTGCAATCTTGTCTTACAAGCCTTAAGGATTCGTTGAAACCGTTTGTGATGTCGCCTTGGTACTAATCTTAAAATTCCATTCACTAATGAATTCGGATCGTAAGCCATGTAAAGCGCTAAAATTAACGTTGCAGCAAATTCCAAGGTGAAGCCGAAAGCTTGACTCAAGAAAACTGGTACTCCCCTTAATAACTGATTAGTTAAGTTTCGTAATTGTATTAGAGCTTGAGAGATATCAGGAATAAAAGTAAATCTCATCCGTAGCTGTTCAACATCTGTTGTCAATCTATTCAGGTAGGTTGGCAATGTGGTTAGTAATTTCTGTGACTCGGATGTTACACTCGGAACTACTACTGTAATTAGTACTATAAAAAATCCGATAATTAATCCAACTAAGAGTAAAACAGCTATCTTCTGCGATTTCACAAACTTTTGCAACAATCGTAACAGCGTGCGTAAAATCAAAGCAATCAATGCTGCAATCACTAAAAGTTCTAATACCGATAATAGTCGGTAAAGAATATATAGCGCGACTGCTAGTATGACTGCTAACGGTGCGCCATGAGTTAACTGCGACCACCCATTGTCTTTATCTGTGAGATTCGTCATTAATCGTTATACTTAGTAACCTTAAATACGTCTATTTTAAATTTTCTCTTAGATTATCCTGAATTGGTCAGACCATTAGGCATCTTATCTCTGAATAGAAAATCTAGAACACGGCGAACATAAGTACCCCATGATTCGGCATTAGGTGGAAAGACTGATGCATAAAGCATGATACTGCTTATTGTGTCAAAGAATAAATCGGAATTGGCATCTGCTTGGAGTTCTCCTCGCTGTTTGCCGCGTTCTAAGACGATCGCAAAAGCTTGCCGTCGAGGTTGTAGGTATTTCCGCCAATACATTTGAGCGAACTGAGGATTGGTTAAGGCAGTGCTAATAATCATGGCAACAGTCTGTTTTCCTAAAGGGTTGAGTGTCAGTTGTGCGGCACTCTCGATTAGAGAATCGATATCACCCCAGAAACTACCTGTATCAGGTATTACAAGTTCTTCTCTGAGACTTTCAATAGCGTCTGCAATCAACTCTTCTTTGGAACTATATCTTCGATAAATCGTGGATTTGCCTACTCCAGCACGGGCAGCGATCGCATCAATACTCATGTGAGTAAAACCAACCTCTATCAGTAAATCAATTGTCGCTTGGAGAATTGCTCGATCGGACTCAATACTGCGGGGTCTTCCAGGACGCTTTTTAGCCGATTCACTCATGTAACAAAAACTTCATATTAATTTTTCTCTCAAACAAACCATAAATATGATTGACATTTCTGTTTGAGATTATCGATACTGATAGTATCGATAATATTATTCACAGACCTATGTCTTTGCGAACTCGACCCCAATATACCAACAAAAATAGTACTCAAACTTTACGTCAAGGATTAGAGGAATACTACGCCCGCAATTTGAATCTCACTCATCCCAGTACTCAGCCAGAGGATTTTGCCAAAATTTTGCTTGCTCATGATATTAGTCATGTCATTTATGGCTGTGAGACAAATATGTACGACGAACTTAAGATTTTGCCGCTAACATTTTGGACGAGTGACTTCAAATTTAGAGATTGGTTGCGTGAGCGCCAGAATCCATCTGTAGATGTGATGTATGAAGACTTGCTCAAGCGTTATGGTGTGATTCGCTTGTACAGTTCCATATTTTCTCAATCATTACGATTAGTGCCAGAGTTTATTTCAATGTGGCTTAAAACTCGTAACCATAAAACTTTCCTCCCATTTCTTAACTTAGAACCAATGTTAGACCGTTCGCTATTAGAAATTCGTCAAGAGTTTGACCTTTTTCCTTTTATCAAATAGATTTATCCTAGTTTCCACATCAATACCAAAAATCACAGTTTTCGTAAACACTAGAATCCCCTGGCTTTAGACATGGGCTGTCCCCGTGTCTCCGTGTCTTCTTCAAATCAAGGTTACTTATTTACGTGTAACATACTTTTTACTTTACTTATTGTTAGGATTTTTAATTCGACGCAGCGATATCAATCGGTAAAGTCACCCATTTAGGTGAAGGCATACAGATATACTAATGCCTAGTATGAAGTAAGATTAAGACATTATGAAGCTAATTATGCGTCTAGTTGTGAGATAAAGATTTAACCTCAAAATAAAAACTCCGTATTCTCTACTTATCCTCTAACTAAAGGCTACTCTTATATAAAAATATTTACAGGCTTCTATAATATGGCTACGCACATAGAAATTCCAGTTATTGGCAAAGTAAAGTATCCATTACGCTGGCTGATTGGGCTGATGGCAGGGGGAGCCTTAATTGTTGGTACAGTCGCAAACTATACTCTGATAAATCAAGGCACAAATAAACAAGACATCGATCGCTTAACTGTTGCAGTTGCAGCACAAAATGTTACATTGCGGATTACGGCTAGTGGGAAAGTCGTACCAGTGCAGAGCGTGAATATTAGTCCCAAAAATCCTGGTGTGCTGTCGCAATTATATGTCCAACAAGGCGATCGCATTCAAAAAGGGCAAATTCTCGCCCGCATGGATAGTGCCAGTATTGAAGCACAAAAGAGCCAGTATCTTGCTAACTTAGCTCAAAGTCAAGCACAGTTAGCCGAAGCCCTTGCTGGTAGTCGTCCTCAAGAAATTGCCCAAGCTAAGGCGCGATTAGCCCAAGCTCAAGCGCAGCTAACCCAAGCTCGTACGGGTAATCGTCCCCAAGAAATTGCCCAAGCTCAAGCCCAAGTGGACGCAGCTCAAGCAAAGGTGAATTATACTGCTCAACAAGTAAAGCGTTATCAATATTTATATCAACAGGGCGCAGAGAACAAACAATTACTCGATCAAGCCATCAGCGAAGATAAAAGTGCTAAAGCCAGTTTAGAAGAAGCAAAAAAACGATTTTCCTTAGTCCAAAGTGGCAGTCGTAGTGAAGAAATCGCTGGGCGTCAAGCAGCTGTCAATGAAGCACGCGCAGCATTAGTACTGTTGGAAGATGGCACCCGTAGTGAAGAAATCGCTGCGCGCCAAGCATCTGTCGCCGCCGCCGAGGCTCAGTTGAAGGGTGTACAAGTGCAGTTGGAAGATACGATTATTCGCGCTCCCCTTTCGGGAATTGTCACCCAAAAGTATGCCGATCCTGGCGCTTTTGTCACACCCACAACTTCTGCTTCGACTAGTGCATCGGCAACTTCCAGTTCAATTGTCGCCGTAGCACGCGGTTTAGAAATATTAGCTCAAGTTCCTGAAGCCGATCTTGGCAGAATCAAACCGGGACAGCAAGTGGAAATTGTCGCTGATGCTTATCCAGATCGAGTTTTTAAAGGTCATGTACGCTTGATTGCTCCGGAAGCAGTGGTAGAACAAGGTGTGACATCCTTCCAAGTACGAGTTGCTTTGGATACTGGCACAGATAAACTGCGTTCTGGGTTAAATGTAGATCTGACTTTTTTGGGCGATCGCGTTAATAATGCCTTAGTATTACCAACAGTCTCAATCGTCACCGAAAAAGGTAGAACTGGCGTACTTGTACCAGATGCAGATAATAAACCCCAATTCCGCGAAGTCACAGTTGGGGCGCAAATCAAAGACCAAACTCAAGTTTTAGAGGGAGTTAAAGAAGGCGATCGCATTTTTGTTAACCCGCCCAAAGATTACAAAATCGAAAAAGCTAAAGAACAGAAGAATTCGTAATTATTATAGACATGAATTTTTTAGAAAGTGTGCAGATGGCGGGAAAAACCCTGTTATCAAATAAGTTGCGTAGCGCCCTCACCATGTTGGGTATAGTTATTGGCAATGCCTCAGTGATTGCCATGATTGGTATTGGTGAAGGTGGGCAAAAGTTTGTTAATAAGCAGTTGGAATCACTAGGGCCAAATGTGCTGTTTGTAATTCCCGGAAATCAAGAAACTCAACGCATTTCCTTTGAAGTACCAAAAACTTTAGTGTTGCAAGATGCCGATGCGATCGCTTCTCAGGTGCCAACAGTAATAGGAGTTGCACCAGAGTTAAATACAAGACAAGTAATTACTTACCGGAATAGAAACACTGATGTTAACATCATTGGCACAACTCCCAGCTTTCTATCGGTGCGCGATTTTGAAACTGATAAAGGCAGATTTTTTAGTGAAGTAGACATCAAGCGAAGCAACCAAGTTGTTGTCTTAGGTGCAGACTTAGCAGAAAAACTATTTGGTAATAGTAACGCCATCGGTCAGCAATTGCGAATTGGTAATACTAGCTTTCAAGTGATTGGGACATTAACAGCCAAAGGTTCCAGCGTCGGAGCAGATTATGATGAGGCTGCTTTAATACCGATTACAACCTCAGCAAACCGCCTTGTGGGAAAGAATTCTCCCTACGGTATTGCCTTAGATTACCTCGTCGCTGCCGCTCGTGATTCTGATAGCGTCGATGCAGCAGAGTTTCAAATTACTAATTTGCTGCGTCTACGCCACAAAATTAATGGTGAAGATGACTTTACGCTTCGCACCCAGAAAGATGCTTTGCAAACTGTCGGTCAAATTACGGGTGCATTGACAATTATGTTAGCAGCGATCGCCGCCATATCCTTGTTTGTCGGCGGCATTGGGATTATGAATATTATGTTAGTCTCCGTCACCGAACGCACCCAAGAAATCGGATTAAGAAAAGCGATCGGTGCAACAGAGCAAGATATTTTGCTACAGTTCATCATCGAAGCAATAATAGTTTCTGCCGCCGGCGGTTTAGTTGGGACTGCCGTCGGTGTTAGTGGCATTCTGTTAGTAGCATCTTTAACACCTTTAAACGCAGGAATTTCTCCCGTGGCAATTACTATGGCAGTTGGTGTTTCTGGCGGTATCGGTTTATTCTTTGGTGTTGTTCCTGCACGTCGCGCCGCAAAACTCGACCCCATTGTAGCCTTAAGAAGTGCTTAGTCAAACAATTTTCAATTTTGGATGAAAATTCGCTAAAGTAAAAATCAAAAACAAAGGCGGATGCGGGAATTGAACCCGCTAATCCCCAAAATGGTGGAGATGTATCCGATAACCCTAAATTCTTCGTCCCAAAGGGCAAGTTGCGAACAAGGGTAACCCGCCATGAAGTTATGAAGGATAAAGCTTTCTATCCTTATCCTTCACCAATTTTTATAACTCATCCGTGGCCAGCATTTGGATAATCCGAGGCGTACCCGGATCGAATCCTGCTAAATCCCAAGACAGCGAATCTTCAGGATCTACCAAAGTAATTTGGTAAGGTGTCAGGGTGACATACACTGCCTTAACCTTAGGATTTACCTTTTTGCGGTACTCTTTCAGCGCTTGACTTGGATGCTTATAACCAGCCCAGCTTTCCGAGTCAGTCCAAAAGCAGACAACATCTGCCTTGAACTTATTTTTAATCATCCAGTCGTAAGCCACAGATGCATCGGTTCCACCGAAGTTTTGGTTGCTAGCTTTGCTAACCGCAGAACTAAAACTATCTTTGGCAGTAATCTTCAATTCCCGGAATTCTGTAGCAAAGCCGCGAATCATGTAGTTTTTCTCTGCTTTTGCTGTTACTAGTGCCATTGTGGTGGCAATTTCACAACAACTCAGTCCCATATCTGCAACCAAGCTACCCATAGAACCAGAAACGTCTATGGCGTGCATAAACACTTTACCTGTGGGTTGCACAACATCAAAAGACAGTTCAACTGCTTTTTCTAAAATGTCCACAATCTGAGGAACTGGGTTCCAAGTCTTCTTACTGCGTCCCAATCTACCACCAGATTGATATGTTTTAAGCGCTTTCAAAACATCAATTGGATGTATGCGACCTTTACGCAGATGTTCTTGGTTGTTGAGAACTGCTTCCACTCGTAGCAAGTTGGCGCTTTCGTCAGTTCGCAACACACCTAGTTCGGTCAAAGAACCCAGGTTACGCAGCATTGCACCTATTGGCATTTCCTGAAATAGTAATTGCCAAGCAGCTTTGTCCATTTTGCCTACAGGTGCAGCCATTTCGTGGGTTAAGCGTCCTTGCAAAATAGCTTGGTGAGTTTGGGTAGGGTTTTGCTTAAGCCATTCATACCACCAAATCTGCGCTAAGGCTTCTGAGGGGATATCTGCTGGCAATTCTTCCCAGCCTTTAACCACCCACTCAAATAGTTGACGGTGATTTTCTGTAGGCGGTTTCACATGGAATAACCGCAATGCATCTCGGTGAGTAAAGCCTTGACGCTGCTGATATTTCAAGAGTTGATAAGCTAAACCTTTGACATCTTCCCGCGATAGCCAAGTTTTACCAGCTTCCCGTACTATCTTGCCAAATCCCCGCAGAGATTTGGTGTAATTCAGCCATTCATAAAAGTGGCTACCAGTGCGGACAACTTGGGGGAAAATTTCACTAAAAGCTCGTTTTGCTTCTGGTGCTTCACCCATAGACAGCAAAACTAAAGCCAAAATAGGGGCACTGTTATTGATGGCGCGTCCATCGCTAGCATAGAGAATTTCTTCGGCCACACGACCAGGATTTTCAGCAACAGCTTGTCTGATAACTGTCACAAAATCTTCAGTTAATTCTTGTTTGCCAGCGTAGTAAGTGCTTTTTGCCGTGCCAACTAATAAACAACGGCGTAGCATTTTCCAAATACCAGCATCAAACATCCAGCCGCCGGAACGTCCCTGAACCATTTCTGCTTCTCGTCCGGGGATAGGTTGATTTTGGGGTGTATTTGTCTTCTTTTTAGTGAAAAAATTGTAATTCATCGTTTTATCTCCCGGCCCTTGCGGGCAAAAATGAAAGGTGGCGGAGCAGGATTTGAACCTGCGACCTCTCGAACCCTATTCGATAACCCTCATTCGTCGGCCTTTGCAGGCAAGGAGTAAACAAGGATGTTTAGCGCTCTACCACTGAGCTACCCGCCACATGAAAATTTTGAATTTAAATTCAATCCAAAATCTAAAATTTATTGGTGTAGTGGAGCGGGAATTGAACCCGCGACCTCCCGCTTGGCAGGCGATAACCCTCAATTCATCGGCCTTTTCAGGCAAGGTCTGAATAAGGATGTTTAGGCGCTCTATCCACTGAGCTATCCACCACATAAAAATTTGATCGAAGGATTTTAGATTCAATCCCAAATTTCAAATTATTTAGTTTAGCAAAACAGAATTTTCATTTACATCTCCAGAAATTAAATTAAGGATGTTTTAGTTATTTGAGCCATCCGCTAATGACGAAGGCTAAGTCCTTAATGAATATCCTTTGTATTACAAATGTAGTATATATATTATGGATTGTCAAGTGTCTAGAAGCTAATTTTGTATTAGTGTACCCAGGTGCGATCGCTAAACTCCGATCTCATCTGGCAAACAACTTTTGCCGCATTTTTCACTAACAGCGGTTTTCAATTGAATAAAATACACTCAAAAAGAAAATTATTCTAAGTTAGTACAATTGTCCTAAAGGGTTATAGTCTATTGAATTGCAAATTGCTATATAGTCTGCAATTTGTCTGGTTTGGCGGACTATAACATCTACTAAGTAAAGTTTTTGCCGGAAAATTTGCTAAACGATACAAAAAAATGTCCCACTTTTTGCCAATATAGTAATATTATTTTCCAAAATTCACTTGGCAAAAATTGGCATGAGTGAGAAACCCATAGAAGATAACGGTAAGGCTTTTCTCGTTATACTTTTGCCCCTCTCTTTTTTGATTATTTTCCTAGTTGCCACTTGGAGAATTTTATTGGCAGTAATTGTGCTGGTAATTGGCTTCAAGCTTTGGCAGGAATATCAATGGCAACAGTGGATTCGGCGAGTTAACCCCATTTTTCATCAGTTGGTTCGAGAAAATCAAGGCAGACTGACGCCAATGGATTTGGCAATCAGAGGCAATTTTCCTGGAACAACGGCAAAACGCTATTTAGATACTAAAGCTCAGGAATTTGGTGCTAGTATTCTCAATTCTGAAGAGGAAGGTCAGTCCTATTACTTTATAACTGCCAGCATTCTAGGCAACATACTTGACAGTAGTGAGCCTGTCAAAGAACTTTCTGCTCAACCAATTAGCAAAACTGCACGTTCGCTTTTAGCACCACCGCCACCAACCCCACAGGAGGAAGAACTAGAAACTGAATCACTCCCACAGCCAACTCACAACGAAGTTAGACAAACGCTAGAAAAACAATTAGTTTTTGGCTCTTTGATTCAATCCGAACTTGCCAAACGGCTAAATGTCTATTCCAGCACAGTTTATAAGCGGCGAAATGACCCCGAATTTCCAGAGTGGAGTCGCAGCAGAGACCCCGATGGTATCGCCTGGTCATACTCAGAAAAAACTAAAGAGTTTTTCCCAATGGAAGAATAAAACGGCAAAACGCAAAAGTAAAGAACTTTCAGGCTTTAGTTTTTACTTCTAAACCTACAGCTTCGCTGATGGAATTTAATCCGCTTTCTTCTAAATAAGAGAGCAAACCTGTAAGAATCCGACGTACTATCACTGGCCCTTCGTAAATCCAGCCTGTATAAACCTGAATTAAGCTAGCACCAGCGATAATTTTTTCCCAAGCATCTTCTGGGGAAAAAACGCCGCCAACGCCGATAATTGGGATTTGTCCTTGAGTTTGCTGCCAAATAAAACGAATTACCTCAGTGGAGCGGGAGCGTAATGGTTCGCCGCTAATTCCGCCAGCTTCCGACTGGGGTGATTTACCAGTTGGCTCAATCACCTGGGTTTTGAGTCCATCACGACTGATAGTAGTGTTAGTGGCGATAATTCCAGCTAATTGATAGGTTTTAGCAAGAGTTATAATGTCAGCGATCGCCTCCCATGACAAATCTGGTGCAATCTTGACAAAAATTGGTTTTTGTGAATTATTTTCTGATTGCAATAACTCTAAGATGGCACTGAGCATCGTAGCATCTTGGAGCGATCGTAATCCTGGTGTATTTGGCGAAGAGACATTAACAACAAAATAATCTCCTAAATCCTTGAGTAGGCGAAAACTATCAAAATAGTCCTGTGCGGCTGCTTCCAGAGGAGTTATTTTAGATTTACCCAAATTTATCCCTATAGGTATTGACCTAAAGTGGTGCTTTTCGCCTGCCAATCTTGCTGCCATTGCTGCGGCACCACTATTATTAAATCCCATGCGATTAAGAGCAGCTTTATCCAATGGCAAGCGAAACAAACGAGGACGAGGATTTCCTGGCTGTGGATGAAAAGTTACAGTTCCCAATTCGGCAAAGCCAAAACCGAGACTGGGCCAAATGTTAGCAGCAACGCCATCTTTGTCGAACCCAGCAGCTAACCCTACAGGATTAGGAAAATTTAGCCCAAATAAATTTTGTTCTAGACGCGAATCATATAAGCATAAAGATTTTTGTAGGCGGCGATTTAACCAACTAGCAGTAGGATAACTACCTGTTTGTGATAGCCAATTAAAACTGCGAATCGTCTGCTGATGTAACCACTCTGGGTCTGCTTTTACCAGATTGAACAACAGTGGACGAATCGCAACTTGATAAATGTCCATTAGTTTTTATGTAAAAATTACACAAGTCATACCATGTCCGCTCAAATAACTATGATTGCGACCGTAGGAAGTTTTTACTTAAGCTTTGTTGAGAGATTTTGCAGGAATTAGTGTTGAGAGCCAAAATTCTTTAAGAAACTAACTAAGGCTTCATTAACTATTTGGGGAGACTCTACGCTTACCCAGTGACCGACATCAGGGATGATAACTTGTCTTTTTAAGTTAGGAATCCATTTGTTCATTTCATTAAGATTCATTCCAGGAAACTTAAGTACCACGTCTTTTTCACCAGCGATAAACAATGCTGGTTGCGATATTTTTTTATCTTGCAGGTCAGGGGTAATTTCCATGTTCCGGTCAATGTTGCGATACCAATTTAATCCCCCACGAAAGCCACTGCGTTTGTACTGCTCTACATAATAATCTAGATCCTCTTGGGTTACCCCCAATGGTAGTTCTTCAGGATCGATTAACCCGTCTAAAAAACCGCAGGTTGATGGTTTAGACTTGAAGAAATTTTCTTCAGGAGTAGAGCCGCTAAAGCTAGTATAAATCATTCGCAACGAACGATGGATATCGGCTTCAAATTCAGCTTCGGCAACCCCAGGCTTTTGGAAATATACCATGTACCAAAAGTTGTCTCCAAAATTCTCTTGTTTTGTGAATGCTCCAACCGGGTAACGAAAGTAGGGGACGCTCATTCCAACAACAGCATTGACTCGTTGTTCGTGCAGCAGTGCTGTGTTCCAGGCTACAGGCGCACCCCAGTCATGACCGATAACGGTGAAGGTTGTATATCCAAGGGCATCAGCAATACCAACAACGTCTCCAGTTAAATGGATGATGTCATAAGCATTGACTTCTTCTGGAGCATCGCTGCCACCGTAACCTCGTTGGTCGGGAACAGCCACCTGGAAACCTGCTTCCACAAGCGGGTCGATTTGGTGACGCCAGAGATACCAGCATTGAGGCCAACCGTGAAGCAAAATCACCAGAGGCCCCTCACCTTCAACAACTGTCCTCAGACTGACCCCATTTGTCTTAATAGTACGAAAGTTGCGTTGTTTCATATTAAAACCTTTTGTTTTTTACTATCAACCTGTTAATAACCGTTTTGGTAACTACTATTCGATAGTTTAATACTTGTGGCGATATGATTCAGACTGCGTTTGTGGGCATCTTATATATTACAAGTTACGTAAAACGATAAATCAGATGGGGCAGCCGCAAAAACCTATAGCCGCTGAACAGCAGATCCTTTCATTGGGGCGCGTCCTCCAGAGCATCAGGGAAGAAGATGATGTTGATGTTCTGATTGAAATTGTTATTTCTTATCTCCGAGAACAGTTTGACTACAAACTGATTTGGATTGCTCTTTACGATCGCCTGAATCACGTATTGTTCGGCAAAGGTGGTATCATTCCTCACAAAGACACAAGCTTTTTACACCAAAAATTTGTTATTACTCCTGGAGATTTATTAGAGCAAGTAGTAATTGAACAGCATCCCTTAGGTGTAGCTGATTTGCGAGATGAAGTCCGTGCCGCCCAATGGCGAAATGTTGCAGAAAAATTTCAAATTCAAGGAACAATCATCGTACCAATTCGCTATAAAGACCGTTGTTTAGGTTTGCTGTTACTGGGTTCAGAACGCTGGGGCTATCTACTGACTGGGGAAGCAAAAGCTCGTTTGATGATGGTTTTAGGCGAACTGGGAGCAGTGCTTTACCAACATGAGATGCATTTGCAGCAGAAGCAAACCAGGCGAACCGATGAGCCATTATTAGAATTGCTAGAAAAACTACGCAATGTTAGTAACTTGAATCAAAGACTAGAAGTAGCGGTGCAAGCAACGCATAAATTTGTCTCTCCCAACCGGACTAATGTCTACTGGTTTGAGCGGGAAGGGCGCTATTTTTGGTGTCGGATGAGCAATCAACTTGTGAAAATCGATTTTAATTCTAGCACTCAGCCAGCGGCGGGAATGACGGTGCAAGAATTGAGCGATTTTTATTATGCTTTGTCAGTAAACCAAATTGTCTCTATTGGTGATGCCCGCAGTTCCTTAAAAAGTCATTTTACAGCAAAATTGCTACAACGGTTGAAGGTGCGATCGCTCTTGGCAGCTCCGATTATCTGGCAAAAAAACTTGCTCGGTTTTCTGGCGGTGGAAAGTAATGAACCCCGGATTTGGATGGAGACAGACAAAAATTTTGTCCAAGGTGCTGCTGGCTTAATTTCTCTAGTTGCTCCTAACGAAAACACTGAAAGCACAATCAAACAGATTCAAGAAGATGCCCAACTAACTGGCCAGGTTGCCCAAGGTATTTTTAACGAACATGAACTTCAAGAAACTTTACAAATTTGTGCTAAAAGAGTTTTAACTCGATTCGCTGCGACGCGCTTTTTGCTGTTGCAGTACGACCCAGAGCAGAATAATTATCAATTTATTTATCAAAGTCAGCCGCATAATCGCCGACCGTTGAAATTTCCCCTCGATACTCTTAAAGAATTAGATGGGCAACTTTTGCAACGTTCAACTCAAGCAGTGGAGATTGAGAACTTAGATGAAGATTTACGCTTTTTTAATTGGCGTCCTTTATTGTTAGAAAATGGGATGCGCTCGCTACTTATTTGTAAATGCCTTCACGGTCAAATACCGCCAGCACTTTTGGTCATTGCTCACGAAACTCATCGTTCTTGGACAACTTTAGAAAAAGAATTGCTCTGGGCTGTGAGTCAACAAATTGGTGTAATTGTTCGTCAGTGGCAGTTGCACACCCGCACCCAGCACCAGCAAAAAATTACACTTGCATTTGAGCGCTGCCTAGATATTCTCACAGAATCGGAAAATAGCAAAATCGAGGCAGGAAAAAAGCATTTAGAATGTACAGCACTCGAACAAATAGCAACGATTCTCGGCTGTCCGCTAGCGGTACTATTTTCCTGGTCGCCTGGTGACAAGTGGGCAGAAATTATACCTGGAGTCACTGGCAGTAGTCAATTTGGAATTGCCGATACATCGATTTCTATCCAAACTGAGGCGCTAATTCAGTGGGCACTGGATACAGAAAGTTACTTAACTCTCAAAGTGGATGATTTACCCCCAGAAACGCGGAAATGGTTAAATACGCCAGACAAAGGGCAAATTTTCTTAATGACCTTACGTACTAACACTGAGTATAAACCTACAGGTATAGTTTTGTTGGCAGATACTCAAGATCGTCGCTGGTCAGAACAGAGCTTGAATACCACAGCAACTCTGATTTCTCAATTAGCTTGGTGGCGTCGTCAAAAGCAAATTAACCACCTTTTAGATTCCACAACCGAGGAATTACAACAACTTAACTGGTACAAACATCGTCGCCTAGAGGAAATCCAAAGAATAACAGCACTGTCTTTGAGTCAAATACGCGATTTAGGCATTCCTGCAAATGAACTAACTCAGATGCGCTACCAGCTGTTACTACGGCAATTAGACCACGCAGCCACCTCCATGAGTGGATTGCTAAAACTAGAGCAATGGCAGCTACACAAGAGTTGGGAAACTATGCCCATAGCTAGTTTATTAAAGCGATCGCTCGAACGCATTGATAATTTAGTCAAACAACAAAAGCTGTGGATTGGTGTGCATGGTTTGGGACAACCGATTGAGGATGGAGAATCACCAAAAAGTTGTTTATTACCCCGAGGTGTTCCTAGCTTTAACGCTCAATCTGGAATGGCGATCGTCGGGGATGTGATGAAAATTGAATTAGTGATTCATGAATTATTAGTTAATGCCTGCAATCGTTCTCCAAGCGGCGGCAGAATTGACATTTGGTGTCGCCGTTTAACTGACCATAAACCCATAGATACCAAGATAAATATATCCCATCTAGGGCAGGATTCTGTTACCAGAGTAGGGGCTGCTCATCAGAAATTATTAGAACTATCGATTACACACAATGGTGCAATTGAACCACAGCTATTAACAGAGTTAGATCGAAATACACTCAAAGATGTCCTTGCTCCCTCTAACCTCAACCAACCGCCAGGTTTGCACCTACTAATTTGTCAAAACTTGATGCAGGAACTAGGAGGAGAAGTGAATTTCTATCAATTACCCGATAATCGAGTAGTTAACCGTTTACTTTTGCCATTAGCTGGTAATGAGTCCTAAATATATATAGCTATAGTCACATAGTTTCGGACATAATGACAAGCGGGAATATTAGGAACAATAATAGTTTTACCCTTTACTAAATCCTTAATAATAAATTTTAAATTCTGCATTTTTTTGAATCAAAAGCCCAAGACATTCATTGATTTTTCAAGTACTTCTTTGGGGCGAAATGGTTTAGTTAAATATAAGTCTGCACCTACCTCCATTCCTTTTTGTTTATCAAATTCCTGTCCTTTAGCTGTCAAAATCACAATGTAAATGTCATTCATTTGCAACTCGTGTTTCACAATCTGGCAGACTTTCAGACCATTCATTTTAGGCATCATCACATCAAGAAAAACCAGATTAGGTTTTTCAGTTTTAATAATTTCGAGAGCTTCTTCACCATTTCTTGCAGTTAAAAGTTCAACCCCTTCATCTTCTAAAGCTTCTAGGGCTTGTTCCATCAAAATCAAGATATTAGGTTCATCGTCAACAATCAGAATTTTTTGGGTCATAGAATTGAAGAGTGGGGTATTGGTATTGGGCAGGGAGTAGGGGGCAAACAGCGCAAATGGAGAGTGTGGCAGGGATAGTTAGGATGGGAAGCTTTTTTTCTAATCTCCCTCACTGCCTCATCTCCCTACTCCCACTCTCTATTCTCTAAATTAGCGATCGGACAGCATAATAAAGAATACATTCTCCAATTCTTTTTCAAAGCGTAGGGTTCTCACCAAATCGGCTTTTTGAGAAAAGATAGAATCAATAATGATCATGTCAGGTTTAATTGCCAAAGCTTTATGAATGCATTCTTGGGGATTGGAAGCTTCAATAACGCTGTATCCCTGAGTTTGTAGCACGTCAGATATGGTTTTTAAGGTTGAGGCATTTTCATCGACAACTAATACCTTTTTACTGGAAGTGCCTTGAGTAAGTAGTAAGCCAATTTCCCTCAGAAGATTCTCTGTACTGATGGGCTTAGTAAGATAGCGATCGATGCCAATATGGTAGCCCCGTTCCTTATTTTCAATAATTGACAAAATAATGATCGGAATATCTGCGGTTTGAGGATTATTTTTCAGGACAGCTGCCACATCAAAGCCGTTAATTTGAGGCATCATCACATCTAAAAGAATCAAATCTGGACGGGCTATTTTAATTTGATGAATTGCATCCATACCGTCTTTGGCTTCCCGAACCTTGTAGCCTTCGTTTTCCAGTTGTTGACGCAGCAATTCCCGAATATTGGCATCATCATCTACTACTAAAATGGTTTTGCGGTTTTCGTTGGGGACAGTGTTTGTAGTGATGACGTGTTCTTTGAGCTGTTTTACCAAGGCATCTAAATTCAGCTTGGCATCAGTTTTGTGATTGTTGGTGTAAATAGGAATGATGAACGAAAACGTACTACCCTTGCCGATCTGACTTTCCACCCAGATTCTACCGCCGTGATGTTCAACAATTTGTTTGCAAATGGGCAGTCCTAAGCCCGTACCTTTGGGTTTATCAGTGAGGGTGTCGCCAACTTGCCGGAATTTCTCAAACACTTTCGGCTGGTCTTCAGGTGCAATGCCAACGCCTGTGTCAATGATGCTAATGCAAATAGCATCGTTCTCTTGTCTGATGCAGCAGGTGATAGAACCAGATTGGGTAAACTTGATCGCATTGGAAATCAAGTTGATTAAGACTTGGAGTAGACGGTTGCGATCGCCAACTATTTGAGGTAGTCCAGGTTCAATTTCGGTAATTAGCTCCAAGCCATTGGTTTCAAACAACGCTGCTGTGGAAGTAGTTGCCCAATCTAGTAACTCGGTTGGATCGAGGGGCTGCATTTGCCATTCCACCTTACCTGCTTCCATCTTGGCAATGTCTAAGACATCGTTAATCAAAGATGTCAGTCGTTCTGCCTCAGACACAATAATGTTGAGATTGTCACCTACCCGCTTGATTGTTTTCTGAAGCTTGCGGTCTTCACCAGTAAGCATTGGGAACACATCGCTTTCCAGCTTTTCTTTAATGATCGAGGCAAAACCGAGGACAGAAGTCAGTGGTGTTCGCAGTTCGTGGGAAACTGTGGAGATGAAATCGGTCTTCATCTTATCGATTTCCTTTTCCACAGTTACATCCCGAATCAGTAGCGCCGAACCAAAGCAAGCAGCAGGTTCATTGCCTGACCCTCTTTTGAAGATGGCGGTAGCCACTGCTTTACCTATGCGTTCCTTGGCCAGGGTAACTTCGGCAGCAAATACCTCATTAGGATGAGACTGAGTTCGGTTAACTAAGTCTACTAAACCGGATATTGGTACTTCCCGATAGTGACCTTTGAGAGCGTTGGCTGCCAATCCATGCATGGTTAAAAAAGCAGGATTGAAGTGAGTAATTTGTCCGGTGATGTCTGTCACTAACAAACCATCCGCTAAGTTGTCCAAAATGGCATTTAAACCTTGGGCTTCTGCTAAAGTGTTTTCCAAGGCAGCCGTCCTTTCTACAACTCTAGTTTCTAGCTCTTGATTGAGTTGTCGCAGCGCGATTTCTGCTTGTTTGCGAGGTGTGATGTCAGTATTAATTTCTAAAATAGCGCAAGCCTGACCAGAGATGCTCCGTTGCAGCGTCCATCGGCTTTGAACGGTAATCAGCTGACCATTGCGGGTGAGGTGTTGCACTTCTCCTTCCCAATTCCCTTGCTGTAATAATTCTGCGATGATTGTTTCTTTTGGTTGGGGAAAAATTTTTTTAAGAAATGTGTAAATATATTGATTTTTTGCTTCCTCACGCGTCCAGCCGTAAAGCCTTTGTGCACCTTGATTCCAGTACAAGATTTTGTCAGTCATGTCGCGGACGATAACGGCATCGCTGGAATGATTCAACATATCCATCAACCGTTGATTTTCGGCTTCTGCTAACTTGCGATCGTTGATATCGCTACAAGTACCAATCCATTCTCGAATACTGCCATCTGCTTCCAGTACGGGGGCACCACAAACTGAGAAGTATCGGTATATACCATCCTTGCCACGTAGGCGGTATTCAGTTTGATAAAGACCTCGGTTGGCCACAGCAGTATTCCAAACTTCTGCGGATTCGGCGCGATCGTCAGGGTGAATTGGATCGATCCAACCCCAACCTGTGACTTCCTCTTCTGTCTGTCCTGTATAGGCTATCCAGGTTAGCATTTCATTGCCGATCCCTAGCCCTTCTGGAGTAGCTCCCCAGACGATCTGTGAACTAGCAGTCACTAAAGTGCGATATCGTTCTTTAAGACGCTGATTTTCCGCTTCTGCTAGCTTGCGATCGTGAATATCAGTACAGGTGCCAATCCACTCGCGAACGCTGCCGTCTTCTTCGATTACTGGGGCACCCCAGACCCAAAAGTAGCGATAATTACCATCTTTGCCGCGAATTCGGTATTCAATTTGATATAAACTGCGGTTGGCTACGGCAGTACTCCAGACTTCTCCAGTGTAGGCGCGATCGTCAGGATGAAGGGCATTAATCCATCCTCCATTCTCAGCTTCAGCTAAACTTTGACCTGTGTAGGCAATCCAGCTTGCCAATTCAAAGCAAATTCCTTCTGGTGTGCTGACCCAAATAATTTGGGTGTTAGTTGTTACTAAAGAGCGGTATCGTGCTTCACTCTGTTTCAAGATTTTTTCAGCATCCTCGCGTTCTTGGTGGGCACGCTTGAGGTCGCTAATGTCCTCCACAGTTGACAAAATTAGGCGCTCTCCATCCTTTTCAACCAGTACTGCCGAAAGCCTGACTGGAACCAAATGTCCGTCTTTGTGGATGTAATCTTTTTCACAAGGTTCGCAGCGGCCATTTCGTTCTAAGCTCTCTAGCATCGTTGATTGAGTGCTATACTTTTGCAGTGTCATCTCCCAATAGTTAACATTCAAGGTTTGGGGAACAGTCCGCCCCAAAATGGCCGCATAAGCAGGATTGATATCAATCAGTGTCCCATTTAGTCGGCACAACACTAGACCAACTGGACATTGTTCAAAGAGCTGACGGTAGTATTCATCAACTTGGCTAGGCATGGTTGAGGTTTCCTCAGTCATTTAAGTGAGTGGGATTCTGACAACAGAACCAGGACAAAAGGGTAGCGTAAAGCTTTAAGGAAATTGGGTGGCGTTGGAACAGTTGGTAAATTTGATCGGGTTGTGCAACGCCAATGTCTGGACTGTGGTGTGAAAGTCGTTGGATCAATCGAGTATGGCGGATTAGCAAATCCGCTGGTTTAAGCATTGGTATTGTTGATGGAATGAAACCTTCGGCATCGATAGTAGAGCAGAGTTCGGTTGTGGGAGTTGGTGAAACAGAATTTGTGTCACACTGCCCTGGTAGAGTTTCTAACACTAAATAATTCACCGGAATTTGAATCCAGAATTCTGTACCTTCACCCAATTGAGAACGACACTTGAGAATTCCCCCGTGTCTGTCTACAACTATTTGGTGGCTGATCGCCATACCTAATCCAGTTCCTTTACCAATCTCTTTGGTAGTAAAGAAGGGATCGTAAATGCGTTGGATGATGTTTTCCTTCATGCCCGGGCCGTTATCCGCAATGCGAATTACAATCCAGTTGTTGTCTAGGGTTTGAGTGCGAATGCTGATTTGGGGAGTAGGGGAGCGTTGAGTTGTGATTTGTAAATTCTGGTTTAATTGTGATTCGTAATTTTGCCATTGGCCATTCGCCATTCCCTCTTCCAGCGCATCAATGGCATTTGCCAGGATGTTCATAAACACTTGATTTAATTGTCCTGGGTAACATTCAATCAGGGGAAGTTTGGCATACTCTTTAACGATTTCAATTGCCGGACGGTGAGCAGACGCTTTTAGGCGATGGCGAAGAATCATTAGCGTCCCATCAATGCCATCGTGGATGTTGACAGCTTTGATTTGGGTTTCGTCATGACGGGAGAAGTTTTTCAGAGATTGGACAATTTCTACTATGCGATCTGCGCCCAGTTTCATCGAATCCAGCAGTTTGGGAAGATCCTGCATGATAAATTCCACATCAATAGTATCTAACTCTGATTGCAGATCTGGCGGAGCTACAGGTAAAAATTTCTGATAGTATTGCAGCAGGTGTAATAAGTCATTGGCGTACTCTGCAACATATCTCAAATTCCCGCAAATGAAGTTCACTGGGTTATTGATTTCGTGGGCTACTCCAGCAATTAGTTGCCCCAAAGAAGACATTTTCTCGCTTTGGATTAACTTAGTTTGTGCCAGTTGCAAATCTTGCAGAGCTTGTTGAAGTTTTTGTGTTTGGGCTTTTGCTTGGATGGTTGCTTGGGTGCTTTGCTCATAAAGCAAAGCTTTTTCAATGGCGATCGCAGTTTGAGACGCAAAGATAGTTACAAGTTTCAAGTGTTCAGTTCTATAGGAGTCGGTTTTGTCCGTACCAATAGCGATCGCTCCTATTACCCGCTCTTTTGCTCTTAAAGGTACACAAATCAAAGCGTTAATGTTTTTCTGTGCCCATAATCGAGAATCAGCTTGTGCATCATTCACCAGTTCTGCTCGACCGGATTCAATAATGCTGCCAATTATACCCTTGCCTAGTTCTGGCTGATTCTGCCCAAAAAACGCTCCAAATTCGCCAATGATTTCAAACTCAGCTGTATCGGGACTGAGCAGCAAAATCATTCCTGCTGACGATTCAATCAATTGACTCATTTCCTGAAGTACAAGTTGGGCAATCTGTCGTCTATCCAAACTCGTTGTCAGTTGAGTTGAGATATCTTCAAACAAATCAATTTCCTGATATCGCTCCAGCAGTTCTTTAGCAAGTATTTTCTTCTCAGCTTCCTGCTTTGCCAATAACGAGAGCCAACTCGCTAGTAAACTTGCCTGCTCTTTACCAACAACCCAACCGATGATTTCTCCTGACGCCTCAATTGGATATCGATTTTCTGATGTTTGCTCGCCAATACTAATCAGTTTCGTGCCGTCTACTAGTTCAATGTCAATCGCGATGTTCAATTGGTATACTAAGTCCTGAAGCAGAGATGGCAACTCTTCTTTATTAAGAATCTTTTTAAGGCTAACTGCCGACATGAAACACCTCATCTAGAGTGGATTGTAAATTTCTGCTAATCAAGACAACCCAATGATTAATTTCATCCGCTACCCGTACTACAAAGTTTTTCAAAGCAGATATTTTAGGAATTTCCATGAAAATCTCGGAAATATAATAATTTGCTAATAACACTAGTTTTCCCACGAAGATTGGTAGCATAACAGTTATCTTACGGAGGAGCCAATAGCTTTAAAATCTGTAACAAAGCATGCCCTTTATGGGTGAAAGTTCATTACTCTCCAAAATTTCTTTTTCATAAATTACGTATACTTAATTTTTCTTAATCTATAAGCGATCGCTCCAAAGTATGGAAAATTTACTCAAACAATAAAAGTTGTGGCTCAGACAACTGTTTGAGAGCGCTACATGAGTACAAAAAATCAGTTATAGAAGTTTTATAAATTTATGAAAAATATTAGCAATATTAAATGGTAACGAGAAAACAGTACTGATTCTAGCTTGTGCCTTTTCCTCAGTACAAACTTGGTTTATTTGTATAAGCTTTTGAGTTTTGATTTCAATGAAAAATTTCTGACATCCGTAACGTATACAAGCTATAGCTTTCAATTGTTTGATTGTGTAATTTTCAACTTTCCATTTTCTGACACTTTTAAAGTTTGTCAGATGTAGTCTAACTACTATTACCCGACTTTTTCTCCAAAAAAAAGCCCCACCGGCTGATGGGGATGAAGACTGATGAATTTTTAGCACTTTTCTCTATTTAGGGTGCGCTATCTATTCACTTCTTCTAATGGAGAACTGCCAGGGTTAGCTGATGAACTAATGACATATTCAGGGTAGGCTGGTATGCCATGCTCGTGTAAATCCAAACCCTCCAATTCGCCTTCTTTCGATACACGCAGTGTCCCGGTCAAATTTACCAAATACATCAATCCCATTGCCACAGCGAATGTAGAGACAGTAATAATTAAGTTGCCGATAACTTGTGCGCTCAACACTTGTATTCCTCCACCAAAAAACAGACCTCTTAATGGCCCAGAGACATCAGGTGAGATGGGACCACTCGCGCCGAATTCACCAGTGGCAAACAAGCCCAGCGACCACGTTCCCCAGATGCCGCAAAAACCATGTACAGGAACTGCACCGATGGGGTCGTCAATCCTTAGCCATTCCAACAGGTCTATGCCTAGAACTACAACTACGCCAGCTACTGCTCCAATGATGATAGAACCTGTCGGATTCACCCAATAGCAAGGGCAAGTAATCGCAACCAAACCCGCCAAGAATCCGTTGACTGTGAAGCTCAAATCCCACTTTTTTGTTTTCGGATAAGTGAAGAACAGTGCCGACAGACCGCCTGCACATGCTGCCAAGGTAGTATTGGCGGCAACCCGTCCAGTCCCGACAAAGTCCATCGCCGAGAGTGTTGAGCCAGGGTTAAAACCGTACCAGCCAAACCACAGAATCAGACCGCCGGAAGCAGCAATTACAAGGTCATGGGGCAACATTGGCCCGCCACCATCGCGCTTGAACCGACGACCCAAACGCGGCCCAAGGGCGATCGCACCTGCTAGAGCAATGAATCCCCCAATGGTGTGAACGACTGTAGAGCCTGCAAAGTCATGGAAGCCAGTTCCCAAGAAGGGCAGGAAACCATCTTTGCTGCCCATCGTTACTAGAAAACCGTCTGGCCCCCAAGCCCAGTGTCCGATAATTGGGTAGATGAATCCAGAAACACCAAAGCTGTAGAGAAGATCGCCAATAAACCCTGTCCGCCCAATCATCGCACCAGAAGTAATCGTCGAGCAGGTGTCTGCAAAGGCAAACTGAAACAGCCAAAATGCCAGGAACGCCACACCTGAACTTTCATAAGTCGTGGGCGCACCTTGCAAGAAAAACCAATTCAGTCCAATCAAGCCGTTACCATGACTGAACATGAAGGCAAAGCCCCAGGCATAGAATAATAAACCGCAAAGACAGGTGTCAACGATGCATTCCATCAAGACATTGACGGTTTCACGAGAGCGACAGAAACCTGCTTCCAGCATCGTAAAACCTACCTGCATTGCAAATACTAGGAAGGCAGCTAGCAGCGTCCAGAGAGTATTAATCGGGTTAACAATGTCATTGCCTCTAAGTACTGGATCGGCTGCTAGAACTGGTGTTTCTATTAAATTGGGGATTAAGGCATATAGCATGAACAACATCATGATAGCTATAGCCTTGCCCAGCAGTAGTAAGTAACCATAGCGCCTCCACTCCGGATCGCGTAAACGCTTTCCCAATCGTGCCAACTTGTTAATTTGCTGACTTTGCCCAGCAGTCGTCGGCTTTTTCTTCATTGTGATGGATTGCTGATGCTTGAAGAGGAAAAAGCCTTTCTTGACTGGGGTAGATCCCGCCTTCAGGAAAAAGATAATCAAGCTTGTTACCAAATAGCCGAACATGTTGAGGCAATTTCGGCTGTTTTTTCCCAAATAACTACAAGTCTTAAATAAGATAGTTTTTAGTCTGCCTCTGTTTTTACCCATTAAGTAAAACCTCCATCAAAGTAAGTATTTTTAAACAACTCCAACCTCAATTGTCAGTCAAGCTGTTGAGGAAGAACCTGAAAATATTTATGTCAACTCTACTTCAGCATAATTCTCTCAAAATCCACAGCCAAGCGCGCTAAGATGGTTGTGGCAGCATCAACAACAAAGAAGAAGTTTTTCTGTAAATTTTTAACCACATTTTTCTAGTATCAAAAACCTTGATGTTGTGAAAAATCTGAATATTCTTTTACAAGAATCAACTCAGAAATTTGACTAATTGTTTATTGATGACTAATAAAAAACTGTGTTAGATAATACAGTTTTTTCTAGAATGTCGTATCAACTTACTCCTGCTACATCAGATATAACGACTGTATTCTTTCCAGTACCAGTATTTCCCGATATTAAGATAGAAACATTCAAAATGTTATTAATTTTATATACAACAAGTTAATAACTTGTTACTTTTGTGTTCGCAATTTGTGTTCGCAGTCTGATGAATATCGTCACACTTTCGTCATAATTTTGTCATATCTTCGTCAATCTGACCGAACTCAAAATGATTGAATCTTGGTCAAAGTTGAATGCTTTTAAAAATTAATTAGACCAGTTTACCTAAATAGAGAAAAGGGTATCTTCACGCTTGAGATACCCAGGTGCTTAAGAAAAATAATGTAAACAAGTTATGAATTTACCATGCAATATCTGTATAGCACTTGGCGCTGGTGTGTCAGGAGTGTGTACTGACATGGCGATTTTTGCTATAGTCAGACTTCAGACTCAACTGCTTGAAAAGCTTCTCTCTCAATCATTTTTGGGCAAGTTAGTAAATCAAAAAAGTGCTTTCTGTAATTCTTCTTTATAACGTGTCTAATTTTGCACTTACTTCATCACGCTCCTGGATGGGCTATCTCCCATAAGTGGAGTAACATTGCTTGAAACTTAACAAAACAATAAGTTGCACATTGCGTTAACGCCGCAGATGAATCCTAACTCTTTAAATAAGAATTTTTCGTCAACAAAGATTTTAGTAATGCTTTTCTCTAACTAGAATGAGATAATGGCAAACCAGTTTGGCAAGATTTTGATGCACGGATTGAAATTTGTGCTGGGATGTTTCAGGAATATGGAATAGAATTGGAGCGTGCTTATCGGCAATTTGAAAATAAAGAACTACTTTCCTATAAGCACACTCTGAGAAATTGTTGCAAACAAGTACAAGCAGCATTAACCGTTATGTTGATGCTACACCTCAAGGCTTATATGAATGAGTTAGATTATTAAATATATTGACCTATTTATACTTATAACTGTAAACAGATAACATTGGCGATCGCTCTGGGAATCTAGTTACAGAACTGCGTGTGGCTGAAGCATTTCTCTACTCTAGATTGGAAGTCATAATTGATAAAGAAACTACTCAAAATTTACTCAACCAAGTTTTTCCTTAAAATTGCGACGGTAACAATTACAAGATGCTTTAGCCAAAGGAAATTCTCAAGAACTGCCGCAAGAGATACAAATAATTCAAGAACGGTTAGAAACAGCAATTGCTGAGTATCACCAAGCGTTAAACGCAGAAATAGAACAAGCTCGACAAATTCGCTTTCAAGCGATCGCTTTGAGAATATTATCCGAAGATGCTCAAGGGAGTTATCAGTTCAATAGTCAATTACTGGGTAGAGAACGCCAACAAATTGCCTTAGCTTTAACAACTGAGTTTACCTTACAAGAGATACACGCTCAAATCAAAGAACGTATAGAAGTCTTGGAACCTGATTTGATTTATCAAAAATTACAGGAGTTGGGAGCATCTACTTCAGATTTAAATCATTACGAACGTAAACTTTTAGACTGTTTACTCTCAAGAGTATAATCCTCTAAATTAAAATTAAATTCCTCTGTTCTACTTTTATAAAAAATTATTTAATTAAATATTTTTTACACAATTGCTGCGTCCAAATATAGGAGTTTACTTAATATTCAAGCTATCTGACTCCAGCTTTATACTTCCACACCTTTAAAAAGTGAATCTCATGAGAGATTGACATAACATTTATTCGTTCAACGTATCCTCCCTTCGTAAGAAAGTCGTTATAATTATTTTCCATCCCTCTCTAAAACCAAATTATCATCTACACAGTATTTATATGGGACGTGTCCGTTCTAAATCTGACCTACCTACAAAAATCTGTCCGGTATGTCAACGTCCTTTTACATGGCGTAAAAAGTGGCAAGATTGCTGGGAAGATGTGAAATACTGCTCAGAACGTTGTCGTCGTCGCCGTTCTGAAGCTCAAAATGAAACTAACCGCAACACAGACGCAAATAGCGCAAAGGATTAATGGAGTCACAGGTGCAACCTAAATTAATTATTCATGGCGGAGCTGGTAGTTCTCTCCACGGTAAAGGAGGATTGGAAGCGGTACGTCGATCGCTTCATACGGTTGTAGAACATGTCTATTCTTTACTATTGTGCGGAAAAACTGCCTCTGAGGCGGTAGTACAGGGTTGCCAAATGCTGGAAGATAACCCCCGCTTTAATGCTGGTACTGGTTCAGTGCTGCAATCTGATGGGCAAATCCGCATGAGTGCTTCGTTAATGGATGGCACATTAGGGCGATTTAGTGGTGTAATTAATATTTCGCGGGTAAAAAATCCCATTGACTTGGCACAATTTTTACAAAGCTCGCCAGACCGAGTGCTATCGGATTTCGGCTCGGCTGAATTAGCGCGGGAAATGCAAATTCCTAGTTATAACGCTTTAACTGATTTACGATTGCAAGAGTGGATACAAGAACGTGAGGATAATTTTAAAAGTGCGATGGCTAACGTGATTGCAGAACCCGAACTGGCAGAAACCAGTAATGCGGGACGGGGTACCATCGGGGTGGTAGCTTTAGATGCCTATGGCGGGCTAAGTGCTGGGACTTCCACTGGTGGCAAGGGCTTTGAGCGGATTGGGCGAGTAAGTGATTCTGCCATGCCAGCAGGTAATTATGCTACTAGAGAAGCAGGAGTTAGTTGTACTGGTATTGGGGAAGATATTATTGATGAGTGTTTAGCAGCCAGGATCGTGGTACGTGTTGCCGATGGTATGTCCCTCAAAGATGCGATGCAGCGCTCCTTAACAGAAGCGTACCAAAATAAACGGGATTTAGGAGCGATCGCCTTAGATGCTAGTGGAGCGATCGCTTGGGGTAAAACCAGCGAAATCTTACTCGCCGCTTACCACGACGGCGACAAAATTGGTGACACCTTGGAATGGACTGGCAATGAACTAATAGGGTATTGCTGAAAGAATGAGGGGTGTTGAATGTTGACTGTTGACTGTTAACTGTTAAGTAAAGCCGGAGATGTTCTTTGGTGAGTTATTATTCTCCTGTGTGTGTACCCTTCTGCTGCCCATCTGTTCATCTGCCAATCCCTATTTTGAAGACAGACAGTGATACGACGAATCAGACAACCAGAGCAAAATAATACTTCTTTCCCGGTCATCAGTCATCAGTCAGCCTTATTTTCAAGACAGTAATTGGGCGATCGCAAATATTCACCAAGTCTACGTCACAATTTGTGTCACTGAGATTTTCATTGGCACTTTTTTACTGAAAGATAGACCGTTTTCACTTTTGTCAATGAAAATCGTGTCTCCAGAGATAAAAGTATTTTCCAGTAACTTGGTAGCGAGAGGATTTTCGACTTCTCGCTGAATTGCTCGTTTGAGTGGGCGAGCGCCGTAAACTGGGTCATAACCTGCTTCTACCAGGTAATCACAGGCAGATGGGGAGATTTCAAAGAAGATTTTTTGATCGCGGAGCAGATTTTCTACCCGTTTGAGTTGAATTCGGATGATATGCCGCATTTCTGAACGGCTGAGGGTATGGAAGAGAATTGGATCGTCAATGCGGTTAAGAAATTCTGGACGAAAATGCGAGCGCAAGGCATCCATTACCCGCTGACGCATGGTTTCATATTTGGACTCATCACCAGATATATCCAATATATGTTCGCTGCCAATGTTACTAGTCATAACAATGACGGTGTTGCGAAAATCTACCATTCTCCCTTGAGAATCAGTAATTCTACCATCATCTAAAACTTGTAACAAAATATTAAATACATCTGGGTGTGCCTTTTCGACTTCATCCAGCAGTACCACTGAGTAGGGACGACGGCGAATCGCCTCCGAAAGTTGACCGCCTTCTTCGTAGCCGATGTATCCTGGAGGCGCTCCCACTAACCGAGATACTGAGTGTTTTTCCATATACTCGGACATATCCAAGCGCACTAATGCATCATCGGAATCAAAGAGAAACTGAGCTAAAGCACGCGCAAGTTCGGTTTTACCCACACCTGTAGGCCCCATGAACAAAAATGAACCAATGGGACGCGAGGGGTCTTTCATCCCCGCACGGGCGCGGCGAATTGCGGCTGCTACTGCTGCTACAGCTTCTTCTTGCCCAATGACTCGTTGGTGCAAATGACTTTCTAGTTGCAGTAATTTTTGTCGTTCTGATTCCAACAAGCGATTGACAGGAATTCCTGTCCATTTGGCGACGATTTCGGCAATATCGGCTTCAGTGACTTGTTCTCGTAGCAAAGTGGAACCTTGACTTTGAATTTCTAAAAGTTTGGTTTCTTTGGCTTCGCGATCGCGTTGTACTCCTTCCAATTTCCCATACTTCAATTGCGCGGCTTTATTCAAGTCATAAGCACGTTCCGCCTGTTCGATTTGCACTCGCAGCGCATCTTCTTCTTTCTTTAAGCTACTTATCGCCTCTAATAGCTGCTTTTCACCTTGCCATTGATCGTTAAATACGTGCTGCTTTTGAGTCAAATTGGTGATTTCTTGCTCAATTCGCTGCAAACGTTCCCTTGTTTGGGCAGTACCCTTTTCTTCGCCAGCTAATGAGAGCTTTTCCATTTCTAACTGCATCAGGCGGCGGTCAATGGTTTCCAATTCCGTTGGTTTGGAGGTAATCTCCATTTTCAACTGTGCTGCTGCCTCATCTACTAAGTCAATGGCTTTATCTGGCAAAAAGCGATCGCTAATATAACGCGCTGACAAAGTTGCTGCTGCTACCAAAGCCGAATCAGAAATTTTCACATTGTGATGAACTTCATAGCGCTCTTTCAATCCCCGGAGAATGGAAATAGTATTTTCTATACTTGGCTGATCGACAAATACTTGCTGAAAACGGCGTTCTAGGGCGGCGTCTTTCTCAATGTGTTTGCGGAACTCATCTAAGGTAGTAGCGCCAATGCAACGCAGTTCTCCCCGCGCCAGCATTGGTTTGAGTAAATTTCCTGCATCCATCGCCCCTTGTTGATTGGAACCTGTGCCGACTACGGTGTGCAATTCGTCAATAAATAGAACGATTTGCCCGTTAGATTCCATCACTTCCCGAAGAACAGATTTCAAGCGGTCTTCAAATTCACCCCGGTATTTTGCCCCAGCAATCAAACTGCCCATATCTAAAGAGATTAGCTGGCGATTTTTCAGCGATTCGGGAACATCACCGTTGACCATCCGCTGGGCTAAAGCTTCGGCGATCGCAGTTTTACCTACTCCGGGTTCGCCAATCAATACTGGATTATTTTTACTGCGGCGGGACAATACCTGGATTACCCGGCGAATTTCGTCATCCCGTCCAATCACCGGGTCGAGTTTTCCAGATTTTGCCTGTTCTGTCAAGTCCCTGCCAAATTTTTGTAAAGCTTCATAACGGGATTCTGGATTTTGATCTGTGACTTTTTGGCTACCGCGAATAGTTTTGATTGTAGCTTCCAGCTTCGCTGCATCTGCATTAAAGCCTTTGAGTATTCGCCGTCCAACACGTTCATCTTCAGCAAAAGCCAGTAGAATGTGTTCTACAGAGATGTAGGAATCTTTCATCCTGGCTCTAATTTCCTCGGCTTGGTCTAGTAAAACATCTAAACTACGACTAAGGTAAAGCTGATCGCTTTTACCAACTTTCGGCTGACGTTGGGTAAAAGCTTCTAGTTGCTGTTGCAAGCGGATTGGATCGACCTCAGACCGAGCCAGAATACGTATTGCTAAACTAGTAGGTTCTTCTAACAGGGCAATTATTAAATGCTCAACATCTAATTGCTGTTGTTGATAAGCACGGACTATATCCTGAGATTTTACGATCGCTTCCCAGGCTTTATCTGTAAATTTATTTGGATCTGTAGGTTGCATCTTTAAAATTTTTGATTTGAGATTTTTAGTTTAAGGCTTGGGGAGTGCTGAGTTAAGTAGCAAAGCCGAAGACTCTGAAAGCTTTGATTAGGTAGTGCTGAGTTAGGAGTTATTCTCTTCCTGCTTCCCCTGTTCCCTCGTCTCCTAATTGGTGAGTTTCGACTACCGCAAAGTCGAACCACATCTGCCAGTCCCCAGTTCCTACCTATTCCTTAATTTAAAACGAAAACATGCTGATGAGCGTAGTTTGCCAGATGTTGCTATTAGAGCGATGTCTACGACGGGCTACACCTACGCTATTGGTGTTACTCATTAACGAGTAATATAGATTTTTACTTTTAGAGTTACTGACTTACAAGTTGCTCTTTTGATTCGTGTTTAATTGCTGACCCTTGAGTTCCCAACTGAATCAGTTCAATTTTATACCCGTCTGGATCTTCTACAAAAGCAATTACTGTCGAACCATGTTTCATCGCCCCTGGTTCTCGGACAATTTTACCGCCGTGATTGCGGATTTCTTCACATTTAGTATAAATATCATCAACTCCAAGAGCAATGTGACCGTAAGCATTACCCAATTCGTACTTTTCCACTCCCCAGTTGTAGGTTAGTTCTATCACTGTGTTATCGCTTTCGTCACCATAGCCTACAAAAGCTAGGGTAAATTCTCCTCCTGGATAATCTTTTCGCCGCAGTAATTTCATGCCCAGAACTTCACAATAAAATTTTAATGACTCTTCAAGGTTGCCCACTCGCAGCATTGCATGTAGTAATCGCATATTGACCTTTGCTAACTTCCTTAATTCTTATATTTTATATCTCATCAGCATTCTATACAGAAGCGGCGTTCAGCTATACTTTTAAATGCTCAATTATTAGTAATTCTAGCAGTGAAAATTTATTAATAATTATTAATTATAATATTTTCAATATGCATGACCTAATATTTTTCAAATATTCATACAAGTAATTTTTTGATATGAGAGTTGTAAACATCTGCTACTCAAGTCAAAAATGAATTTGAAAATATATTTTTATTCCCTATTTTAGTTGCAGCAAGCGACTAAAATAGGTGAAGTCAAAGGTTATCAGTCATCAATCATCAACTTCAAACGGGATAATTTATTTGTTGATAAAATTTCTCTTCCATATCCCCTATTCCCTAGTAACTTCCTTCCTAGAAAATATCCCACTGTTCACAATCAACACTCAACAGTCATCAACTTAAAAGGAGATAATTTATTTCTTGAAATTCCCCTATTTTCAAGGCAGGTCTATTATTCTCCTCTTTGCCCCTTATACCCCATACCCATTGTTTAAAGAATTTTCTTGACAGAAGTAACGCCAGAGCCACGTGCGATCGCTACAATCTTAAAGATAAGCAATACTCAATGGTGCAGCAGATGCTCAAGCGGCTAGTTCAATGGCTTAAAAAACTTTTTCAGAGCTTGTTTGGTAGAAAACAGACTGCCTCAAAAGTTAGAGGGAATGTGCAAAAAGAACCAGCACCACCTCTAAGTGATACAGACCTGGAATTTCTGTTCAACGAACTGTTGCAAGGAGTTCATCAAGCCAGAGGAGAAGCTTGGGCACGCAAGTGGCTGGATAATATTGAACATCGCATTCCATCTGAACGCTGGGTTGAGTGGTTGAGGCGCTTTGGTGAAAGATTGCTAGCATCACCCACACCTAATAATGAAATGGCTGCCCGATTGGTGGAGCTAGGTGAGCTCGGCATCGGAGAAATTACAGATGTTGCTTATAGTATTGGGATGCAGTTGCTAACACGCAATCAAGGCGAACCAATTTGGGAATATGAAGGCCCAGATGCTATGAGTACAACTTTGCCACCTCCAGTAAATATTACAACATCTGAGGAACTAGACGGCAAAGAGAACCTACCAGAGGGAGAATATCAAACTGTTACCCTAGAAGAACTGTTTGTAATGTTGCAACAAGATGAAAATTTACGTCAACAGATTGCCCAGCAATTAGCTGTCGATACCGACGACCCACAAGTTCTTGTACAGGCATTAATTAGTCAATTATATCCTGGGGGTCAATCGATTCCAGACCAAACAGAAAATTAACTACTTGCTAAATAAAAAATTATCTTTCTGAGAAAAATTGGCACGGTAGTATCTGGTCTATAAAACTCTAAGGTTGAATTTTATAAAGGAACTTTAAGAAATAAAAACAATCACTTGAAGTTGCTGACTAATGAACGCCAGTTGCTTGGCTGTCGGCAGAGCCGACGACAGTCGCTTCCAGTCGGGAAACCCCCCCCACAGCGTTGTCTCCCCAACGCACTGGCTCCTGTTAAGTGTGAGCAGTGGGATATTTTTATTTAGAAGTCGCTAATTATAGCGCTATAATGCTGGAATCTTGAACTTTTGTGTATTTTTTGCTAGCCTCCCCTAGAAGCACTGTACGGATATAATGGGTTTTTACGTAATTCATGACTTTTTTAACACAACGATGGCTACAATCTAGAAAAACAAAATCCAAGAGTGTGGCAGATGCTCAGGCGGATATCACAGTCGCTTAAAAGGTTTTTAAAGCGCCTCATTAAAAGTAAGCAGACTCGTTCTCTTAAGCATACAAGAGGACACAATCTGGTAGAGGTACTACCAGAATTAACTAATGCCGATCTGGAACAATTGTTTATCCAATTGCTGGAAGGCGTGCATCAAGCACGAGGCCGACAGTGGGCATTGAGGTATCTGCAACGAATCGAAAATCGCATTCCGACTGAACGCTGGATAGCTTGGTTGGTGATGTTTGGTGAAACTTTGCTAGCTTCACCCACACCCAATCAGCAGTTAGCAACACAGATGGTGCAACTAGGAGAACTTGGTATCGGCAGAATTGGAGATATTGCCTATGAAATTGGCATACGGCTGATGCAAAACTTACCCACACAGATAGAAACAGAAATACACTATGAGGACGACAGGGCGCAAGATGTCATAGAAACTACTCCTGGGCAAGAATTGATCCGCGAATTAGGCGAACAGTTATGGGAGTATGATGAGCCTGATGTCCTAGAAACTACTCCTGGACAAGAATTGATCCGCGAATTAGGCGAACAGTTATGGGAGTACGATCGGCCAGATGTCCTAGAAACTACGACTGATGACGAAATTCTACCAACTTCGCCTGGGCAAGAGCTAATCCGCAATTTAGGCGAACAGTTATGGGAGTATGATGAACCAGATGCCCAAACAATAACGCCAGCACCGGAAGTCTCTGTAGAAGAAATATTCAGCCAAGACTTAGAGGAGGTCTTTGAGTATCAACAAGAAGATGCCGAAAGCACAATACCTACACTTCCTCTCCCCCCAGCAAAAGATTCAATCACTACATTAACTCAGCTGAGGTGGGATGATGAAGAGGAAGATACTCAAACGAAAATACAAGCAAATCTGCTTTCCACTAAGCAAAGGACTGAATTAGCAACAACTGATTCAGACCAAACCTGGGATAGCAGTTTGGCGAACTTAGAGCCAAATGTCGCAAATACTTTAGATGAACTGTGGGTGAGGTTGGATCAGAGTAGCAATTTAGTCCAGCAACTTGCTTCTAACTTAGCAGTTCAAAGCAGCAATTCTTCAAGTATTATTGAGCGATATGGCAACGAGCCGATTACCGAGGCTCAAGTGTGGTTTTACCAAGGTCTTGGGCAAGCGAAAACAGGTGATTTGTTAGGCGCGATCGCATCTTACGACCAAGCCATTGAACTGCAACCTGAATTCTCAGAATATTGGTTTAATCGCGGCTTGACCCTGTTTCATTTAGAACGTTTTCAAGAAGCAATTGCATCTTACGAAACAGCTATCGAACTCAAACCCGATTTTTACAAAGCTTGGTACAACCGGGGTGGAACTCTGGGAGAATTAGGATATTTTGAAGAAGCGATCGCCTCTTTTGATAAAGCCATCGAAATCAAGCCAGACTACCAAGAGGCTTGGTCTAGTAAAGGTTTAGCACTGCTGAAGTTAGGCTGGCTACGGGAAGCAATTTCTAGTTATGACCAAGCCCTCGATCTGCAACCACAAGACCAAGAAAATTGGTATCACCGGGGCATAGCACTAGCTGTAGGCGAACAATTTGAAGAAGCGATTGCATCTTATGACAGGGCGCTAGAAATTGACCCAGACTATCATGAAGTGTGGATAGACCGGGGTGTAGTGTTGTTTAATTTAGGACGCTGGTCACAAGCCATCTCCTCTTGGGACAAAGCACTTTCAGTTCAAGCCGACTTTTATTTGGCTTGGTACAACCGGGGTGTGGCGTTAGATAATTTAGGACGCCGCGAAGAAGCCATCGCTTCCTATCGGCAAGCGATCGCCATCAAACCCGACTTCCATTTAGCTTGGTATAATCAGGCAGTAGCATTGTTTTATTTAGAACAATTTGCCGAAGCGATCGCTTGTTATGACAACGCTTTGCAAATTAAACAAGATTATTGGGAAGCTTGGATTGGTCGTGGTACCGCTGTTGGCAATTTAGTAGATCCACAGCCATTGCTGAATTTGTCGAGTAGTATCACAGCGAACAATTCCGCCTTACAACAGATAGGCTACGAGGGGAAATTAGCTAGCTTCGAGGAAGGATTAAAACATCTGCGTACAGATACCCACCCAGAAGGTTGGGGTAGATTGCATGTAGCGATCGCTAACGCCTACTACGATCGAGGTAAGAAACAGCCTAATCCCCGTGATTATTGGCGTAAAGCTGCATCTGAGTACCATCAAGCATTATTAACTCTCACCTTAGAATATTTTCCTCACTTGCATTTAGAAGTTTTGCAATCCTTAAGCAAAGTGTTGATGGGTTTGGGACAAACAACACAACTTCAAGAATTACTGCAACGAGGCAGAGATTTATTACAACAATTACTAAGTGAAGAAACTCGCTCTGAAGAAAGTAAAAAACAGTTAGCCCTGAAATTTGTAGGCTTTGAGCAATTAGCAGTTGATTTAGCCGTAGATTATGGTGATGTGGTAGAAGCTTGGGAAATTGCCGAACAAGGCAAAAATGCTTGCTTAAATTGGCTGCTATTTGGTTGGAATAATGATATTTATTCACCCCGTTATGACACAATTCAGGAACTATTCAATCCTACAACAGCAATTATTTATTGGCATATTAGTCCAGTTGCTCTACACACCTTCATTCTCAAATACCAAGCACCATCACCAATTCTACTTTTTACACCTATACAAGATGTTGGGGCAATAAATTTAGGAGAAGAGGCTATCCGTCTCAATGAATTACCTCTACCTGAAGCAGTGCGACGCCTGATTGAATTTGAAAATTGGCTAGAAGATTGGCATCAACAATACCAAGAATATCGCACCACGGCTCAAGATAAAGAAAGTAAAATTCAGCATTCTTGGCGAGTGGATATGGAACAAAAGCTGTTGCAGTTGTATGAAATTTTGAATATTTCCACAATTGTTCAGGAACTTGAAGGTATTAACCAACTAATTTTAATTCCTCACCGCGATTTGTACAGATTACCTATTCACAGCCTTTTTCATTTTTCTTCTCCATCCACAGAAAACTTACCAAATATTGAGTCAAATTTTACCATTACTTATTTGCCTAGCGCTCAAATAGGTTTATCAATAAAAAATTCAGCTATCTTACCGTGGCAAAATCAATTATTGCTCAGTGTTGAATCTCCTGAAAGTACAGGTTATCCGGCGCTGAAGTTTGCCAAACTAGAGTCTGAGATTGTCAGCGAGATGTTTGATAATATCGAGCGCATTCAAGGGTCACAAGCAACAAAAGATATTGTAAAAAGTGCATTATTTAATAATTATAATATTTTGCATTTTTCTGGTTATGTGACGAACCATTTAAATGAACCAAAAAAGTCAGAACTGGTATTAGCAGGAGAAGAAAAGCTGACTTTAGAAGAAATTTGTCAACAAAGTTTAGCAAGTTACAATCTTATTACTCTTTCTGCCTGCGAAAATGTCAGTATCAACACCTTCATTACCAGCAGTGAATATGTAAGTTTAGCTAATGGTTTTTTGAATCAGGGCGTTCCTCAGATAATAAGTACTCTCTGGACTGTAGAATCTTCAGCTAGTGCTTTGGCGATCGCAGAATTTTACCGCAGATTACAGCCTAATAAATCAGCAGTAACAGCCTTAGCTGAAGCTACATTATGGCTCAAAGAATTAACTGCTGGAGAACTGACAAAATGGTATGAAGATGTACTTGATAATCTGCATCCTGATGAAGTACGAATTAGAACTTATTTAGCAACACAATTATACAGAAATAGCAAAATGGCATCAGATAAAAAACTTTATAATCATCCCTACTATTGGGCAGCATTTACGATTACAGGCAAGCCAAATTGAACAAGAATCCAGAATAGTAGGTTGGTTGAAGATAGACTCAGGAGTGGCCTCCCGAAAGCGAGTCTGTCTTTGATACCACAAGTGTAATCAAACCAACATCTGTTTGAAAAAGTTGGTTTATCCTTGCAGTTGAATAGACTACAGTAGAGTAGCACAGCTATACTACCCTACAATAATTAAATCTTTAATGGATGTATTCCATTTAATTGAAAACTGTTGTACTAACTTCTATACGCTCCTGGTTGTCCGTTTTGGACTACGAAAGAAGCTAAGGTTTTGACAGAGGTATTCAAGTCAACGATGCTGGATACAACCCGATAATCACTTCGCCAAGATTTTGGAGTAAGTTGACACCGGACATATCCCCGGAAAGCACCGTCAAAGAACTTTGTATGGGGATTATTACTTAGTGCAGCTTGAGCTGGAGCAATGAATTGGGTAGGAAAGTCAGAGGTAATTGAGGTTCCTACGAACTCAGTGCCTACCGTTGGTGATTTTGGATTATTAAAATCAAGCTTCAAGTCATGTACCCAACTAGAGTGGATGTCTCCACTAATTACCACTGGATTAGAAGGTTGGCGCAGGTTGAGAAAACTTAAGAGGCGATTACGTGCAGCCACATAGCCGTCCCATTGATCCAGATTGAATACACCTACACCTGGACTACTATTAAAATTGTACTGGGCGAGCATAGTCTGTTGAGCGATCGCATTCCAACGCGATCGCGATTGATCTAAGCCTTTTTTTAGCCACTGCTCTTGTTTTGAGCCGGTCATCGTAGCATTAGTATTAAAAGCTTGGGAACAACGAGGCTTGAGTCCATCATCACAAGGTTGGTTAGTGCGGTATTGCCTCGTGTCTAGTACATTGAACTCAACTAAATTACCAAAAGTGAACCGCCGATAAAGTAGGGCGTCTGGGCCATTAGGTAATGAAGACTGACGCAGAGGCATATGTTCGTAGTAAGCTTGGTAAGCATTGGCTCGCCGTTTCTTAAAAGTCTCTTGGGTTTGGTTGTCTTCAGGAATTAAGTTGGCGTAGTTATTGTCAACTTCATGGTCGTCCCAAGTGACAACCCAGGGAAAAGCTGCATGAGCCGCTTGAAGATTCAGGTCAGTTTTGTACAAGGCATGGCGATTGCAGTAGTCAGCAAGAGTGATGATTTCCGGACTATTATGCTGGCGTGGGCCACCAAGTTGTGGCCCGTATTCGTAAATGTAGTCACCTAGATGAACCACAAGGTCGAGGTTTTCCTCAGCTAAATACTGATAAGCGGTATAGTAACCATTTTGCCAGTCTTGACAAGAAACAAAAGCAAAGTTTAGCTGTGAGATAGAGCTATAAAATGCTGGTGCTGTGCGAGTCCGCCCAATGGGACTAACTTCTCTACCTGCTTCAAATTGATACCAATACCAACGGTTAGGGTTTAGTCCACGGACATCAACATGCACTGAGTGTGCTAACTCTGGTGTCGCTAGTACTGTTCCTCGCTGCACCACCTGTGTCATCTTTCGATCAAGGGCAACTTGCCACCGCACTGGGACATTTACCAGTGGCATTCCACCTCCATAGAGTGGATTAGGAGCCAGCCTTGTCCAAATTACAACACCATCTGGTAAAGGATCGCCAGAAGCAACACCAAGACTGAACGGATAGGCAGAAAATCTAGAATTAGCGGCTACCGGATGCCATTGACTAGCTACTGTTAATCCCGTTAAAAATCCTGCACCCAGCAAAAGACTCCGCCGTTTGCACCGATTTGCTAGCAGGCGTTCATAATCTATAAATTCCATATTCATCTTTACCTGGATATAAATACAGTTAGCTTTGAGGAGTTCAGCTGCCAAAAGTGCAAGCGATGGCTTGATTGGACTTCTCTTGCACTTACTGTTCAACCAAACACAAGAAAGCTACCAACCCAGGAGCGAGTGGAAATTAAGATTGCGTTAAGTTTAAAATTTCGATTAGGTACTGGGTAAAATCTATTCTCCAGTTTCTAATCCCCCATTCCCTACTCTATTTAAAACCTGCCATTTCCCTGCACAATGTGCTTAACAGTAGTCAAGGTTTCCAGGCTAATAAATCCCCGGCGATGACCTTTTTGGTTAGACATGCCCAGAAATACAGAATCTCCACGCGAGGGGTTGCGAGAAAAACGCGGGGAACTGTTGATGTAGGTAGAGGCGCTATTAACTCCTAAAGCAAACTGCCGACTTTCCTGGTAGGATTCAGTAACGATGCAATCGGCATGACCACTGCTGTGTTGATTAATCCAGGCGATCGCCGCTTCTAAGCTCTCCACTAGTTTAAAAGCTACTGTCCTAGTTAAATAAGGGTTTCCCCATTCGTTTTCCTTCACTAACTGCAACTGAGGAAAAGCTTCTACTAGTTCTGCATCACCTTTGATTTCAAAACCTTTTTCCATTAAGCTGTTCCACAGAACTGCTAAGGATGATGGCAAGGCTTGGCGATGAATTAGTACTTTTTCGATAGCATTGACTGGATCTGGTTCGCTCTGATGGCTATCGATAATCATCCAGCGCACCATTTCTAAACTGGCATTTAACGACCAATAGAGGTAACAATTACCCATTGCTGACTTTAAGACTGGGCAAGTTGACTGTCGTACCACCTGCTGGATCAAGCTAGAACGTCCGTAAGGAATCACTAAATTCACGTACTCGTCTTGGACGACTAAATCCCGAATCGAAGCACCGTGTTCGGTTGCAATCGGTTCTAAACAGCCGAGTGGTAAACCAACTTCACTGAGCGCAGTTTGCAGTACTGAAGCAATGGACGCGTTAGAATGGCTCGCTTCAGTACTGCCTTTGAGAATTATACTATTGCCAGTTTTGATACAAAAACCTGCTGCGATCGCCCCTAAATCAGGAAATGCTTCATAGATAAATCCAATCACTCCTAAGGGCATTAACTGGGAGTAACTCTGGGAATCTTCCAATTGATAATCAGCATTCCTGACGCGCCGCAGCGGATCTGATAATTCCCCTAACCGTTGTAAAATGTCCACGGTCGTCTCTAGCCTTGTGGGAGTCAGCTTTAGCCAGTCCAATATCAATTCTGGCACTGCCATTTCCCGACTGGCTTCTAAATCCAAGGTATTAGCTTCTAGAATGTCGTCAAATGAGCGCTCAAGCGCCCGTGCCATCGCCAATACCGCGCGACTCCGGTCTGCTCCCTTGGTGATCCCCAATTTTAGGGAAGCTTGATACGCTCGTTGGGCACTACTAATCGGTTCGGGGTGATCGTCCAAAACTTCAACAGTCATTGAGTTAACGTCTGTAGGTAAGCCAGACCATTAGTGCTGGCAGAATAGCCAACAACACCGCCACTATTGCCCAAGCAATAATGCTAGAACCATTTGCCAATCGCAGTGCTAATGGCAGCCATATAATCACTAGCACGAAAATAATGCCAAGTGCTATAGGCAGATAGCTTTCTCCCAAACGCGGATGGACAACATGCCAACTATTTCCCATCCAACGCCAAGCTCGCTTGTAAGGATAGGTGGTAGAAAGCTGTTCTAGGACATGACCATTATCTTCTACTACAAAGATTTGCTGACAGCGATCGCAACCAAATGCTTCTGTCAACGTAATCGGAATTAGCTGACCCCGGCGACGACAGGGACAGGGGTATTCGGTATTGAAATCTATTTTTTCGGGTTTTTGAGATTGCACAAGCGTTCTAATAACTTGAGCGTGTTTTTATAGAAACGGTGGGAATACGATCCCTTGGTAAATGCCTTGGGGGCTTTTCGTGTTTATACTTTCTCTAAGTTGGCAGGCAAAACAAACATTGTCATAATTACAAACAGTAGATGCAGCAAACTCTAAGTAGTGTAATAGTCATTTTCCCGTAGCTAGTAATTTTGTTTAAAAATTTCCTTGTTTCCATCTGTTGCTTTAAAGGTAATGTGGTTAGGTCTGTGCCATTGATTGTGCCGACATACTTGGTACAATTTTAAAGCTACGTCACGACTACTCCTAAAACAAATCATTTGGTAAGGCTACGCTGATAAACAACACTTTAATAATAAACCCTCATTTTCCTTTGGGTCACTATATATTAGTATGCAGTTATCAAGGTTAGATGGGGATCGCTGGAAATTTTTACTCGTTGCAGTTAATAACCGTTTTCAAAGCGCCAATTGCCAAAACACGCGTTAATGACCATTTATATGGAGTACATAGACTAGTATTTGGTAACGTGTATGCTTCTAGTCTGACTGCCATTGCCTCCTTGCACAAATATAATTTATTCTTACACACCGTGTCAGGTTAAAATACCCTTACTAAATCAAGCCCATACCACAAGACTTGCCTACTTTCCATAGGCAAATAGCTATTAATTTACAAGCTGTGTCTTGCAAAAGATTACAGTATTTACCTGTGAGCTTCTGTGTGGTCTTCAGCTTTTTTCTTTTCCGCTTTGACAAGTTTGCTGACCACTGCTACTCTCGTCTATCAACTAGCGGTTTACACTACTACTAGACTACCACGCAGACAAATAAGAACTTAATTCTCGTCAGTCACTAACCTAACGGTAAGTCAATATTACTCTAGAGCTTTCGATTTTTATTCAGACATACCGCAAAGAGGAGGTAAGCTATGTCTTACTTTACCCTTGGCGATGGGACACAACAGTTGTGTACGAACAATATAACAATAGATATGTCAGTTTTTTCGACTTTAATAACTTTTTTAAAGCGGGTAACGCGATTCGAACGCGCGACATTCACCTTGGCAAGGTGACGCTCTACCACTGAGCTATACCCGCAATCATTTACCAAACATTACTATCTCAGATTTCTTCTAAATTGTCAACCCCTAAATTTGAGCAGGGAGACAGGGTAGCTTCAAGTGCACAGAAGAAATCTGTAGCAAATCTTTACCTTTATACCTTGAAGCTCTTTGCCATCACCTGTTTGAGCGATGCTCCATACCTGATAACCAATGACCAATGACCAATGACGTACTAACTTAATTCTTCTGACTCTACTGTTAAATTGCCGACGCTGGCACTTGGAAAAGAAGGTGGTAAAGACTGGCTATTACGAGAATATGGTTCTGCCAAGTTAGAACGCAGTTGGCGCATCAGACTAGCCATTTCTAAGGCATTTAAGGCGTAATCCCAACCATGATTACCTTTGATGCCTGCTCGTTCTAAGGCTTGCTGCATAGTGTCTACAGTCAAAATGCCAAAAATGACCGGCACCCCAGTTTGAAAGCTGGCGGCAGCAATGCCTTTAGAAACTTCGGCAGATACATAATCGAAGTGGGGTGTTTGTCCTCGAATGACTGCTCCAAGGCAAATTACAGCATCATAACGATGGGAAAGTGCTAGTTGGCGAGCTACTAAAGGTACTTCAAAACTTCCCGGTACCCAAACGTAGTCTACCTGATTACCGTGAGGGTTGGGGTCTACACCGTGGCGTTTCAAGCAATCTTGACATCCCTCTAGCAGCTTTCCGGTAATTAGGTCATTGAATCGACCAATTACCACTGCAAAATGCAAAGGTTCCGTTTGAGTAAAAGTTCCTTCAAAAACTGCCATGACTGCCTCTTAACTAACTATACTTCTGGCCAATATACATTTCTTCTTTAAATCAAGAGGAGCAGGAAAGCACGGTCAAAATGAAGGAAATGGGAAAAATCTCTGCTTTTTTCCCTTAACCTTTGACCTTGGCTTTACTGCCCCTCTAATTTTTATATTAAGTGCCTGCGCTAGAGCGAAGCCGTTGCCTAGACAACAAAAAAGTTTAACAAACCGACTAAAAATACTAAAGCAATCCAGACCCCAGAACCAAGCCACAGCAGCTTTTTAGATTCAACCCAATATTGGGGAGTAGCATAAGCAACGGGAACGCCAACAACTAAAACAAAAGACAACAAGACTAGGCCTATCAGAGCAAATTGGAATATTATGGTCATTTTTGCTTCTCCCACTACAGCGAAATACTAAAGATAGAATAATCCTAAAGGGCGACACTGAGACTTACTTCTTATTTTTAAGCTACCAGAAATTGCAACATTTTAGTCAAACGTCCCAAGTCAACAGTCCAAAGTCCGGGGTGTAAATTTGGACTCTTGATTTTTGACTTTTGACTCTTGATTCTAAAAATTATGGATTTAATTCTTTGCCACACAACAGCTGATTTTGACACCCTTGGGGCAGCAGTAGGACTAACGCGCCTACTTCCGGGAAGCAAGATTGTACTTAGCGGTGGTTCTCACCCTGCTGTACGGGATTTTTTAGCATTGCATCGAGATGAATATCCACTAATTGAACGCCGTTCGGTAAATCCAGAAAAAATTCGTTCTCTGAATGTGGTGGATACGCAACGCCGCGATCGCTTGGGTAAAGCTGCCAAGTGGTTAGATTTACCTGATGTCAAAGAGATTATAGTTTATGACCATCACGTAGAACAACAATCAGATATTCCCGCCACGCGTTCGCATATTTTTTCAGTAGGAGCGACGACAACTTTAATTGTGGAGCGATTGCAACAACAGCAAATTTCTCTAACTCCTGCCGAAGCCACGGTCATGGCTTTAGGTATCCACGTTGACACTGGCTCGTTGACCTATGACCAGTCTACACCACGGGATGCTTTAGCTTTGGCTTGGTTGATGCAACACAGTGCCAGTTTATCAGTAATTTCCAACTACCGCGACCCTGGATTGTCTCCTCAATTGCAGCAACTATTAACCAAAGCCCTAGAAAATCTAGAATCTCTCTCTCTACGCGGATATACTGTTGGATGGGTAACTTTAAAAACAGATGGTTTTGTAGCTGGTTTATCAAGTTTGGCTTCAGAACTTGTAGAATTAACCGAAATTGATGCCATACTGTTGGCTAATGAATATTTATTGAGCGATAGTGATTCACGGTTAACAGTAATTGGGCGATCGCAAATTCCCAAAACAAATCTCAATTTATTATTCCAACCCTTCGGCGGTGGCGGTCATTCCCAAGCTGCATCGCTGAACTTAAGAGGAGTAGATTCACAGGCAACATTACAACAGCTCCTTGACGGGATAAAAACGCAAATCCCCCACCCTCCGACTGCTAGGGACTTGATGTCTTCTCCTGTCCGCACTATTTTACCTGAAACCACAATTGCCGAAGCCCAGCGTATTTTATTGCGCTATGGACATTCTGGTTTATCTGTAGTCGATACCGAAGGGCAATTGGTAGGTATTATTTCGCGGCGGGATCTTGATATCGCCCTACACCACGGGTTTAGTCATGCGCCAGTTAAGGGCTACATGACCACAAACCTGAAAACGATTACACCAGATACGACATTGCCACAAATTGAGGCGCTGATGGTGACATATGATATTGGGCGCTTACTAGTATTAGAAAATGGGCAATTAGTTGGTATCGTCACACGTACTGATGTGTTGCGGGAATTACATCAGGGAGAGGAAGCAAAGACGGGGGGACGCGAGGACGTGGGGACTAGTTCACTGTTTGCATCAGAACGTCTTAATATCTCCGTGTCATCTTCTCTTGCTCCTCAACTGTGGCAATTACTCGCTACAGCCTCACAAGAGGCAGAAAAACGGGGTTGGCATCTTTATCTTGTCGGGGGTGCGGTGCGAGACTTGCTGTTAACTGATGCAGCAGGCAACTTGATGATTAAAGATATTGACCTTGTAGTTGATGGCTTTCACAAATCAGCAGATGTTGGCGCTGGTGTGGAATTAGCAAAAGCACTCCAACAACTTTACCCAGCGGCTCGTTTAGAAATCCACGGGGCTTTTCAAACTGCGGCTTTGCTGTGGCATAAAGACCCAGAATTAGATTCTCTATGGGTGGATATTGCTACGGCTAGGACAGAATTTTATCCTTACCCAGCAGCGAATCCAGAAGTTGAGGCGAGTTCTATTCGTCAAGATTTGTATCGTCGAGATTTTACCATCAACGCCTTGGCTTTACGGCTCACCTCCCCCCGTAGTGGTGAATTACTCGATTTCTTTGGTGGTTTACTCGATTTACAAGCTAAACAAATTCGGGTTTTACACGCCAACAGCTTTATCGAAGACCCCACGCGTATTTATCGCGGCGTGCGCTTTGCTGTGCGCTTCGGCTTTGAGATTGAACCGCAAACACAAGAGTTTATTCGCTATGCCATCAACAGTGGCGTTTACGATCGCACTGCTCAAGAGAATAGCAAAACTCCAGCCCTGCAAACTCGATTAAAAACAGAATTAAAGCACATTTTAGAAGCCCCCTACTGGAAATCGGCTTTACAGTTACTTGATAACTTAGGGGCATTGCAATGCATTCATCTTACACTGAAGCTAGACACATTACTCCTGCAACAATTACGTTTGCTAGAACGGTGTTTGCGGCGATTTGACCCCCAACAAATCCTAATTCACTGGGAAATGCGTTTAGAAGTGTTAATTGCCCATCTAAAACCACAGTATCGGGTGAAAGTGGCAAAAAATTTGCAATTGCAAGAGGATGGTATTAAACGGTTGCAAAACCTAGCTCAAGCTCAAGCTGAAGTTTTAGAAACTTTACCTGGCTGTCAACGCCCTAGTCAAGTTGTTCAATTTCTCCGGCAGTACGACTTACCAATGTTAATTTTAATCGCCTTACAAACCCAGCAAGTAATCAGGCAGCAGATATGGCATTATTTAACAGTTTTAGCTAACATTGACCCAATTTTAAACGGTAACGACTTAAAAAAATTAGGTTACAAACCAGGGGTACAGTATCGACAAATGCTAGACGATTTACTTGCTGCAACCTTAGATGGAGTGATTAAAAATAATGCTGAGGCAGAAGAGTTTTTAGCCGAATTTTATCCTCAGTAATTAATATTGCAATGTGACTATTATGCAAATTGAAATCTCAAAAAAATTCCACACTACCAAAAACTATTTACAGGTAGAGAAAACATCACAATTTAAAAATGAATATCGAGATAAGGAATAATTTATCTGACTGGTGATACGACTAATCGTAATGGAATTGCATAGTCTAAATTGTATCTGGATCGATATTTAATTCGCGCAGTTTTGCTGCTAAACGTTCTGCTTTTTGTTGTGCCTGTTCTACCATTTCTTCGGGTGTCGGTACTATTTGCCCATCTGGTGTAAAAAACCGCAATAAACCTCGATTGACTCCTAAATATAATCCTAGCTGATGACTCCACAAATGCCCCTGTTCGCTTGCTTGTAGAGGTTGATATTCTCCATCAAGTAAATGAAATCCCGCAAATTCTTGTGTGTAAGAGTCGAACCAAAAATAATTCGGTGTGCGAAAAGTATCTTGATAAATTTGTTTTTTCAAACCTTTATCTATAATTTGCTGTTGAGTCAGACAAAATTTCTAAAATTACATTCGGATATTTGCCATCTTCTTCCCGCACTACCCAACTTTTGCGAGTTTTACGTTCAGTTCCCAACACTACAAAAAAGTCTGGGCCTCGAAAGTATTCAGATTTGCGTTGACGCAGACTGTAATAGATAGTCAGATTTCCAACTGCATACAAATCATTTCTATCTTGCCAATGTTAACGTCACGGGTGACTGAGGAAATCCCGTAGCACTTGGCGTTCACGTAGTGTGTGTAAAGTACAATCGCGACTAGAATTGTGTCTGCTAAATCATTGACATTCATGCTTTACGACATGATTGTGCGGACACCTTGCCCCGGAGTAAAGAAGGGTCTGACATTCCCAGCTACCTTATAAGCTAAACGCCTATGTATGGGTGATTTTGCCGTTTTTGCCAAAATTTTTTTAGGCTCTTATTTTGGCAAAGGTATTGTGAGATAAAGCAGTCTTGCTGGAGCACAAGGGAGAGGATTTTAGCCTCATTTATCTTTCTTTACATAGTTATATTTTATTATGCTTAGCTACTGATTCACAGTTAACACTCATCAGTCAGCAACTCAAACGGAATAATTTATTTTTTAGAGTTTCTTAATACAGATAAGGATTTGTCTTCGGTTGATAGTCAGAACAATCAATAGCTTCTTCTGTGTTAGCAACAGATGGGCGTACAGTGCATTTAAGACGGTAATTGTCAGTGAAATATTGGCAACCAGTACAGGGAATTTGATGCATTTGCTTGGCTGTTGTCACACTATCTCGCGCTGCTGTCCAAAGATTCAAGATAATCAGAATAATCACTGCCCAAGCAACAACAAAGCAAATTGGGACTAACAAAGGTTGAATTACATGAATGAGGAAAGAGATCAGTTCTAGCACGGCTTTTCCGGATACAACTTAGCAATTAAAAGTATATTAACTCTTAACTTTTAATTCTTAACTTCTAACTATAGAAGTATAAGTTTATTAGTTGAGTGCTTAAACAATAGGGGAGATAAGGCAGTGTGGGGAGAATAAAAGCTAACAGTTAAGCTGGCCTCACATTTAAGAAAGCACATCTTTTTTCTTGCCTGTTAACTGTTGACAGTTAACCGTCAGCAGTCAATGAACTTAGAAAGCAGTGGTGCAATTTAAAAGCGTAATAGCTTAACAGTTAACTGTTAACTTCTAACTCAGCAGTATTTTGCTAAATGCCAGCATGACCCAGGGCTAAACCAACAACGAGCATTCCCAGAACCAGGAACGGTTGGGCGCTGGCTTGGTATTTAACGTCATTAGCCACAGGGTCACGCAAGAAATAAATATTCTGCAAGATGATTTGTGGGATGATTAACAGTACAAGTATGGCTGCGTACAAATACTCGTTGATACTGACCAGATAAGCTGCGATCAATCCTTGAAATATATCAATTGTCAGTACACAAATCCAGGCAGCAGTGGTGATGCCAAACATGACGGGTAGTGAATTTAATCCTAGCTGGCGATCGCCTTCTACACTCTTAAAGTCGTTGACAATGGCAATCCCCAATCCAGCTAAGCTGTAGAACATCGTCAAAATCACAATTGTAGAATTTAGGTCGCCAAACAAAGCGTGTCCTGTAGACCAAGGCAGAGTAATATAGCTTGCACCCAAGGCGTAGCTACCCAGCCAACCGTTTTGCTTGAGTTTTAGGGGAGGCGCAGAATAAATGTAGGCGATAAAAGAACCGACGATCGCGATCGCTGTGATTGTCGGGAATTGATGACCAGCCCAAACATCTAACAAAAATGCTAGACCGATACCAGCAATTAATAATACCCAAATCTGGGTAATTACTTGAGTTAGAGAAATTGCTCCAGAGGGAATAGGTCGATAAGGTTCATTGATGGCATCGATTTCGCGATCGTAGTAATCATTGAGGATCTGAGTGTAACCTGTCATCAATGGCCCAGCCAAAAACATACAGGCTGCTACCTTCAATACGTTTTCTAACGTCCAGGTATAGTTACCCGAAGAAGCCGCACCACAGACTACCCCCCAAATTAAGGGAATCCAGGTAATGGGCTTCATCAGTTGCAAACGGATTTTCCAAATTGAAGTTTCTCCTGGGGATGCACCTTTCATCCCCAGTAATTGCCTAGTTTTAGCAGTGCGGTCAGATACAATTGCTGAATCACTAGGATTATTTGCTACTGAGTCTAATGCCTCACCCGATGTAGAATCTGGGGTAATGGGAGTTAATTCTGACATAATTTTTACTTATTAATAGGGTATTGGTGATTGGATATTGGTGATTGGATATTGGGTACTGGAAAATTCTTTACCAGTCCTTAGTTCCTAATCCCTACTCCCGATTTCATATTCCCCATACCCAATAACTTAAAACGAAATTATCAAATAATTATTCTGAAACTTTGCTCCTGCAACAGGCCTACCACTGAGAGCTGGAGGTAGGGAAATATTCCGCCGCTGGTCTCCTGCTTCCACTGTGACTTCTGGACCATACTGGGTGAGTTTGACCTGTTTTTTGTCAAATCCTGGTAAGAATAGACGTACCTGACGATTTTGGGTATCGATTTCAATTGGTTTGGGAGCCTGTACTGCTTGGGCTTCAAAATTGGGTAGGGCGTCTATGAGCGTTTGCCAATTATCTGTTGACAAGTCAGGAATGACGCTCACAGGTAGGGGTATAAATTCCTCTGATAAGTTAACGCTTGTGTCAGAAGATACAAGAATAACACCACCGACAGTTAAACCAATTTGCTGAGCGCTACCCCACAAATAACGGGCACTTGCGACCTCAATCGGGTCTTGTGTGGTCACTAAGAAAGCAGCAACACGCTTGGGATCGGTAAGAGCAGCTCTGCCATTGTCTAAGAGATTATTGACTTGGTTGGTAGGTTGAGCAAAGTTATCTGCTGTCCAATTGATATTGAAAAAGGTGCTAATCAAGGGTTGAACTAATGGCGATTCCGCAATTGTCTTGCCTAAGTCGGAGTTGACAAACAATTGGCGAAATCGCCGCACATACCAACTCAGAGACTCTGGCAAACCCAGCGTCCGTAGGGCTGAAGAGTCACCCGTGCCATCATAGACAATCGCATCATATTTGCCGCTGGCATCATATTCGCGAATAGCATTTAGGGCAAGGGCGCTGTCCATTCCTGGCAATGCTACCAATTCTTGACCAAAAACGTCTTTAAAGATGGGGGTGCGGAGGTATTGAGCTTCAAGTTTCTTTAGTTGTTCCCAGGTGCTCTCTAGTAGTACAGATGCTTGAAACTGTACTGCTTGCAAATTAGGTGCAATTTCCTGGGGTTCAGAACCAATGGGAGTACCTAGCAGAATTGATAGTGCTGGTTCTGCTAGTCCTGCTAAAAGTACGCGCTTGCCTTGGCTTGCCAATAACTTGGCGGCGGCGATCGCAATTTTGGTACGAGCGATGCCGCCTTTGCCCAAAAATGTCAATATTAGAGCCATTACTTGATTCCTATTTTCACCGCCAGTCTTTTCAACTCCAACTTAGCACTCAACAAAGATTCTCAGCTTATGCTTTTAACTTCAGATTCTAATAAAAATCTCGATTTGAGTTTTTTCTCCTACACAGGCTTGATTTCATCTTCAAAAAACCAAGTCGAAGAATTATCCTCAAACAGCACCACTACACCGATTCCCTGACCATCAGTAACTTTGTAGCCTTGAATAGTACCCACTTGTCCTAGTTTTTTCACAATGGGAGGAGAGACGCGATCGCGCAAACGATAAACTTTAACCTTTTGTCCGATTTCCATGCCTGATTACAATGCAATAAACCAAGTCTCAGTTTAGCTCAATCCCTGACTCACCTTTCACAAATTCCAACAGAAGTGGGGAACACAAGGGCAGAGGGGAAAAACTAATAACAAATGACAAAAAGCTTAAAATTAAATCAACAACCAAACAGGTACATACCCAATGTTTGTCACAGCGCAACAGCTAGAAGAACAGATGCCCGATGCAACTCGGTTGTTAAGTGATGAGCCGGAGATGGAAACTTCATTACATTACATGCAGCTACTTCTGCTAGTAACTTCCCTTGAGTGGCTGTGGCGTGACTGTGATGATTTCTTTATCGGTGCGAATCTCACAATCTATTTTAGCCGTCAGCAACTGCGAAATCGGGATTTTCGGGGACCAGACTTTTTTTTGGTCAAAAACACCGAAAAGCGATCGCGCAATTCTTGGGTAGTCTGGGAGGAAGATGGTCGTTATCCAGATTTGATTATTGAATTACTTTCAGAAAGTACGGCTGATATTGACCGGAATTTGAAGAAGAATCTCTATGAAAATCGATTTCACACACCAGAATATTTCTGGTTTTCGCCAGAGAATTTGGAATTTATCGGTTTTGAATTGGTAGGCAACAAGTATCAGGAAATTACGCCAAATGCGCGAGGATGGCGTTGGAGCGATGTGCTGAGCCTGTATTTAGGCATACAAGCAGGTAAACTGCGCTACTTTACACCTGATGGTGATTTAGTTCCAACACCAGAGGAAGCTGCTATTGCCGCGCAACAGGTGGCTATTGCAGCACAGCAACAAGCATCACAAGCACAGCAACAAGCATCACAAGCACAGCAACAAGCATTAGAAGCGCAACAACAGGTATTTGAGGCACAATTCCGGTTGGAACAAGAACAGCTGCGAGCGCAACGGTTGGCGGAACATTTGCGATCGTTAGGAGTAAATCCCGATAGCTTGAGTTAAGCAATAAAGGCAGCAGTCATGTATCAAACAGATCCTCCCTGTCCACCGCAAGAAACCATGCCTATGATGTATGATTTACCCAGTGAATTAATAGGGGAATCAGGTTTGCCAGATGAATTTCACTGTATTCAGGCGGATTTACTGAGTGAAACTTGTCAACCTCAGACTTATCCATCTGAAGATATTTTGCTTGCTAGTGACTTAAATCTTTACTACGACCCCCGCCATAGCTCGTGGTACAAGCGTCCTGATTGGTATATGGTTTTAGGAGTACCTAATGCTAGTCACCAGCAAAACCTACGCTTAAGTTACGTTATTAAGGAGTCGATCCAGATAGTTTGAGTTAGGTCTAGTGCATAAATAATTCAATAATTTTAATAATCGTAGACATCCTCAAATGGATGATATTTGACTTTTGAAAAATTTTATGATAAAAAAAGCCTGCTGGTTTGTGGCAAAGAGTTCTTAGGAACCAATTGATAAATTAACTGGTCTTCCAGGAGGAAGATGCGGTTAAGAGTAGAAAAATGGTAGTTAGTACCGTATTTAACAATGCTTTTTAAAGCAAAGTTTTTCATAGTAGGGTAGTGCAGCAAAGTACGCTCTAATAGTATAAAATTCGCAAATAACTCCCCTGTGGTGTGTGGTAGTTTTTAAGGATGATAATTTCACTTAAAGATAATTCAACTTGGTTGCAAGCGCGGCGCTACTGGGAATTGCTCCACGTTTTGGTAGCGCGAAATCTTAAAGTACGTTATCGAGGTTCGTTCTTAGGGGTTTATTGGTCGCTGTTCAACCCGTTAATTATGACGGGGCTGTACACAGCGATTTTTGGTACAACTTTTGCCTCTTATTACGGCAACTCAATACTGAACTATGTATTGGCAGCTTTTACGGGACTCGTAGTAATCAATTTTTTTTCGGCTTCTACCTCCCAGGCATTGGCTAGTGTAGTCGGTAATGGCTCACTATTAAATAAAATTAGTCTGCCAGTTAGCGTTTTTCCTGTATCAATGATTGGTGCAAACATATTTCAGTTTTCAGTAGGGACATTTCCGTTGCTGGCAATAATGACTTTGATTAATTCCAAAAGTTTAGTCAATGTATTTGCGTTAATATTTCCGTTTCTAGCCCTAGTTTTAGTTTCTACAGGAATAAGTTTTTTAGTTAGTGCTTTATACGTATTTTTCAGAGACTTACCTTATTTTTATGAGTTAGTTGTATTTGTAATTTGGCTCAGTAGTCCGATATTTTATCCAGCAGCTATTGTTCCACCGCAGGTAAGGCAGTTTTTAGGTTTCAATCCATTATCACCAATTATTGAAAGTCTGCGTCAGATTACATTATCTGATTCTCGACCGGATTTAGGTTTAATTTGGGGTGCTTTACTCAGTGGGGTAATTATTTTAGCCTTGGGATGGACTTGTTTCCACTTGTGGCGACATCAATTTATGGATTTGCTGTAAATGGAAGTAATTCGCCTGGATAAGGTTTCGCTGTTGCGACGAACACAAGAGGAGTTTTCTTACGATCTTAAGAAAACAATGCTATCTGTTTTAGAGGGTAAATATCGTCAACCAGTTAAAAAGTTAGTACTAGATAAAATTGATTTTGTAGTTAAAAAAGGGCAAAAAATTGGTATTATTGGTGCGAATGGTTCCGGTAAATCCACTCTTCTAAAGATAATTTCTGGAATCTTACAACCTAGCAGTGGAACAGTACGGGTACGAGGTAAAATCGCGCCTTTAATCGAATTAGGAGCAGGTTTTGACTTGGAAATTTCTGTAATGGATAACATTATCCTGTATGGTGTACTGCTGGGATATTCTAGATTGGAAATGCGGAATAGAGCGCCTTCAATTCTGGAATTTGCAGAATTGCAAGATTACGCTTTTGTCCCAGTTAAGGGATTATCTTCGGGGATGGTAGCAAGATTAGGATTTTCCATTGCTACAGATGTACAGCCAGATATTTTAATTTTAGATGAAATTTTATCAGTAGGAGATGAGAGTTTTAAAAATAAGTGTAAGCAAAGGCTTAATAAATTTTGGAATGAGGATGCTACAGTTTTAGTTGTCTCGCATGATTTGGAATTTGTGCAGCAGTCTTGTGTTCAAGGAGTTTGGTTAGATCATGGAAAATTACGCTTTATTGGGAAGGCTGATGAAGCTGTAAGCTGCTACTTAAATGCATTAAAATAAATTTAAATTAGAGTGTTGCCAAAAATATTATGAATACAAATGGGTCAACAAAAGATTATTATTCTGATATCAACTTAACAGAAAAAAGTCTAGATGAAAACCATAGTTTAAAAAAAATGTTACGCTTTATTGGATATAATAAAAACGTAGTAGATTTTGGTTGTGCAACTGGATATTTTGCTCAGTTACTTAATAATCGTGGCTGTATTGTAACAGGAGTTGAAATTAATTCTGATGCTGCTAAAGTTGCTCAACAGCACTGTAATAAAGTAATAGTTGCTGACTTGGATTTTGTGTCTATTACTGAAATTTTACCTAATCAGTATTTTGATATTGCTATTTTTGGAGATGTATTAGAGCATCTCCGCAATCCCTGGAAAGTTTTGGAAGAAACAAAACATATCTTGAAAAAAAATGGTTATGTGGTTGCTTCTATACCAAATATTGCTCATGGAGCAATTCGTTTATCTTTGCTTCAAGGTAAATTTGAATATACAGAATTAGGAATTTTAGATAATACTCATCTGAGATTTTTTACAAGAAAAACAATTGAGGATTTATTTGAGAGTTCGGGATATATATTAAATGAGATTGACTTTACCAAACTACCAATATTTTCGGGTAATAATTTAATACCTAAAATTACCAAAGAGGAATTTAATAATGACATTATTGAACAAATAGAACAAGATCAAGATGCTGAGATTTTACAGTTTATTGTTAAGGCGATTCCTTATTCTTTAGAAGCAAAATATACTGCATTAGAAGCGAAATACAGTGTTCTAACTGAACGCTCTCACAAACAACTTGAACAATCCCAGCAATTGCAGTCTCAAATAGTTGCAATTAAAAGCAATTTTGAGCGATCGCAATCTCAACTGCAAGATACACAAGCTCAATTAGAGCAATCGCAATTTCAATTGCAAGATACACAAGCTCAACTGCAAGATACACAAGCTCAATTAGAGCGATCGCAATTTCAATTGCAACAGACTCAGATTGAATTAGAGCGATCACAATTTCAACTACAAGACACTCAAGCTCAATTAAAGCTATCGCAACTTGAATTGCAACAGACTCAAATTGAATTAGAGCGATCGCAAGGCACAATTATTGCTATGAATACTAGTAAATTTTGGCAGTTGCGAAAAATATGGTTCAAATTTAGACATTTTGTGGGTTTACTAGATGAGAATCCGTTTCATAAAAGTTTATGGTTCAAATTCACAAGAAAAACAAATTTATTAGATAATCATAGTTCGTTTGACGCAAGTTTTTTCTCAAAATTAAAAAACTTTTGGTCTGTTTTTAAAACTAAGGGGCTTCGTTACTCCTTGAACAAATTACGGGAAAAAACTTCTTCCAAGTTAAAGTTTGAAGATTCGTTATTATCTACCATAGCATTGCCAGATATTCCTCAAACTAATGATGTTAATTACCAGAAGTGGCTGAACCAAAACTATCCTAATCGAGCAGCCTTAGAAAAGATGATTAAGACAGCTAAATTATTAGCTTATAAGCCGACTATTAGTCTTATTATGCCTGTTTTCAATACTCCTGCACGTTTTCTGCAGGAAGCCATTGAGTCTGTATTGAATCAAGTATATCCCTATTGGGAGTTGTGTATTGCTGACGATTACTCTACAGATAATTATATTAGAGAAATTTTAAAGGACTATTCATCAAAAGACTCTCGAATAAAAGTTGTTTTTAGAACTGAAAATGGTCATATTTCTCGCTGTTCTAATTCAGCCATAGAAATTGCAACGGGTGAATTTATTGCATTACTCGATCATGATGATTTGCTGACTCCAGATGCTCTGTATGAAATTGCTTTATTGCTCAATAAACATCCAGAAGCAGATATGATTTATTCTGATGAAGATAAAATTGATGAAAATTGTAAGCTTCGAGATCCTTTCTTTAAACCAGATTGGTGTCCTGACTCTTTTTTATCTCGAATGTATACCTGCCATTTAGGAACTTATCGACGAGAGTTGGTAAATGCCATTGGAGGTTTTAGAATAGGTTATGAAGGTAGCCAAGATTATGATTTGGTTTTAAGATTAACTGAAAAAACTAAAAAAATATTTCATATACCAAAAATATTATACCATTGGAGAATTCATCCCCAATCTGCCGCGAGTAAACCGGATCAAAAACCTTATGCTGTCAAAGCAGCAGAGAAAGCATTAGTAGATGCCCTTGCTAGACGAGGAGAACATGGGCAAGTTACACAGACTCCAAACCTTGTGGGGCATTACATTATTCGATATACGATCAATGATTATAAGCTTGTCAGTATTATCATTCCCACAAGAGATTTAGGTAATGTTTTAGACAAATGCTTAACATCTATTTTTGAGAAGACAACTTACCCAAATTACGAAGTGATTCTCATAGATAACGGTAGTCAAGAAGAAAATACAGCTAATATTATTTCTAAATGGCAACAAAAGGAATCTAGTAGGTTTCGGTGTTACCAACTTGATATACCTTTTAATTATTCCAAGATTAATAATTATGCAGTTAATCAAGCTAAAGGAGATTATTTACTATTTTTGAATAATGATATTGAAGTCATCACTACTGACTGGATAAATGCAATGGTTGAACAAGCTCAAAGACCTTCTATTGGTGCTGTTGGAGCTTTGCTCTTATATCCAGATAATACCGTTCAACATGCTGGTGTACTTATGGGTATTGGGGGAGTTGCTAATCATAGTCATAAGCATTATTCCGTAAATTCTCCAGGATATTTTGGTCAAATTCTAACTGTAAATAACTACCTGGTCGTGACAGCAGCTTGTTTAATGTGCAGACGAGAAGTTTTTAAAGCAGTTAGTGGTTTTGAAGAGCAACTCGAAGTTGCATTTAATGATGTTGATCTATGCTTAAAGATTGTAGAACAAGGGTATAAAAACATCTATTTACCCCATGTTATGCTCTATCACTATGAATCTAAGAGCCGTGGAAGTGATGATACACCTACAAAACTAGCAAGATTTCTTAAAGAAATAGAGTACATGGAAAAAAAATGGAAAAACTTTATAGAATATGACCCTTGCTACAGTATCCATTTAACACGCAATTATGAGGATTATAGAATTCGGGTATAAAAAAGTCGATTATTTATATAAATAAATCAAGAAATTTATTATCAATTTTTTCTTAGCAAAAAATCATGTTGTATGTAGTAATCAAAAAAATTAATGTATTCAGTTTAATCCTATGTTTGTACATTTTTTTAGCATTTCTATCTTTGCCTTTCGGAATAACAATAGGACTCGATCCATCTTGGAAATATGCAATTAGTCGTGGAACGTTAGAGAAGTTAGTTTTTGGTAAAGATATTATATTCACTTATGGACCATTGGGTTATCTAATTTCTGGTTCTGTACTAGAAAAAAACTTTTATCAAATATTCTTATTTAGATTAATTATTGAATTAATAATATTTAGTATCAGTATTACAACAATCACAATTCAAAAAACTAAATTACATAAACTTCTACTATCTATTAGTATACTTATTGCTTATTTACTTGGTTTAAGTATTGATTATAAAATTATTTTTGCACTCTTAATGGTATTGTCTTGGGACAATATTATTAATCCAAAAAATATTAGATTGTGGGCTTTTAGTCTTGGTTTAATATCAGGCTTTTGTTTACTCACAAAATTTAATATTGGAATTTGTATACTAGGAATAATCATCCTGATAATTTTAGCTCAATTATTTCAAAATTTTCAAAGTAAATCTAATTTATCTACCAGCATATTTGCTTTATCAGACGCTCTAATAGCAGCATTAACTTCATCTTTTTTATTTTTGAATCCCAATTTAATTGACAACGTTAAGCAAGTTTTATTTTGCATATTTATTGCAAGTTTTTCTGGAATATTAGCTTGGTTAATTAAGATAAAAATTATAACTAAAACTAATAATAGAGATATAACTAATAAAGTTATAACTGCTGAAGTTTACTTTAAAAATGGGTTTTATTTTGCATATATTTTTGCTATTTTAATAACAATTATTTATTTTTCTCCTATATTAATAAATTACTTAAAAGGTTCATTAGAAATTTCGTCTGGCTATTCTAGCGCTATGAGTATCGTGGGGTCTCATCGAGAATTAGGATTTGCAGTTGTAGGACTTTTCATGGTCTTGTTAATTCTGATCCAGCTCATGCGCGAAGAATTTTTAGGGCTGGGGTTAGCTTTAGTTTTTACTCTATGGATGAGTTTCAAGCATGGCTATATCCGCCAGGATGGACATACTTACATTTTTTTACAATGTTTACTCATAATTTATTCTCTAGCTATTGTTAAATTAAAAAATAACTTTAAAATATTTAAAAGTTTAACATTGATTTATTTAATTTTCTTTATTTCAATATATTGTGTAGCACCATCAAAATTTGGTCAATCTAGTGCAAATTTAGGATCGAATATAATTCGTATTTTCAGTTTCAATAATGTGATAACGAAAGTATCAGCTTTAATCCAACCAGAACAACTGCGTTTAAATATAAATAATAATAGTAATTCAGAATTATTAAAAGTAAAATTACCTGAAAATGTATTAAAAATTTTAAATAATCAAACAATAGATATTATTCCTTGGGAAATTTCAATTGTAGAGTCCAATAAACTAAACTGGAAACCAAGGCCTATATTTCAGTCTTATTCTGCCTTTACTAAATTTCTTGATAGTGCTAATTTAAGTAGTATATCAAGCAAATCACCAGAGTATATAATATATAATTTTAGAGCTATTGATAATAGACATCCCTTTTTTGATGAGCCAGCTACGTTTTTTTATATAGTTTGTAATTATAAATTATCTTCCCAATTGAATGAATTTATTAACATACCTGCTCTTTCTAACTTAATCATATTGCAAAAGCGCGATAGAAATATATGTTCGCCATCTATAAAGACTGAACAATTATCGCTAAATTGGAATCAGTCTACAAAGTTAACTGATACTTCTCATTTAGTTCGTGCATCTATTAAGTTTGAATATTCATTTTTGGGAAAAGTGTACAAAACTATATTTAGAGCACCGCCTGTAAACATTAGTATAGATTTAAAAGATGGCTCTCACTCTTCTTTCAGAATAATTCCCGAAAATTCTGAGAATGGCATCATCATTAGTCACTTACCTTTAACTGATAATCAAGCTTTTTCGTTCTTTAATGGTAAGTGGAATCAACAACTTCAGTCATTTAATTTTTCTACAGCTAATAATATTTTGTACAAACCAAATATCCAAGTAACCCTTGATTCCTATCAGATTACAGATTCATATATAAGTATTAAGAATAAATATATTGATATATCGACCTTAAAAAAAATAACTTTTTTGCCAGAGCCAGCTGAAGAATATATTGGAGTACTAGATTCACAAGATAGTAATTTTCTAAAAGGAAATGAAATTTATTTACATGGATGGGTAATTTATAAATCAAATCCACAACAACCTTTATCGATTCTGATCACAAATGGTGCAGCGAATATTCCTGTTGCAATTACCCAAACGGGTTCGGATAGGTACGATGTTGGTGAATTTTATAAAAACCAAAATTATAACCAATCTGGGTGGTCAATCTCTTTAGCACTAGACAAATTACCTGGAAAATCTCATCTGGTTAAAACTTGGATTTATGACCCAGTAAATAAAACTGCTAAACAGCTAAAAGGTAATCATAATTTACAAATTAATCAATCTCCTTGATGTGAAAAAGTTAATATTATTAATTAACTTGATAGGTGTGGCTAACCAATACAACATTAAAAATCTATTTTTGCTATTCTTTTAGATATATTTTAAATAAAAAATTGCTATCTATCGCTATTAAGTCATGTTAACAAAAATACTTCGCACAAAAATATTAAACTTTTTACTAGGTGGTGGTTTAGCAGCAGCACTAAACTTAGCACTGATTTATTTAATAATTGAAAAGCTAGAATTCAATACAGCTCTTTTGCGTAATATTGCTAATGTAGTATCAATTGAAATTTCTCTAATATTTAGTTTTTTTATATACCGGACTTGGGTTTGGACTGGGGGTGTTTGGAACCTTAGAGAAGTATTTTTACGACAACTTCCTCTTTACCATGTTTCTGCTGGACTTGCAGTGATTACTCGCGTGTTATTTATCTTTCCTATTCTAGATTGGTTGAAAGTTAACTATACTATCAATACTATAATAGGTGCACTGGTGAGTGCATCGATTAATTATTTGATTAGCGATCGCTTTGTATTTAAAACCCCACCACAAAAAACTTATAACAATTCACAGACAGAACAAATATCAGTTACATATTATCCAGAATCATTGGCTCCAGCTCTATCAATAAATTCTAGCTTAATAAAAGATGAATCAATAACGATAGATTCTTTAAAATCTGTTAAGACATTATCAATAGTAATTCCCGCATACAATGAAGAAGACTGTATAGTTCAAACTGTTCAAATTATTAGCCAAGTTTTGGAAAAAGAAAAAATAGATTACGAAATTTTAGTTGTTAATGATAACAGCAAAGATAGTACAGAAAAATTATTACAGCAACTTAATTTGGAAAACAGTAAGCTGCGTTACATCAATAATTATTATCATAACGGCTTTGGGTTTGCAGTTCGTTGTGGGTTAGAGAATTTTATAGGAGATGCTGTAGCTATAGTTATGGCGGATAGTTCCGATGCACCAGAAGACATCGTATCTTACTATCATAAACTACAAGAGGGCTACGATTGTGTTTTTGGTTCCCGCTTCATTAAAAGAGGTAAAGTAATTGACTATCCCAGCCACAAATTAATTGTTAATCGTTTAGCTAACTTATTTATTAAAATTTTATTTGGCTTAAAATTTAACGATACTACTAATGCATTTAAAATTTATCATAAAGATGTTATTCAAGGTATTTCACCATTAGTATCTCATCATTTTAACTTAACCGTAGAAATGCCACTCAAAGCCATAGTAAGAGGGTATTCTTATGCAACTATCCCCATTACTTGGAGGAATAGAACCACAGGGGTTTCAAAGTTAAAACTAAAAGAAATGGGGAGTCGATATTTATTTATAGTCCTCTATATCTGGCTAGAAAAACATTTATCCCGTGGAGATTATCATCTCAGCAAAAATAGACTGCTAGTAAATCAAAGGTTGAAATCAAATGGCTGAGAAGATTCTGATTTTAGGAGGAGCTGGTTTTGTTGGCAGTTCCTTAGCAATTCATCTAAAAAAGCATCATTTTGGTTGGAAAATTATATGCTTTGATAATCTCCGAAGGCGCGGATCAGAATTAAATCTTCCTCGACTAAAAAATTTGGGAATAGACTTTATTCATGGTGATATTCGTTCTTCTAGCGATTTAGATCCTGGAATGTTTAACGTAGATACCATCATTGATTGTTCTGCTGAACCTTCTGTACTTGCAGGATTTGTATCTCCACAATACGTCCTGCAAACAAATTTGGTGGGAACAATAAATGTTCTTGAACTAGCTAGACAAATTCAAGCTCGTTTGCTGTTTCTATCCACTAGTCGTGTTTATCCGATTGAAACACTTAAATCAGTTAATCTAGTAGAATTACCAACCCGCTTTAGCATTGCTGTTGAACAGACAATACCAGGAGTGTCTCATTTTGGTATTGCAGAAGAATTTCCACTGCAAAACTACCGTTCTTTATATGGCACGACTAAACTTGCCTCGGAAATGCTGATTGAAGAGTATCGGCAGGCTTATGATATTCAGGCTATAGTCAACCGTTGTGGTGTAATTACAGGGCCTTGGCAAATGGGTAAAGTTGACCAAGGCGTTTTTGTTTTGTGGTTAGCCGCACACTATTTTGAAAAATCTCTCAGTTACATAGGTTATGGCGGTATAGGTAAACAAGTTAGAGATTTACTGCATATTAAAGATTTATTACGCTTAATCAATTATCAGTTAGAACATTTTTCCGAACTAGAAGGAGATGTTTTAAATGTTGGTGGAGGTGTTGATAATAGTTTATCTCTATTAGAAACTACTAAATTATGCGAGACAATTACTGGTAAATCTATTCTAATAAAATCAGAAGAAACAGCCAGACAAGGTGACATACCTATCTATATTACTGATTGTTCAAAAATAAGTCATAAGACTGGATGGAAACCAATGATGAATCCAGAACGAACTCTTAAAGATATTTATAACTGGATTGTTGAGTATGAAACAATGCTCAAATCTATATTATCTTAAGTTATTTAGTAAAAACTAACTTTTGCCTCAAAGACCTATGAAACAAGAAGAATATCTAAAAAAACTTTACTCTAACCGTTTTGATAGTCAACAGAGAAGAGCTAAAATAGCGCTGTGGAAAATCTTAATTGAGGAGTTTTTACAAAAGCATGTGGGACAAGACTCAATCACTTTAGATATTGGGGGAGGCTATTGTGAGTTTATCAATAATATTCAAGCACCAAAAAAATATTTAATAGATCTTAATCCTGATTCTCAAGCATTTGCTAATCCTGACGTAAATGTTCTCAATCTAGATATTTTGAACTTAAGAGAACAGGAGAAAATAAAAGAACGGTTTGACAAAATTTTTGTTTCAAACTTTTTTGAACATTTAAGCAATAAGGAAGAGCTAATTGAAGTTTTATTATTTTGCTTCAACTACCTCAAGCCTGGGGGAGCAATATTAATCATACAGCCAAATTTTAAATATTCGATTAAAGAATATTATGACTTTATCGATCATCAATTACCAATAACCCATCTTTCACTTCAAGAATTACTATATACTATTGGGTTCAAAATTGATATTCTGATTCCCAGATTTTTGCCATATTCAACTAAAGGTAGACCAACATCGCCTAAATTATTAAAACTTTATCTCAAATTACCGTTTGTTTGGAATTTTCTCGGAGGACAAATGTTTATCAAAGCAACTAAACCGTTCTAATTTAACTCCAAGTGAAATGTCATTTTATCCTAAACTAATAGTTGTACTATGACATGATTCAAAATATATGCCTACGGTTTTAATTACTGGTTCTTGTGGTCTGATTGGTTCAGAATCGGTTCATTTTTTTGCCCAAAACGGTTTTGATGTTGTGGGTATCGATAATAACATGCGGTCCGTATTTTTCGGAGAATCTGCATCAACACAGTGGAATCGGCGCATCTTAGAAGATAAATATGGTGATAGCTATTGTCATTATGATATTGATATCCGCGATCGCTCTGCAATCGAAAACCTCTTTCAAAAATATTCCTCTGATATTTGTCTGATTATTCATACAGCAGCACAACCATCTCATGATTGGGCAGCAAAAGACCCTCATACAGATTTTACAGTTAATGCTAACGGAACTTTAGTATTACTAGAAGCAACTCGACAGTATTGCCCTGATACAACTTTTATATTTACCTCAACTAACAAAGTCTATGGCGATACTCCTAACTATTTACCCTTGGAAGAGTTAGAAAAACGTTGGGAAATTGAACCAAATCATCAATACACAGAGGGTATTGATGAGTCAATGACAATTGACAACTCTAAACATTCTCTATTTGGTGCTTCTAAAGTTGCCGCAGATATATTAGTTCAAGAATATGGTAAATACTTCGGCATGAAGACTGTTACCTTTAGAGGAGGTTGCTTGACTGGCCCTAACCATTCTGGCGCTCAGTTGCATGGTTTTCTAGCTTACTTAATGAAATGTACTATTACAGGTGACACTTACACCATATTTGGCTATCAAGGTAAACAAGTTAGAGATAATATACACAGTTACGATCTAGTCAATGCTTTTTATCATTTTTATCAAAATCCCAGATGCGGAGAAGTTTATAATATTGGGGGTTCTCGCCATAGCAATTGTTCTATGTTAGAAGCAATCTCAATTTGTGAAGATATAGTAGGTAAAAAGCTGCAATATACTTATACAGAAGAGAATCGGTCTGGCGATCATATTTGGTACATTTCAGATGTCAGAAAGTTCCGTTCTCATTATCCAATATGGGAATACAAGTATAATCTTCGACAGATACTAGAGGAAATTTATAATGCTCAAGTATCTAGAAATGTTGGTTATTATCAAAAGGTGTTTTAAAAGTATCTAGATTGTGATTTGTGTTAGCTCGTTTTGATAAGCAAACTTGAAGATTAAAGAATTAAAATATAAAATACATAAATAGAGTTGTTACATAACATCTAACTCCATGAGAGCAAAAGTGGCAGCTTACATAACCCTCTATCAAGATAAACAAGCTGCTAGCAAGTGTCTGCAAGCTATTAAATCTCAATCTCTACCAATAGATATTGTTTTTGTCGTAGATAATTCCGAACAAGAATTACTAGAACTCGATAATAGTGCATCGATTTTGATACATCATTATCCAGAAAATATTGGCATTGGTCAAGGTTTGGTACTTGGGTTGGAATGGGCAATAAAGGAAGATTATGATTTTTTATGGACTTTTGACCAAGATAGTTTACCGAGTAACGATTGCTTAGAAATTTTGTTAAAATTTTACAATGAGTTGTCTTTAGAGAATGATAAGAAAATTGCGATTATTGCTCCTACTTCCATTGATGAAAAAACAGGAAAAGTTATAGAAGGAGCAGTTTTTGTTAGAGACCAGTTTAAAGGTTACAAACACAATAATAATGTTGATTTTTATGAGTGCGATTCTCCTATAACTTCTGGTTCTTTAATTTCCATTGCTGCTGCTAAAACTATTAGTCTTCCTCGTGCAGAATTGTTTATAGATGGAATTGACCTCGACTATGGACTGAGATTACACCAACAGGGGTTCCGTAATTTGATAGTTACTAAAGCTATTATGTATCATAATTTTGGTAATCCAGTCCAAGTAAAATTTTTTCAGCAAGAAGCGATTATTCAGCAATACTCTGTTCTACGTAACTACTATATTAATCGTAACCATACTTATTTAGAAACTCGCTATGCCCAAGGCTTATATCAACTAACTAGTTATGGTCAACGCATAAAATATTTACTCCGCAGGATAGTTACAATTTTACTTTACGATCCTGAAGAAAAAACTAGAAAAATATGGGCTTGCTTGCTGGGAACATTTCACGGCTTTCAAGGAAAGCTTGGTAAAACTTGGTTTTGATTTGATTAAAGTGATTGAAGATTGTGGATTTTCAAACAAAAAATTATATTTTAGACTTAATAGAAAATATCTGTAATTTTAAGATTTGAGTAATAATACTAATTCCCAAAATAATTACGACAAATACAAGGTTGAGCAAGTATATTTAGTAAAGTTTGTAATTTTTTTTTGAACAAGATTAGCTGAGATAGAAAATTAATATAATTACAGTGATTTATTTTTTAATAGTTAATTATTATTCTACAAAATTAATTTTAAAATTAATTAATTCCATCCAAAAAACAACTAATGTTAACTACAAAGTAGTTATTATCAATAACTCATCTGATGACCGTTCTATTGACAATCTAAAAACTGAATCTATATTTATTTTTGATGCTGAGACTAATTTAGGTTTTGGTTGTGCTTGTAATTTAGGCTTAAAATGGATTTATATTCAAGACCCCCAAGCCTGTGTTTGGATAATTAATCCAGATACTTATTTAATAGAAAATACTTTAGATAAAGTTAAGCCATTTTTTGAGTTGTATCCAGAAATTTCAATTCTTGGTACACTTATTTATACACCCAGAGGCAAAGTTTGGTTTGCTGGCGGTCGCTTTGTTCCTAAAACTGGTGCAATCATTACTCAAAAAAAATTAACAAGTATAGATTTGGGTTATGTTAATTGCGATTGGGTTTCTGGGTGTAGTCTAATTGTTAATTTGAATAATTTTATAGAATGTCCTAATTTTGACTCTGCTTACTTTCTTTATTATGAAGATGTAGATTTTTGCTTACGCTATGCTAATCAAGGACATATAGTTGCCATAAATAATTTTTCAATAGTACATGAACCATCATCCATTACTGATAGAAATATTTTTAATAAAATTAGGAATAGTACGTATAGTTATTTACTAACTCTCGATAAATACACGAATAAAAGTATCTTTGAAATCAGATTAAGTTTTCAAATATTTAAGGCAATCTTAGCGATTGTATTAAAGCCACAAGCTGCATTAGGAAAAATTTATGGTATCCGGGATTATATCACAAAAAAGCAGATTAAATAATTGATTAAAGACTTAATATATTTTAAAAATCAAATATTGAAATATTAAATTTATAAAAATCAATTTTTAAATATTTTCTGATTAACAATCGTGGCATTATTAATTAATCTGTCATTTTTATTGACTCAACCCACAGGTATCACTACCTATGCTCTCAATTTACTACCTCACTTACAAGAACTCGACCCCACACTCTTGATTTCCAATAATATTTCTGGTTACAACTGTTATCCAGTTCCTCCTCATCAAACCGCAGAACAAGGAGTAAAAGGCCATTTAAAACGGCTTGTGTGGACGCAATTTCAACTACCAGAAATTTATAGAAAGCTAAAATCCCAAATTTTATTTTCCTTACTTCCAGAAGCACCCCTTTATACTGATTGTCGTTTTGTGGTGATGGCTCACGATTTTATCCCATTGCGTTTTCCGAAGCAGTTTTCACCACTGACATCTTATCACCGCTATTACATTCCTCAAGTCATCAACCAAGCACAACACATTGTCTGTAACTCCCAAGCTACAGCTCAGGACATCACCAATTTTTTTCATATTCCCGCTAGCAAAATTACCTCTGTCCCTCTTGCTTACGATCGCACTCATTTTTGTTTGCTCAATCTCCCCACCCGCAACTATTTTCTCTACATTGGACGCCAAAACACTTATAAAAACTTACATCGACTGATTGCAGCTTTTGCGGCGCTACCCAATAACAACGACTATGAACTATGGTTAGCAGGGCCAAGCGATCGCCGTTACACCCCAACTTTAACAGCCCAAGTTGCACAACTCGGTATCACCGATCGAGTAAAATTCCTCAACTATGTTCCTTATAGCGAATTGCCAAAAATCATCAATCAAGCGATCGCTCTTGTTTTCCCTAGTCTGTGGGAAGGCTTTGGTTTACCCGTCTTGGAAGCAATGGCTTGTGGTACCCCAGTAATTACCTCCAATCTCTCCTCCCTACCAGAAGTAGCTGGGGATGCGGCGATTCTGATTAATCCTTACAATACCAGAGAAATTACAGAGGCAATGCTGGCAATTGCAACTGATTCCGGATTGCGATCGCGCCTTTCTAATCAGGGAATTCTTCACTCCCAACAATTCAGTTGGGAAAAAACAGGAAAGGCCACTGCCGAAGTCTTATCCCGCTACGTGTAGAATATTACCGTTGGGTAGAGGACGCGGCGAATAACAAATGACTAATGACCAATACTTCGGCTCCGCTCAGTACAAGTGACCAATGACTAATACTTATGAAAGCATTAATTCTTTCTGGCGGTAAAGGTACACGCTTACGTCCCCTCACCTACAGCGGAGCAAAACAACTCGTACCAGTTGCTAATAAACCTGTTTTGTGGTATGGGATTGAAGAAATGGTGGCTACTGGTATTACTGATATTGGTATCATCATCAGTCCGGAAACAGGTGCAGAAGTCCAAGCAAAAACCGGAAATGGAGAATACTTTGGAGCGAAGATTACTTACATATTACAAAATAAGGCAGCCGGACTTGCTCACGCCGTTCTAATCGCCCGTCCGTTTTTAGGAGATTCTCCTTTTGTTATGTACTTGGGCGATAACCTGATTCAATTAGGCGACTTAAGTTATTTTCTGCAACAATTTAGCCAACAGCAACCTGATGCTTTAATTCTGTTGCGTCCTGTTGCTAATCCTAGCGCCTTTGGTGTGGCTGAGGTCGATGATAGAGGCAGGGTATTACAGTTAATTGAAAAACCGAAAATTCCTCCTTCAAATCTGGCATTGGTAGGAGTTTATTTCTTTTCTCACGTTATCTTTGATGCGATCGCTAATATTCATCCTTCCGCCAGAGGGGAACTCGAAATTACTGATGCTATTCAATATTTAATTAATCAACAAAAGCACGTCGTCGCGCACAAACTCCAAGGTTGGTGGTTAGATACTGGTAAAAAAGATGACTTGTTAGAAGCTAACCGATTGATTCTTGACACCTATATGACAGCATCAATTTTCGGCGAAGTCGACGCCCAAAGTCAAATTATTGGACGAGTTAAAATTGGTGCTAAATCTCAAGTTATTAATTGCACAATTCGCGGCCCGGTAATTATTGGTAGCAATTGCTATTTAGAAAACTGTTTCATTGGTCCTTATAGTAGCATTGCGAACAATGCCACACTCGTGGATACAGATTTAGAACACAGTGTAATTTTAGAAGGTGCTAAAATTGCCGGAATCCATCAGCGGATTATCGATAGTGTAATTGGACAACGCGCCCAATTGACTATTGCACCCCGTCGCCCGAAAGCTTTACGATTCCTAATTGGCGATGACTGTCAAATTGAACTCACATAATTTAGTGATTAAAAGCAAGAAAAGCTACAGTCAAAATGTTATGCTACTACATGTAATTATTGTGTTGATTTATTGACAAAATTAACACTTTGGCAAATTATTCACAATAGTATTAATGAGCATTACATATACCAAAATTCCCGAAGTTATACAACTCGAACCCAAAGTATTTGCAGACGATCGCGGTTTCTTCTTTGAAGCCTATAACCACCAAAAATTTACCCAAGAAACTGGTATTGCTGCGAACTTCGTGCAAGATAACCATTCTTGTTCTAAGCAAAACGTCCTGCGTGGATTGCATTACCAAATTCAACAACCCCAAGGTAAACTCGTTCGGGCGATCGCCGGCACCATCTTTGACGTAGCCGTTGATATTAGAAGAAGTTCGCCTACATTTGGTAAGTGGGTGGGTTATGAACTCAGTGCTGAGAACAAACGCTTACTTTGGATACCAATAGGCTTTGCTCACGGCTTTCTCGTGCTTTCAGAAACAGCTGAAGTGGTGTATAAAACTACAGATTACTACGCACCCCAAGGCGATCGTACAATCCTCTGGAACGATCCAGATTTAGCTATAGATTGGCCTTTGAGTGCGCCACCAATTTTATCAGCTAAAGACCAAGTCGGGAAATCTTTAAAAACTGCTGAAATATTTAATTAAATACTTTTAATATCAATCTGGATATTTTACTGTAACCTCCAGTTTGGAGCAGTAAGAAGATGGGGAATGTGGAGTACACAAACAGAGGGACAAATAACAAATTACCAATGACAAATGACTAATAACTAATGACTAAGAGTAAATCAATTCTACTGATTGGTAGCAATGGGCAAGTAGGTCAAGAATTGGAACAAATTCTTCCATCCTACGGTAATACTATCTCAGTTGCACGCCCAATGGTAGACCTTACCGAGCCTGATACTCTCCGCAGCATTATCAAATCAAAACAACCGCAAATCATTATTAACGCTGCTGCTTATACCACCGTAGATAAAGCCGAAAGCGAATCCGAACTTGCTAGTGCTATTAATGCTACCGCACCTTTAATTCTCGCCCAAGAAAGTCAAAAGTTAGGAGCCTTTCTAATTCATATTTCCACCGATTACGTTTTTGATGGCGATGGGTGTCGCCCATATCAGGAAACCGATGCGACTAATCCCTTGAGTGTCTACGGAAAAACCAAACTTGCAGGAGAACGAGCAATTCGAGAAAATTGCACCCATCATCTCATCCTCCGCACAGCTTGGGTTTATGGAAACTTTGGCAAAAGTAACTTTGTCAAAACCATGCTGCGACTGGGTGCAGAACGCCCAGAACTGCGTGTCGTCGCCGATCAAATTGGTAGCCCAACTTGGGCAAAAGATATAGCCGCAGTTATAGCCGAGATAATTCCCCAGTTAAAGACAGATATTGCAGGCACATACCACTACACTAATAGCGGCGTTGCTAGCTGGTATGACTTTGCTGTTGCCATTTTTGAAGAAGCGCAGCAGCTAGGATTTCCTCTGAAAGTTAAAAATATTGTCCCCATTACAACCGCCGAATATCCTACACCCGCCTATCGCCCTGGTTATTCTGTACTTGCTTGTGGCAAAATTTCGGCACTTTTAGGAACATATCCCCCCCATTGGCGACAAAGACTCCGCCAAATGCTCTTGGAGATTGGGAGATGAGAGAAATAAGAAGAATGAAAAAATGTGGAGAGATTATAAAAAACCTTCTTACCTTTTCCACCGCTTTGATAATCCTAATACCCCAGTCCCCAGTCCCCAATCTTTATGCCCTTTTTAAAACTCCTATCTCTGTTTGTATTGGCAAGACATCTAAAATATCAGTTTGGGAACAATATTTCAAATCTTCTTGACATTGAAGACGTAATAGGCGTTTGCCGTGACTAGCTTGGTGAAATAATTCCAATAAGTTATTTTGCCACTGAGAGTAAAGAGCGATCGCACTAATTACTTCATCGTTACCAGCTACTTGCTCTAGTGATAACTCAGTTTGTTCTAAAAGACTATGAGCGATCGCACCCGCACAAACTGTATCCTCTAAAGAAAAACTACCTTCCCAGCCGGAACCGACAATCCACACTGTCTCTGGTTGCTTATCTACCAGAAATTGTACCACAGCTGCTCGATTGATTAAGGCTGCGGCTAATACATTTGGCGAGTCTTGCACCCGTTGTAAGGCACGAGTACCATTTGTGGTACTGATAAATAATCGACGCCCCTGCACCAATTTTGATGTGCAATCGAGGGGAGAGTTACCCAACTCAAAGCCCTCTACTTTAGCGCCGCCGCGTTCTCCAGCCCGCAGACGTTTTTCAGGAGGCCATTTTTCGCTAACTGCGATTAGTTCATCTAAATCGCTGAATACTTGTACAGCTTCGCCTCCAGCTGCTAAAACAGTCGCTATTGTGCTAGTGGCTCGCAAGACATCAACTGCGATCGCACATTCTGGCGGTTTATCCGTTGGAGTCAATTCCGGAGTGTGGTATACAAATAGCTTCACGCGCTGGATACACCTGTTTTTATACTACTGCGGCAAACAAATAACATTCTACCTAGTTACTGTCACTAACTATAGTCATAATTAGTCGGACAAAATTTTTTCGCATCAGAATACACAATGTATCTCATTAAATACATAAATTACAGTGAGCAGGTAGGAGGTAAAAAACAGGTTTTTAACTAAATTTTAAGAGTCACTAATCCTAAATAAATGCTCAAAAAGCTTATTTTTATGTTTTTAGACTTTCGACTTGCTGCACGATCTTGTAATCTAAAACAAGAAAGCTAACAGTCATCGGTCAACAGTTAACACTCAACACTCACCAACTTCAAACAGGATAATTTATTTATTGGAGTTCCCCTACCTCCCGATCTTTCCATTGCCCATTCCCTATTCCCTTCAAAAATCACTATGGCACCTTTACCCGACTACCGTCCTAAACAACTGTCTGTAGGCCCTTTGGAAGCGGAAATACTAAATATCATCTGGGAACTTGGTTCAGCTACAGTCAAAGATGTCCACGATCGCATTCTCTTAGATCCCAACCGCGAATTAGCTTATACTTCTGTAACCACTGTTTTGCGACGCCTCACAGACAAAGGTTGGCTGGCCTGTGACAAAAAAGGACGGGCATTTTTTTGGCGGCCGTTGTTGAGTAAGCAGCAGTCAGAGGTAATCAAGGCCCACGAGCAGTTACAGCGATTTTTGGCAGTGGGTAACCCTGATGTAATTGCAGCCTTCGCCGATAGTCTCGATGAAGCAGCCAGCGAGCAAATCGCAGCCATCGCCAAACGCATACAATCTGCACGCCAAGCCAGGGAGGAAAAATGATGCATCTAATGATGATTTTGATTGCTTTGGGAGTTGCTTGGTGGTTAAGATCCTCTTGGAAAGAACCCCAAGGCAGTTGGAGTTTGCGGTGGCGGCGATCGCTATTTTTGTTTCTCTTTCCGCCTTTGCTAATTTTTATGACTGCGATCGCTGTGTTGTTTATGGGGGCCCAAGGAAAAATGGGCGGAATGTACACAGGCTCAATCAGTTATCTGCTGGCATTAATTTATTTAGCTATTTTTGCCATTTTATGCATCAAACTTGCTTTTCAAGGTTGGCAATCTGTGGAATCTGCCCGTAACTGTCCTTTAGTAAATTTGGGCGACAGACGAGCCAGACTACTGCAAACAGAAGCAATGTTTGCCGGTCAAATTGGTTTTTGGCAACCTGAATTAGTTGTTAGCAAAGGATTACTGCAAACTCTCTCACCAAATCATTTAGAAAGCGTCTTAGCACACGAACAAGGGCATTATCAGTATAAGGATACATTCTGGTTTTTCTGGTTGGGTTGGGTGCGTTCCTGCACTGCATGGTTGCCAAATACAGAACCTTTGTGGCAAGAACTGTTAGTTTTGCGCGAACTCCGCGCCGACAGTTATGCAGCATTGCAGGTAGACCCTTTGGTGCTAGCAGAATCACTGCTGTTGGTGGTTAGTAACAGCCCTGTATCATCAGAAATTTGCTGTGCTGCATTGGGTTCTCCTAGTGCAGGCGATAGATTAGAACAAAGAGTAGAAGCTTTATTGGCACCATCAGAATCAATGCCAGAAGCTCAATTGCATTCCTGGCATAGATTTATGTTAGCTTTCCTACCTTTAGTAACTGTAATATTTCATAGTTAATAGGACTTAGGCAAAATATCTCTCAAACTCTCATTTCTCCATGTCGCACCAGTTGCTTCTCCTATCAAAGACGCTACGCGAACAAGTCTCTTAACCCGCAAGGGCGCACTACGAGGTAATCGCCGTACAGCTTCAATAATTTGATAAGCTAAATTTTCAGCTAAACCTTTAAATTTTTCGCGCCTCAATAATGCTAATTGGTGACGGGGTTGGAATAACTTGGGTAAGTTGAAAGCCTGCATGAAGCAGTAGCACTTGATATTCCTTTTCTGTGCGTTCGCGTCCACCAGTCATAACTAGCATATTTAGGTCAAACAACTTGCTAAAAGAAGATGCATTCCCAGGAGGAATTACTGTCTCAAACAGCAGCAGCGTGCCGTGCTGTAACATTGCCTGATGACAGTTTTTGAGAATAGCGATCGCTTTTTCGTCATCCCAGTCATGAATGATGTGCTTGAGAAGGTAAGCATCACCACCTGCTGTTACTGATTCAAAGAAGTTCCCCGACACTACCGTACAGCGATGAGACAACGGTAAAGGAGGGTTTCCCGACCCAGGCGACTGCGTTAGCGTAGCGTTAGCGAGCCTGCGTTCGCGCAGCGTCTCGTAGAGAGCGTCACCCAAAGGGTCTGCAAATCCTTGTGCTTGCAGGCGAGATTTTGCTTCTTCTATCACCGTTGGTATATCAAAGATAATACCTTTAACAGTCGGATAAGCTTTAAGGATATTAGTCACCAAACTGCCCTCACCTCCTCCGACATCAACAATGGTGTTGAATGCTGAGAAGTCATAACTGCAAATAATTGCTGATATAACGGAAGTTGTTAGACTTGTCATTGCCAAATTAAACAACTTGCCAGCTTCGGAGTTTTTAAGGTAATGATCCCAAACACTCATTCCAGCGATGTGGTCAAAGGCAATCTCGCCAGTTTTGATGCTATATAGCAGGTTATCCCAGCCTAAGTAGTGCGCTTGTCCCAGTTCAGAAATGGCAAAAAAACGCAAAGAACCAGGAACATCTGTTTGTAATGTAGCAGCCAAGGGTGTTAAGCCAAATCGACGATCGTCATCTTCAGCAAATATACTCACACTGGCAAGCGCACGCAGTAATCTGTACAAAGATGGCGCGTGAGTACCAGTGATTGTAGCTAGTTCTTCTGGTGTCTTTGGCTGTTCCTTGAGGTAGTCAGCAATACCAAGTTTAGCAGCAGCGTGGATTGCCCGTGACACCCAAAAGCCAGAAATCATCTGAAGCATAATATCAGATGCCGGGACTTCAGTACTTATACTTGGTTCGAGTGAACTCATATTCTGTAAATTCTTTTCAAAGTTTTGGATTTTGAGTGTACACAACCACAACTAAATCATATCTGACCACGGGGACGATAAGCCTCTGGCTTGACGCTGCGCGTATCGCAGACGAAAACACAATACATTTCAATTGATGAAGGAAGTACTGATATCAAATGTGTGTATACGTATCTAAAAATGCTATTTTATCCATGCATACTGGTAAATCCCAAACTAACCAACCCAGCAATAATTGCTACCACTAGCATCAAGGCGTTGCTGATTGTGGTATGAATAGATTCCAAAGTTTTGTAGAAAAGTCCGAAAACTCAATCTTTCTCTCTGTGTTGTGCCTCTAGAGCGTGAGATTTTCATACCTTATTATGCAACGCTAAAAATAGTTACTGTTTAAGACAATCAACCAAATTAACAAAGTCGCGATCTTGATTTGAGAATTGTAAAGCGATCGCCACAGTGAATGCGAATCAAAATGGTAGATTTTCGTACAACTTGGGTAACCTAAAATCAGGCATCGCCTAAGTGCATGAGAGTTTTTATTCTTTTTTATAAGTGCCTTTTAAATTTTGTTTAAACATAGAGTGCTTTGTCGCAGACATGGCAATCATTCAATTAAAATCAGGAGCCAGCAAAGCATAAATGAGTCTATTAAAATGTCTTTTAGCGGTCAATAACAAGCACCTCAACCTTTATAAAAAACTACTAACTGGCTTTGCTTTCTGGCTGTGCTGCTTGAATATTGGAATACAATCTGCTCAAGCTGAAGGTAGCCGCACGCTGTATCCCAGTAGCGCCCCAGCCAGTAGTAACAGAGCTAACCTAGAGTGGCGTACTGATACTTATGGCGGTATCGTGCTGAGACGAACGTTGCTTAAAGTTTATGCCAATAAAGATGAGTATATTCTTTTGGGTTCTAGCGCAGTTGGGGTAAGTAGCGGTAATATCAGCGTTTACAACCCCGGTCGTATCAGTGGAAGTATTGGCAGTGAAACTGTTCCCAGCACACCAGATTTTGTGTGTACTACTTCTCAACCCGGACGAGGAGTTATCTCAACTCGCCAACAGGAGTTAAATGGCCCCCGTGCTATTTCTGGAGGAGGTAATCCTAACGGCTATATTCCCTGCTACTACCAAGCTCCATCCACTGGAGTTTATGACATAGTTTTCTATGGGCCAACTGGGGGTAACTCATCAGCTAATGGTGCCCCTACTGGTGAGATTAATTTGAGCAATGCTAATAACTTTAATGCTCAACAAGGAACGAGTGTTGCAGCTTGGGATGTTACAGTACGTAGTAGCAATCAAACTTCAATAACCGACTTTAACGGGCGATTATTCAGCTATTATCTGGCTTTATTTACTGGTAATAATGGTCGATATCTCAACTTCCCAGTCTATCCTGTAACCACAGATGGCTTCCAATATAAAGTAGAACTCAGAGGCACAGATCCTAATGGATTCGTTCTCTATGGTAATCAAACTGGCTTTTTTGATAGTGATGGTAAAACCCCTCTCTATCACGACCTACTAGGGGCAGATGCTCAGCTGACAAATCCCCAAGGTGGTGTTAGCTTGGCTCGTCCCCAATACGCTACCTTTTTCAACTCCATTGACAGCAACGTACTTCCATACGTTGAACGTTACAAACGGGACGGCACTTTAGACGGAACTGGTATTCCCCTTAGCCCAATTATTCCTGCTGTTAATAATTTACAATTCAACGGCACAGTTACAGGAAATAACAGTTCTTACGGTACAGGCGGTACTTTTAACTTTGACAGCAACGTTGCAGGTATTTACGAACTGATTATCAGCCAAGACGGTAGCAATTTCGATCCCACTAACTCCCAAAACCGTCTTTTACGAGGGACTATGACTACAGCAGGACAACAAGCTGCTAGTTGGGATGGTAAAGATAACAGTGGTAATTTTTTTCCGGTTGGCAGTAATTATAAAGTCCGTGTCAGAACCTTTGGAGGTGAATATCACTTTCCCTTGCTGGATGCGGAAAACAATTTTACTGGTGGGCCTACCATTACCATGCTGAATGCCACTAATCCTATAGGTAACACTAGAGGATTTTATGACGATCGCGGTTATAAAACCATCGGTGGTACTCAAGTCCAGACCTCTGGTCAGGTAATTTGTGGTACCAATCCACCAAACCCAGCCTTTAGCGACCCAATTAATGGCTTTGACACCGCCAGCAATGACCGGAAATTTGGTCAGTTTGGTAACCTTGGTAACGCTAATACATCATGCAACGGCTCTTTTGGAGATGCCAAAGGGTTGGATTTATGGACTTATTATCCTGGTCAAACTCAACCAACTCCATTTAACATTATTGATGCAGTTTCATCGAATGTTGGCAAAGTCATAATCAACGAAGTCTTATATAGCGAAACAGGTACTACTACTAGCACTAACGATGAATTTATTGAACTTTATAATCCTTCTTCATCAACTGTAGATTTGAGTGGTTTGAAGTTAGCCGACGGACACCTGACTGCTAATGATAATGATGGCACTAACGGCTTTACTTATACATTTCCTAACGGTACAACCTTACAACCGGGAAAATATGCTGTGATTTGGATTGGAGATAACAACGCCAACCATCAAGCAACAGGAGCAGCTTTTCAAGCTTGGTTGGGACAGACTCCCAAACTCAACAACTTGGGTGATGATATCTGGTTGTACGATAATCAAAATAAAATTATTGACTACATTGCCTATGGCAGTGGTAATGAAATTAATACGCCTCCTGCAAGTGTTCTCAATCTCTGGGACAACACATATCAGTCTTCGTTAATTGGAGCTAGCAATGGTCAATCTATCAGCTTAACTCCTAATGGCCAGGATACCAATGTCAGTGCTTGTTGGGAAGCAACCACCAGTGGGAACGCTAGCACACGGTGTACAAACTACCTACCAACTAGAGACACTGATACTACAGGTAGTCGCGTTACCAGCGTTGGCGAAAACAATAACGGTGCTACTGCTGCGAATGCAAAGCTTTTGTTAGTCAAACGCATCACCCGCATCAATAATCAAGATTTAACCGATATTGTAGATGGTCGCAGCGACGTGGCGACAACTGCTGCCAACTATCTACCAGAACCATTCGCTTCTGATGATAATGATACAAAATGGCCTGCTGGCTATCTACGGGGATTGATTAATGCTGGGACTGTGAAGCCAGGGGATGAGTTGGAATACACTATTTACTTTCTTTCCAAAGGGCCGAATGATGCTACTAACGTTAAATTCTGCGACTTAGTTCCAAATAATGCTACTTTTATTCCCAGTGCGTTTAACGGTAATACTCCTACTGATGGCGGCTTACCAGCAGCAGACCGAGGTATCGCCCTTGCAATTAGTTCCAGCACTCCTACAGTTTACCTGAGCGATGTTGAAGATAGCGATCGCGGACGTTTTTATCTTGCTAACGAGTCAGCACCATCATCCTGCGGTACTAACACTAATGGTGCTGTGGTGGTGAATATCACGCGCAGTCCAGATTTACCAGCTTTAGTTAAAGATGTTTACGGTTTCGTGCGCTTCCGCGCCAAGGTGAAATAAGAAAAACTGAGGAATAATAAGTAATTAGCAGTTAACTTTTAACTGTTTTGCTTAACCACCGCTAACCGGAGGAATTAACACAACTTCATCGCCATCTTCTAGGAGAGTATCTGGTTCAACAAATATCAGATTAATCCCGAAGCGGGTAATGTCGCGCCATTGAGAGAGTTCGGGGTGTTCAGCTATCAGGCGATCGCATACTGCCTTAACCGGCGTACTATTGGGAAATTCCAGTACTAGTTCTGAAACCTGAAAAGCTTCTTGATAAGCGGCGAACAATTTGACAGTAACGGTGATTGCAGATTTAGACATACAACATGCTTTGGCAGCGCTAGCAAGTACTTTAATGCTTGACAAACACCCTGACTTCTTGAACTTTATTATACATTACTAAGCAGGTGGACACAAATAAACATCAATAATATTGCCATTCTCAAGTAATAGTTTTAGCTCTATGAGTTATTGCCTCAATCCCAAGTGTCCAAATCCTGCTGATTTGATGAATGCCAATGGTAACATTTTTTGTCGTAACTGTGGGGCAAATTTGTTATTAGAAAATAAGTATCGAGTAATTAAGTTATTAGGTAGTGGAGGCTTTTCTTGGACTTTTGAAGTAGAAGATAATGGTATCAAAAAAGTCCTCAAGGTTTTGAATTTATCTTTAGTTAGCGATAACGAGAAAAAATCCAAGATAGTCAATTTGTTTAAGCGAGAAGCTGAGGTATTAATTCGCTTGAATAATTCAGGAATTCCTCAAGTTGAGCCAGATGGATATTTTGAATTGAACTTTCTAGATTCCCCAGAGCCATTATACTGCTTGGTAATGGAAAAAATTGATGGTTTAAATTTACAACAATGGTTAAAAAATCGCGAGCATAAACCCATCACACCAGAACTAGCGATCGCTTATTTAAAACAAATACTAAAAATTTTAGACCGAGTCCACGCTCAGGGATATTTTCATCGGGATATTAAACCAGCAAACATTATGGTAAAACCAGATGGACAACTGGTATTAATTGACTTTGGAGCAGTACGCGATTTAGCACAAACTTATGTGCAGCAACAAAACGAAAATACAATCGTTGGTACACTGGGTTACTCATCACCCGAACAAATGAAAGGCACAGTGGTAAAGCAATCAGATTTTTTTGCTTTAGGACGAACTTTTGTACATTTACTAACTGGAAAGCCTCCCTTACATCTCCAAGAAGACGAGCAAACAGGTAAGTTAATTTGGCGCAACCAAGTTTCATTTCACTCCAATCATTGGAGAAATTGGTTAGATAAATTGAGGTGGCGATCGCTTTTTGATTTGCTCGATGAAATGATGCAGCCATATTGGAAAAATCGTCCGGAAAATACTCAAGTAATTTTACAACGCCTGAATTATCCAGTTACTTTACCACGGATTTCACTTCGTTTAGCTGCTACAGTTATTTTCTTGGGACTGGGATTAGGTAGTAGCTATTGGTATTTAAACGGAGTGAATGGATGTTCAAAAATTTGGCTGAGGCATTTTCCTGAAGACGACAGTATCAGTTGTGGCGAACAAATTCTGTTACCAAATATCAATATGAAAGTAGCAGAAAAAGAACGAGGAGTAAAGGCGATCGCTATGGGTCACTACCAAGATGCAATTACTTGGTTCGAGAAAGCTTGGCAAAAAGATCGCGATCCGGAAACCTTAATTTATCTTAATAACAGCCGCTTAGAAGTTAATAAAATTAAAGCCTACACTATCGCTGTTGTAGCTCCAATCGGTAATAATAATGATAACATCAACTCTAGTAAAGAGATATTACGTGGTGTAGCACAGGCACAAAATGAATTTAATCAAAATTATAAAACCAAAAATATAGGTTTAAAAGTATTGATTGCTACTGATAACAATCAAACTGAAGATGCTCGAAAAATAGCAGATTATTTAGTAGAAAAACGTGATGTTTTAGCTGTTATTGGTCATTTCAGGAGTGATACAACTTTAGAAGCAATTAAAGTTTATCAAGAACATCACCTATTATTAATTTCGGCGACAGCTACATCAGAAACTCTATCTACATCCTGTAAATCAAATTATCCTAATTGTTTTTTTCGTGTTGTTCCTAGCAATCGTGTCATTGCCCAAACTTTAGCTAACTACCTGAAAAAGGAAAATAAACTAAAAGCAGCAATATTTTTTAATCCTAATAATAATTATAGTCAATCTCTGCAAGCACAAATGAAAGGTAGACTTTCTGAGTTAGGTGGAAAAGTAGTAGCGAAAATTCCCTTGTATGACAATATAGAATCTAGTATAAATCAAGTGAAAGAACAACAAGCAAATGTAATTATTTTATTTACAACTACTGATGGACTAACTTCTGATTCAGCACTTCAAGTAATTAAATATGCAAAACAATATAAATATTTAATAGTAGGTGGGGATAGTCTAGATAATAATAAGCTTCTTAAAGAATTAGTAGGCAATCAAGCAGGTGCAGTAGTAGCTATACCTTGGCATTCCAGAAGTATTCTTAATGGAAATTTTTCTAAACAAGTAGAGAAAATTTGGGGAAAAGTAGATAATTGGCACACTGCATTATCTTATGATGCAACTCGTGTATTGCTAGCAGCCTTAGAAAAAATACCATCACCTAGTCGTGAAAATTTGCAACAAGCGATCGCTGAGACTAATTTTAAAGCAAATGGTGCTACAGGAGTAATTTCTTTTAAACCAAATGGCGATCGTCAACAGGAAAATATCTATTTAGTAAAAGTTGTATTAAATCCAAATACAGCACAAATTGAATTTATTCCTTTAAATTTCTCAAAGTAGTTTGCAAGTAATTAAATCTAAGTTATTTGCAATCTAAGATTTATATACAGCAGATTGCAAGTTTAAATCACTGTAATTATATTCAAAATATTTAATATAATTATAATTTTAACTAAATAGTAAGTATTGATTTAGTTAAAAAAATTTAAATCAATAAAAATTAGGTAATATTTTATGCAATTACAAACACACAAACGTTATTACACCCCTGAAGAATATTTAGAACTTGAAGAAAAAGCAGAATATAAAAGTGAATACCGCGATGGAGAAATTATTTCGATGACAGATGGTACTACCAATCATAATAAAATCACAGGTAACTTTTATGCCTACTTAAAATTTGCTCTAAAAGGTAAAAAATATGATGTTTATATCAGTGATGTGCGTTTGTGGATACCTCGTTATCGGCAGTACACATATCCAGATGTGATGGTAATTGAGGGAGAACCTATTTATACAGGAATGAATCCCTCGCTAATTGTAGAAGTTTTATCTAAATCCACTAAGAATTATGACCAAGGAGATAAATTTTTATATTATCGCTCAATTCCTGAATTTCAAGAATATATTTTAATCGACCAATATGGTCATCACGTTATGCAATATGTGAAAACTGATAGAAGTCAATGGTTATTTAGTGAACTTGAAGGTAACTCTGCAACTTTATTGCTGCAAACTATTGATTTTAAAATTCAATTGAGTGACTTTTACGAAAAAGTAAATTTTGCTGATACTGATGAAGAAAATTAATAGTTGATAACTGAAATTAGTGAGTTGTATAAAAAAGCAGGAATCTTATTCTTCTGAATTTTAACTTTAATAATTAAAGAATCAGTAATCAGAATCCATGCTTTAATTTATTGATTCTCTTGTTGGTTAGGAAGCCTGGTTTTCAAAGCCTTCTGAATTTTGATATCGAACTGGCAAAACTCTGAGTGATTTCCATCATTCATCTATACGTAGCAGCTTGCGATAAAACGCTTGTGAAAAATCGGTGGCACGATAACGTTTATAGTTTTCTATAAGTTCAATTAAATAATTAATAAACTCGAAACTGGCTAGCATCAGTTCGTAACTCAGTTCTGCATTGCCATCAAACTGTACTCGGCAACGCGTTAAGTCTGAAGGTAGAGTAGCAACATTCCAAGAGGCGACAAAAGGGACATGCTCACTAGCTTCTATCTTTCGGTGTCCCTCCAAAACTCCTTTTTGATAAAGACTAATGGCATAAGGTAAAAAATTCCTTTTAGCACCCTGAACGTAAGGTAAATAAACACTGGCTTGTTGTTGAGTGGCAGGTTGGAGTTGGAGTTGCTCAATAGACGACATTGTTAAATATTCCTCAACTTAGTTGGCAACTGGCAATAGGCTCTTAGTAGTATTCCCAAAAAATGCGTTTAAAGCACATAGCGCATAGCGGGGAGTCGGGAATCGGCTGATGTAATTCGACTTTGCGGTAGTTGAGCGTAGTTGAAACTCACCAACCGACAGATGGGGAGAAGTCGCCAATGACAAATGACTAATGACCATACCCAATAAATGAAGTTACTGCTAAGAAATATTAAAATTTCGGTTACAATAAGGCTGCGTTAACTTTTATCGAAAGTTGGGGGCAATAGATTAAAAAATCCCTGCTATAAAGTAGTGGATGCGTTTATTGCTGTTTTCTCAAGCAAAAGCTGCCGAGTTGCGATCGCTTTGCCTAATCCGGAGTTTACATTGGTGAAACTCTTTCTATACATGCTTCCTGCCTATGTGGCGTTCAAAGGAATCAAGTATATGTATCAGAGTGGCAAATGTGGTTAATGCCAAGCAATTAACCACAGTAGTGGTAAAAACAGGGTAGTCCCAGCGGCTTTTGGCTTAGGGATAATGGGTATTCCAGTTTGCCCATTCCGATTAATATCGGCAAAAGTAGCGATTTAGGATATTTGTCCGTAAAATTACTAACTGTGAACAAATAGTGGTTTTTGAATCAAGCAACCGAACCTATGCCAGCGAATTCCTGGCCCGAAGAAGATTCTTATCAAGAGCTTGATCCACTCAACTCCTTATTGTCTGACCTCTCAGTAAATGAGGAGTCTGTGTTAGAGACACAAGACATGTCTCTACCATCCCGGTTTCAAGGTCGTAGACGTAAAGCAGCTCTAGTCTTGACTATTGTCTGGAGTGGCACGATCGCTCTGCATTTAGTTTCTTGGGCATCTATATTCATACTAGGATTGACCACCGTTCTTGGCCTTCATGCTTTGGTGGTAGTGTTTACTAAACCCCGTCGTCATCCAAAAGAAATGCAGGGAGATTATCCCTATGTATCTGTGTTAGTAGCTGCGAAAAATGAAGAAGCGGTAATTGCTAAATTAGTCAATAATCTTTGTAATCTGGAATATCCAGATGGCAAATACGAACTATGGATAATTGACGATCGCAGCACCGATAATACACCCCATTTATTAACAGAATTACAGCACAAATATGATAAACTTAAAGTACTCACACGCTCAGCAGAGGCTAGTGGCGGTAAGTCAGGAGCCTTGAATCAGGTACTACCGCTGACAAAGGGCGAAATCATCGCTGTATTTGATGCTGATGCTCAAGTGACACCAGATTTATTATCACAAGTAATACCTTTATTCCAAAGAGAAAATGTGGGGGCGGTGCAGGTGCGAAAAGCGATCGCCAACGCCAAACAAAATTTTTGGACTAAGGGCCAAATGGCGGAAATGGCACTCGATACCTGGTTTCAGCAACAGCGGACAGGTCTTGGTGGAATTGGCGAACTGCGAGGCAATGGTCAATTTGTCAGGCGTTCAGCCCTCTTCAGCTGCGGTGGATGGAATGAGGAAACTATTACCGATGACTTGGATTTGACAATCCGCTTACATTTGGAAAAATGGGATATCGAGTGTGTTTTCCATCCAGCAGTGCAAGAAGAAGGAGTAACAAAGGCTGTTGCACTCTGGCATCAACGCAATCGTTGGGCAGAAGGCGGATATCAACGCTATTTGGATTACTGGGATTTAATTCTCAAAAACCGGATGGGAGGGCGCAAAAGCTGGGATTTGCTAATGTTTGTGCTGATTATGTATATCTTGCCCACAGCAACAGTACCAGATTTATTAATGGCGATCGCTCGTCACCGTCCACCAATATTAAGTCCGATTACAAGCTTGTCCGTTACCATGTCGATGGTGGGGATGTTTACAGGCTTGAGGCGGATACGTCAAGACCAGAAATTCTCATTACCTACGTATTTTATTTTGCTGCTACAAACTATCCGTGGCAATTTGTACATGCTGCACTGGTTAGTAGTCATGAGCAGTACAACCGCCCGAATGTCCGTCAGACCGAAGCGCCTGAAATGGGTGAAAACCTTGCATACGGGGAATGGGGATTAGGGACTGGGTACTGGTACTAGAGAAAAGTTTTCTTAATCTCCAATACCCAATACCCAATCCTCTATTCCCAATTTATTCATCATCCACTTCTGATTCTTCTACCCATCCACCTGTAGTCATGGAATCAGAAAAGTCTGTTGAATCATCTGTGAAGCGGATAACTTGTCCGTTGAAAAATTCTGCTAAGCGTTGAGCTGCGATCGCCACTTCATCCGGTTCCCAATTAGGCGGGGGTGTTTGGATTGGGGGTGGAGGCATTTGTACTTTATTTCCATTCACTCCATTGCCATTGCTTATTGACAATTCAGTTTTTACTGCTGGGGTTGGTGCTGGTGATAGAGTGATTGGCTGCGATTCTGGCGCTGGAGGCGAAATTTGCCCTTTGTCAGTGGGAGCAGCTATTTGCTGAGGGCGAGTAGAATCTTGCCGTACAGGAGCAGAAGCTTTTTTACCTGGGGTAGAGTTTAATGAAGTTCCTTTTTCTAGATTTACCTTGACTTGATATTGGAAAGTCTGCTGGAAAGCCGCCACAATTATAGGTAGATCGGATTTGACTTTTTCATACCACGCCTGTTTGATGGCAATATGAGCCACTGCACCATCGAACTCAATGAGTTGGCACATTTGACGTAGCAGTTCTCGCCTTGAGATTGGTTGGAAGTTAGCAAGTACTTGTTGCCAAACTTGAGTTAAGTCATGTTGTGGCATCCCAACAACTTCTGAGGTTGCTGGTTCAGTTTTCCTAGATGGTATGGGTTCCGGGGTTGGTGATGGAACTGAGTTAGCAGCCCAATTGTGATTTGTTTGCCTGTTATCTGAGGGAGACGATGGGATAGGGTGATTTTCGGCAGTTGTTAGATGATGCTTCGAGGATGAAGAATTGTGGTTTGTTTGCCTAGCATCTGAGGGAGATGATATGACAAGTTGATTTTGAGCTGTTGCTAGATGATGGTTTGGCGATGCAGAATTATGGTTTGTTTGCCGTTCATCTATGGGAGATAATTTAGCGGGGTGATTTTGGGCTGTTGCTAAATTATGGTTTGCCCCATTGTGATTTGTTTGCCGATCGGCTAAAGGTACAGTAGAGAGTGAATGATTTTGGGCAACTGCTGGAGGATAGTTTGCAGATACGCTAGGTGTATTTACTCGCGGCGGTACGCTTGGGGCTTGTGGCTGAATATTTGTTGCACTGGGTAACAATCCCAATAATGTTACCTCCAGCCATAAACGCGGCTGGGTGCTGTTTTTGATTTGCACTTCAGCTGTTCGTAAGTGTTGCTGTCCCGCCAAAATCGTACTCATCTGCAAGTGTTGGGCAAACTTCACCAGTGCTGTCCAAGTTTGCTGAGTACAAGCAACCAAATCGTGGCGGTTGGGTGCTGTTTTGGCAATCAGTAAGTCACGGTAAAAAGCGGCGAGATTTTGCAGAATAGTTAGTGGTTCTCGACCGCGCTCTAAAATGTGGTGGGTAGAGTCGAGAACTGCTTCTGGTTTATCTTGAGCGATCGCATCTAAAAGCCCTAGTAAATCCTGTTCGCTTACCGTCCCCACCAAATCCCAAACTTTATCTGGCGTCACTTCACCCGTTAATAAAGCCAATTGGTCAAGCAAACTTTCGGCATCCCGCAATCCCCCCTGAGCAAGTTGGGCTACCAAAGTTACAGCATCAAGTGAAATATGAATGTTTTCTTTTGAGGCGATCGCACTTAAATGTTTAACCATCGCCTCTAACTGAATACGTCTAAAATCAAACCGCTGACAGCGAGAAATAATTGTTGGTAACACCCGTTGGGGATCTGTTGTCGCCAACACAAAAACTACATGCTTCGGTGGTTCTTCTAGTGTTTTTAATAAAGCGTTGAATGCCTGATTGCTGAGCATGTGGCATTCATCAATCACATACACCTTATAGCGACACTGTACAGGAGCAAACTGAGCTTTTTCAATCAACTCGCGAATATTATCTACACCAGTGTTGCTAGCAGCGTCGATTTCAATTACGTCTAAGGTGTAGCCTTTGATGATTCCCTGGCAAACATCACAGACATCGCAGGGGTTAGGGGTGGGCTTGTCACTTTTGAGACAATTAAGAGATTTAGCTAAAATTCGGGCACTTGAAGTTTTCCCCGTACCTCTAGGCCCAGTGAATAAATAGGCGGGGGCAATTTTAGATGTAGCGATCGCGTTCGTGAGGGTAGTGGCGATCGCCTCTTGCCCTACTAGTTGAGCAAAACTCTTGGGGCGGTACTTGTGGTGCAGGGGTTCATAAGACATGGAAATATAGACTTCAATGCCTTTCAATGTTGATTAATAGCACCGAGTCGAGTTTGGGATTCAATTATTTTAATCTCTTGCACCTGCTTTGTTTGTCGATGTTGCCATACCAATTGCCCTAAATTTTGTTTGTAAATTTTGGCACTAAGAGAAGCAAGCCCAGAGAACATATTTTTAACTATAATTTCACCATCAATGCATCTAAAATTATAGCATATTTTCTAGTACATTTGTTCTAAAGACTCATTTCTTATTTCCTTGGGCATTGGGCATTGGCAGTTCTGCTGGCTTGGACTGTAGCAAGCGAGTAGCCGCCATCAGAAGTTTTTTGATTTCAGCATCTTCAGGTTTTAGACGAAGTGCTTGATTCAAATCTGCTACCGCCCCTTTGTAGTCTTGCTGTAGAAATAGAGCTGCACCACGAGCTTTAAAAGCTTCAAAATTTTTCGGTTCGAGTCGAATTGCTTCGCTAAAATCTGCTATTGCGCCTTGAGGGTCTTTTTGTTGAAAGCGAACTTCTCCACGTAGTTTTATAGTCTCGGTATCTTCAGGTTTCAGACGAAGTGCTTCATTTAAATCTGCCATTGCCCCTTTGTAGTCTTTCTGTAGGAACCGAACTGCACCACGAGCTTTGAGAGCTTCAACATATTTAGGTTTGAGTCGAATTGCTTCGTTAAAATCTGCTATTGCGCCTTGAGAGTCTTTCAGTTGAAAGCGGATTTCCCCACGATTTTTAAAATTGTTAGCATCTTCTGAGTCAAGACGCACAGCTTCATTTAAATCCGCGATCGCTCCCTTCAAATCTCCTTGTTGAGCGCGGATCGAACCCCGAACGGAGTAGGCTGTGTCTTCAATATATTCTGGATTCAAGCGAATTGCTTCATTTAAATCGGCCAGCGCTCCTTGTAAATCTTTCGTGCCAAAACGTCCTGCACCGCGAGCAAAGTACGCCCAAGAACTAGGATTCTTTTTTACAACTTGGTTTGACACCTCTAGGGCTTCTGAAAAACGTCCTGTTCCAAATAATATTAAGCTACGAAATATCTGAACGCTAGTATCATCGGGATCTAATTTTGCTACTTGGTCTAAAGATTCTAAAGCCTCTGAGTATCTTTCTAAGGTAAGAAGTACCAGTCCACGTAAGCGCCAAGCAGAAGTAAATTTCGGCTCAATTTGTCTAACTCGATCGAAAGACTTCACAGCTTCTTCATATTCTTTATTAACCATCAGCACGAAACCGCGTAAATACCAAGCTTGATAAAAGTTAGGCTGGAGTTGAATTGCTTGGTCAATAGCTCTGATTGCTTCTTTTCTTTCTTGTTCTCCGGCCGACTCATCTTGAGAGTTTCGTGCTACTTGCCAACCATAATTGAGCCAATCAATGGCGTCAGCATTATTTTTAGGCTTTTCTATTTTCAGTAAAGCTTCGGTAATTGAATTTGTTTCTTGTCCAGTCAGTGGCGGTGGTAAAGTATTCTCTACTTTAAATGTTCCAGCCATACCAACTGACTGTGCCCAACGCACAAAGCTACGAATGGGGACTCCCCAACTAAAACCCAATGTTATTAAACGAGTTTGACCAGTTTTGTCAGTAATTTTTTCCAGTTCTGCTGTTCCATGAATGCCAATTACTCGTCCACGAGTATCTAATACTGGGCCACCGCTCATTCCTTGCTCAGTCAAATTTGTATAAACTAATTCATACCCATAACTTAGAGATAAAGAGTTCTTAGCGACAATAGAGGCAAATATTTTGGATGCTACATTCCCCGTTGTTAGCTGGCGTTGTGTTTCTCCAGTTCCGGGTTTTAGCCCCAGCCACCCGGAAACAAAAATGAAGTTTTTATCTTTAACAATGTTGTAGTTTGCCAGAGTAGCGACCTGGTAATTTTGCTCGCTAGTAAACTGTAGCATCGCCAAATCTGTGTCTGGCACGGTTTTCAGATTGTCGTCATTCACCCTGATTTGATGTTGTTTGCCATCAGGGGTGATTACTTCTAGAACGCTGCGATCGCATTTTTGAGAGCTGCGAACAACGTGTTCTGCGGTGAGGACGCTGTAAGTTTTTCCCTGTTTGGCTATAATCACTCCCGATCCGCTACACTCCCGTAAAGTTGGCACATCTATTCGCACCGTAATTTCTTGGGCAATGTTGTTAACTTCATTGGCGATGGGAGGGAGACTTGAGGTAGAAGGTGCGTTGGCTGCGGGTAAGGATTCTTTAGATGTGTACTCAGGAGCTAAGCGAGCAAATGTTTGAATAGGAATTCCCCAACTATAACGGCTCATTAAATCTCGTAGAGCTTCAGTCGGTTGAGAACCATCTTCATATATATAAGGGTTACCCCAAAGCGGATAGGCATGGATACCATTGATCCCAATTACTTGCCCGCGACGATTCAGTATCGGGCCGCCGCTCATCCCCTTTTCGATTTCGTTGCTGTAGCCTATCTGATATCCTTCTTTAAAAGCTCGCTCTGGCACTAACAAAACTTGCCCTGTTTGGAAGACAAACCCCCCAGATACAGACGGATTTGCCTCAAAGGGAAACCCTGCTGCGTATATTGGTTCGTTAACTGCGATCGTTGATAAATTTCCCAGGGAGGCTAAAGTATAGTTTACGTTAGCTCGGAATTCCAACAAGGCTAGATCCTTGCCCTGAAAGTTTACTCCTTTAACCAAATTGCCTGGGTATATTTTTCCATCTTCTGTTTGAATTTTAACAGGGTTGCCTGATTCTAGAACGTGTTGATTAGTAATAACCGTATAAATTTGACCATTTCTTTTAAGTAAAATACCTGAACCCCTATTCTCACCAGATAAAATTTTGACAGTTATCGAGCGAGCCAACTGTTTAATTTGTTCTGGCGATCGCTTCTGAGTTGACTCTTGAGCATCAACTTTTGGAGAAATGCTCAGATAAACAGCTTGTATAGGCAACGTCAACAGTATGCCCATCCAGGCGATCGTAGCCAGTGAGCAACGATACATTAGTTTTTGTCTCCTGTTGCTTTTAGTACTTGTAAATCTCTATACAAATATGCTTAAACGAGCATCAAACTACTTACTAAGTTTAGTATTAATTTTGTCCCTGTGCTGCCTTTTCATTCAGTAACATACTCATATCTATGTATACTTGAGAAGAAGCATCTTCAGACTGAAGAATCGGTCCACGAGCGCGGTAACCAATTTCTACAAGCTTTTGAAGTACAGAACTGGCGTCTTGATAGGATTTGAGTGTAAATAGTAATTGACTACAAGGGCCGCCATATTGGCTAGCCGCACAAATCACAGCTTGATTATTAGAAATACCAGATGTGAGGTAATTCAAAACCCCTTTTTCATAGGCCTTTTGAAATCTGGAAGATACGTTTTGACAGCGCACTTTTGGGGTATATTCCCCTAAGGTCTTAACCCAGCGAATGATCGGAATCCTCTTATTATTGTAGTTTTTAGCGTATGTAGTCCATACGCCATCATTACTTTTTTCACAAAAATAAGTTTGAGCTTGAGCCAAACTGGGTGGATTAATGCTGGCAATACTACTCAGAACAATTGTACCTGCCGTTAGTACTTGCAAAAATAACTGGGGTTTCATCGTTGGTAGTTCTCACTCAATTCTCACGAATACATAGATACTATGTATTTACCACAAAATAAACCGGATATTACATTATTACATTGTAAATTTATATAAATATTTATTTACGATAAATGTCATTTGTCATTGCTCAATTAAGTTTATTGGGTGCGTTATAGCGCAGTGCGACGCACCATTAATCTCAGTGGTTAGAGCTTATTTAGAAAATAAAAATAAAATTTCTGTAGGGTATGTTAAGCGCATATTTCGACCTGATTTTTCATGAAAAACACGATTAAAGTGCTTAACGCACCGTTAATAACATGGTGCATTAGGTTAAAACCATAACGCACCCTACTTAAGATTTACTTTATAAAAAGCTCTCACTTAATTTCTAAAGAATTAATTATTGTTTGTGCTGTGGAAAGATGCTCAGAATATTTAGCAACATCATCTGTATAAGTCATGATATAAGCTTTATTATTTTTAACCATCCAAACTTGCAAGCGTTTAATATTAACTCCTTCCTCTTCAAAAGTATAACTAACTTGATAGGCGGGTTGGTTGGCTAGTTGAGTTTTACCCTTTTCAATAATTTTGGTATTTGGATCGGACTGTTGGATTTCATCTAAAAAAAACTGAGTAAATTGCTCTAAATTTTTATGGTTTTCTGGTAATTCTTCAACAATTAAATTAACATTTTCTAAATATGTATCTGTATTAGTTTCTTTTGGTGATATAAATTTAACTACATTACCTGTAATGTGGTCTGGAGTTCCAGTTTTTTGCCAATTTGATGGATATTTGATATTGATACCATAAGGCATATTATTATAATCTAATAAACTTTGATTACGAGGGATGAAAATAAAAAAAGCAATGAAGGTGGCTGCGGTAGCCATTCCCAAACCAATAATAGCTTTCCGCCAAGTTGATTTTTGAGGATGATTACCTACTTTTAATTGTTGTAGTGCTTGCAATACTTCTGTTGCCGATTGATATCTTTGGCGAAAGTCATACTTGACCATTTTCTCAATAATTTCTGCAAACTGTTGGCTAACCTGTGCTTGCTGACGCCAAATAATTTCACCTGTAAGATTATCTCTCGGTAATTGCATAGGATTTAAATTGGTCAGGGCTTCGATCGCAATGATTCCGACTGCATAAATATCACTGCATAACCTGGGCTGACCTTGACTTTGTTCGCTGGGTATATAACCAGGTGTGCCAATTACAACTGTTGCTGTCATTTGTCCTTGAGTATTCACTGCTTGGGAACTGATTTGTTTGACTGCTCCAAAATCAATCAGAACAATCTTTTCATCCTGTTGGCGGCGCATCAAATTCGATGGCTTAATATCTCTGTGGATCGCATGATGCTGATGCAAAAACTCTAATGCTTCTAAAATATCCTCCAACAGGACAATTACCTTTTCTTGAGTCCACTGTTTGTGAGGATTGATTTCACGGCTCAAATCATACCCAGCAATAAACTCCTGAACTAAATAAAAGTTTTGGTCTTCTTCAAAATGCGCCAATAAACGTGGAATCCGGTCGTGATTCCCTAAGCGGTTAAGTACTTTAGCTTCATTTTCAAATAACCGTCGCGCATGAGACAAAGTATTTGTATCTGTTGCTTTAGGTGAGAAGTGCTTAACAACACACTGGTCTTTATCAGGCAATTTCCTATCAATAGCTAGGTAAGTAGCACCAAAACCACCTTCTCCCAGTTTGCTGATAATTTCGTAGCGCCCATCCAGGATTTTGCCTATCATCAGATTTACAAGTATGTTCGATTCATCTGAATTTTGACATGGAATACTATTTGTACATAGTACAAGTAATTGTAACTATAGCAATCTGCTTTGATTTTGAACTTATTTGTTCTCAACACAGAATAGAGAATGGAAAATCAGCCGAGTTGGTTTGAGGGCGAGTTTTTTGAGGCAATCAAATAGGAGTCCTATTTTTATATATTTGATACACATAAAGCGATTTATTTACTTATTTACTAGTGTTAAATTTTACTGATTTTTTGAATATTGACTGCGAAAATCGGGATGTGAAAGTAAGTTGACTCGAAAATATACAATTAAAAATTCATTGACAAAATCTCTGGAAATATTCTTTAATCTCAGCCGACAAAGGTCTTTAAACGCCTATGCTTACGATCGGGCTAGGCCAATGCACTATATGCGAAGACACTTGAACAAAGGACAAAATACAAATGAGTAACCTTGTAGATACTGCCATTGAAGCGATCGCAGCTCGCGAAATTCTCGATTCACGCGGTAGACCAACAATTGAAGCCGAAGTGCATTTAGCCAACGGCGCTGTAGGATTAGCGCAGGTTCCCAGCGGCGCCTCTACTGGCTCTTTTGAAGCCCACGAACTGCGTGATGGCGATAAAAACCGTTACAGCGGCAAAGGAGTCCTCAAGGCAGTGCAAAACGTCAAAGAGGTATTTGCCCCAAAATTACTTCACTTGGATGCTCTCAACCAAGAACTATTAGACCGCACAATGATTGCGATCGATGGTTCTGCCAACAAATCCAATTTAGGGGCGAATGCGATTTTGGCAGTTTCCCTCGCCGCAGCCAAAGCTGGTGCTGAATCTTTAGCAATTCCCCTGTATCGCTATTTGGGCGGCCCTTTGGCAAATTTATTACCAGTACCGTTGATGAATGTGATTAATGGTGGGGCGCACGCTGCAAATAACGTGGATTTTCAAGAATTTATGATTGTCCCAATTGGGGCGACTTCCTTCCGGGAAGCCTTGCGCTGGGGTGCTGAGGTGTTTGCTACCCTGAGTAAAGTATTAGATGAGAAGGGTTTGCTGACTGGGGTAGGCGATGAAGGTGGGTTTGCTCCTAACTTAGAGTCCAATCAGGTGGCTTTAGAATTGCTGGTTGCTGCGATTGAGAAAGCTGGATACAAGCCAGGGGAGCAAGTAGCTTTGGCCTTGGATGTGGCGGCTAGCGAGTTTTACAAGAATGGGCAGTATGTTTACGATGGTCAGCCTCACGCGCCCAGCGAGTTTATTGATTACCTAGCTCAACTAGTTGACCAATATCCCATTGTCTCAATTGAAGATGGTTTACACGAGGAAGATTGGCAAAGTTGGCAATTGCTCACACAGAAATTAGGTTCGCGGGTGCAGTTAGTAGGAGATGATTTGTTTGTAACCAATACTACTCGCTTGCAAAGAGGTATCCAAGAAAAAGCTGGTAATGCCATTTTGATTAAACTCAATCAAATTGGTTCGCTCACGGAAACCTTAGAAACAATTGACTTAGCAACTCGCAACGGTTTTCGCTCAGTAATTAGCCATCGTTCTGGTGAAACCGAAGACACAACCATCGCCGATTTAGCTGTAGCCACCCGTGCTGGTCAAATCAAAACAGGTTCTTTATGTCGTAGCGAACGGGTAGCAAAATATAATCGCTTGCTGCGAATTGAAGATGAATTAGGCGATCGCGCTATGTATGCTGGTGCTGTAGGTTTGGGGCCGAAGTAGGGACTGGGGAGAGAGGGAAGTGTGGGGAGAGAGGGGAGAGAAGGGAGAGAGGGGAGTGTGGGAGGATGGGGAAGAAATCTTTCCCCTCACACCTCCCACCCTTCCCACACTTCCTTTTCCTCCCACACCTCCCACACCTCCCACACTTCCCACACTTCCCTATCTCCCACACCTGCATTTGTTCTCCATCCTCCCACACTCCCTGTTTGCCCCATGCCCATTTACGGATAAAACCCCAACTTAGGCAACCCTAAGGTTTCATCCCAGCCCATCATCAGGTTTAAACACTGAATTGCTTGACCCGCTTGTCCTTTAATTAGGTTGTCAATTGCTGACATGACAATTACGCGACCTGTGCGTGGGTCAACTTCTACACCGATATAACAAAGATTGCTGCCATTAGCCCATTTGGTTTGGGGGTAAACGCCGCTACCGCAGACTTTTAGCCAAGGAGAGTTGCGGTAGAAAGCTGAAAAAATTGTGATTAAGTCATCTCGCACGAGACCGGGATCGCGCATTGTGGCATATACAGTTGCCAAAATACCGCGTACCATTGGGATAAGGTGGGGTGTAAATTGGATCGTCAGTTCGTGACCAGCTAAATCACTGCAAATTTGTTCAATTTCTGGGGTATCGCGGTGACGGCCAACGTTGTAAGCTGCGATGGAGTTGTCTGCTTCACCTAGTAATAAGTTGGTTTTGGCTTGCTGTCCGCAGTCAAATATGCCAGACTTGGCATCGATGATAGCTGTTTCTGGAATAATTAAGCCTTGCTTTAACAGTGGTGAAACTGCAAGCAGACTCGCAGTGGGATAACAACCGGGACAGCCAATAAGTTGAGCTTCGGCAATGCGATCGCGATAAAGTTCTGGTAATCCATAAACTGCAATTGCAGCTGTTTTGCGATCGCTTCTTTCTATGCCATACCAGTTTGTATAAGTTGCCAAATCACTGAATCGATAATCTGCACTTAGATCCAGTATTTTACATCCTTTTTCCAATAGCATGGGCGTAATTTGCCAAGCCAGACCATCTGGTAAACACAGGAAAACTACTTCACAGCGGTGAGCAATTATTTCTGGTTCTACCACCTCTATTGGCAGATTAGCTGCGTGAGCTAAGTGTGGATAAAGATCCCCCAAGGATTTTCCGATACTGTTCTCAGCACCTAAATAAACCAGTTCGACTTCTGGATGATCCATCAGTAGCCGTACTAACTGTACTCCGCTATAGCCCGACGCGCCAATAATCCCAACGGGTACGCGTCTAAATTTGCCCATGATCCCAAATCCTTATCCCATGAATGGTTAATTCGTTCTCAGCTATCAAGAATATCAGCCACCAGACGCAGAGCATAGAAGAGGACGCACAGACAGGAGTGTGGGAGGAAAAGGAGGTGTGGGAGGAAAAGGAGGTGTGGGGGGAAAGATTTCTTCTCCATCCTCCCACACTCCCCACACTCCCCTCTCTCCCCTCTCTTTCCACACTCCCCATCTCCCCATCTCCTCACGTTCCCTATAGTGGCAGAAATTTTTGTCATGTTATCAAATCATTGCTAGTCTACTTCTCTGCCTTATAAAGGAGCTACAATCTAAAAGAAGAAATTGTTAAAAAAATTTACGTTGGTAGCTGGAAATCTTTCTGTGTCACAGCCTAAGACTACCCAAGTATTTCAATTCGATCCAATTGATGCCGCCTTGGCAGACCTAAAAGCTGGTCGTGTCATTGTCGTGGTAGATGATGAAAATAGAGAAAATGAAGGCGATTTGATTTGTGCTGCTCAATTTGCCACACCTGACATGATTAATTTTATGGCAGTGGAAGCCAGAGGATTAATTTGTTTGGCGATGATGGGCGATCGCTTAGACGAATTAGACTTACCTTTGATGGTAAGCAATATTACAGATACTAACCAAACTGCGTTCACTGTCAGTATTGATGCTGGTTCAGATTTGGGCGTGACTACAGGCATTTCAGCCGAAGACCGCGCTCGCACTATCCAGGTTACTCTCAATCCAGCCACAAAACCTACAGATTTACGTCGTCCTGGACATATTTTTCCAATTCGGGCTAAGGCTGGAGGCGTACTCAAACGCGCAGGACATACAGAAGCGGCTGTGGACTTAGCTCGGTTAGCAGGATTATACCCTGCTGGGGTAATTTGTGAAATTCAAAACCCTAACGGTTCAATGGCACGATTGCAACAGTTAGTTGAATATGCTAAGCATCACAATTTAAAAATTATTAGTATTGCAGATTTAATCAGTTATCGCCTTAAGCACGATCGCCTGGTGTATCGTGAGGTGATTACTAAGCTACCTAGTCAGTTCGGTCAGTTTGAAATTTACGCCTACCGCCACACCTTGGATAATACAGAACACGTCGCAATTGTCAAGGGCGATCCGGCTAACTTCAAAGACGAGCCGGTGATGGTGCGGATGCACTCAGAATGCTTAACTGGTGATGCTTTGGGTTCTTTGCGCTGCGACTGTCGGATGCAGCTAGTAGCAGCATTGAAAATGATTGAGAATGCTGGTCAAGGTGTAGTTGTATACTTGCGGCAAGAAGGGCGGGGAATCGGCTTGATTAATAAGCTCAAAGCCTACTCGTTGCAAGATATGGGACTGGATACAGTAGAAGCCAATGAGCGTTTGGGATTTCCTGCTGATTTGCGAGATTACGGCATGGGGGCACAAATGCTCATGGATTTGGGCGTCAAAAAAATTCGCTTAATTACTAATAATCCCCGTAAAATTGCTGGAGTCAAAGGCTATGGGTTAGAAGTAGTCGATCGCGTGCCATTATTAATTGAGGCCAATGACTACAATTCTTATTACCTGGCAACAAAGGCTAAAAAGCTGGGTCACATGCTGTTACAGACTTATCTGGTCACAGTGGCAATTCACTGGCAAGACGATCCCCAGTTGGTGACAAAACGTTATGAACGCTTAGAGAAACTGCGACATTTAGCCAGAAGCCACGATCTATTATTGCAGGAAGAGGCGCGTCCTTTGGCGATCGCTCTATTTAACGAGCCATCTTTAACGGTACACTTGGGTTTCGATCAACCAAAAGTTGCTAGTTCTGACTGGTATCGCCAAAGCGGTCATCCTTACTTACAAGCAATCTTCCAAATTCTAGATGAACTGGCAACTCTACCATACATTCAAAATCTAGAATTTCTAATTTCTTCTGGTTGCGATCCTTTGAGTAATTTACAAGTCCAACTAGATCGGCAGATGTTCTTGGATGGTACACTGCCTTCAGCGATTAGCGCTCGCTTGGAGACACAGCAAATTTATAGCTTTAGCAAATAGGGACATGTGTCCTCATATTCGCAGCATTTATCTGAATTTGTTATCTAGCTCTAGCTTTTAGCTAGAGCTATTTGTTTATGATACTTATATGCTTAAATTAATAATCCAGCTTAAAAATACTGCTTATAACTTTTGCTATTTTTAACAAATTATGGTTAATGCGAACATAATTAATTAAGATTACAGTTATGCTTATTGAATTCAGTATAGAAAATTATCGTTCGATACAGGAAAGACAAACATTTAGTATGGTGGCATCTGAAGATGAAAAGATGCTAGACACTAATAGTTTTATAATGCCGAATACTGATAAGCTACGCTTACTTAGTAGTTCTGTAATTTATGGGTCTAATGCTTCAGGTAAAAGTAATTTGCTGCGAGCTATACAAACCCTAAGAAGATTAGCGATCAACTCGGCGACAAAAATGCAAGTTGGTGAAAAGTTACCTATTGAACCATTTAGACTAAATAGCGAATCAGTAAAAAATCCCACTATTTTTGAAGTAATTTTTATTCATCAAACTACTCGTTATGAATATGGAATATCTCTAAATAGAGAACGGATATATGAAGAGTGGTTAATTGCTTACCCAAATGAACATCCACAAAATTGGTTTTCTCGCCAATACATGCCAAATAATCCAAAATATCAAATAGATGAAGGATATAAATGGTCTTTTGGTAAAGGACTAAAGGGAGAAAAGTTACGTATTAAAAGATTTGTGCGTTCTAATTCTTTATTTTTATCTCATGCAGCACAAAACAATCATCCTCAGTTAACAGAAATATTTGAATGGTTTCAGGATGAAATAAATATTCTTAGTTCAAGTTCTCATACTATGGAATTTACTCTTAGCATATTTGATGAAAGTGATACTTTTCAAGCGAGAGTCGCTAAATTACTGAGTGAAGCAGATATTGGTATTTCAGGAATCAAAATAGAGCAAAAACCTATACCTGAAAGACTATCTTCTTTATTTAACGAATTTATTAAACAGGAAAATGAACAGCTAGAGAAAGATATTCTTGATAATATTCAACAATTAGATATAATAACTCTTCATAAAATGAATGACTCTAATAAAGAAATAGAATTTGATATGGATGATGAATCTGATGGTACACAACGTCTATTTGAAATGGCTGGGCTTTGGCTATATGTATTAGAATATGGAGAAGTACTGTTGGTAGATGAATTAGATAGAAGTTTACATCCAGTTCTTTCCAAAGCATTAGTTAAAATGTTTAACAATCCAGAAATTAATAAAAATAATGCTCAATTAATATTTACAACTCATAACACCATACTTTTAGATGCAAAAATGCTAAGGCGAGATCAAGTGTGGTTTACTAAAAAAGATAAAAGTATGACCAAGCTATATTCATTCTCAGATTTTCGACCTCGTGAAGACGAATCATTACAAAAAGGTTATCTCCAAGGCAGGTATGGTGGAATTCCTTTTATTAATGGGCTAAGTATCTAAGGATTATGCCAAAAGGAAAATCTACGAATGATTTAAGACGACGTTTGGGGAATAAAAAATCTAGAGATAACTTTTTAATTGTAGTTGAAGGACAAGAGACAGAATACAACTATTTTAATTCTTTAAAACATGATTTAAAACTGTCTACAACAGATATTAGAATAGTTTCTGCTTCTGGTGGCGACCCTTTAAAAATTATAGATAAAGCTTGTAGCTTAGTAGAAGAGAATAAACTAGAAAGTCAAAAAGGTAGCAAACTCGAATTTGAGCATGTTTTTTGTGTATTTGATAACGATAATAAAATTGAAATATTTAAACAAGCACTTTTGAAAGCTAAGGATAATAATTTTGTATCGATAACATCAATTCCCTGTTTTGAATTTTGGTTTTTACTTCATTATGTCTATACAACTGCTCCTTTATCGCACTATAAGGAATTGTGTCCAAGACTAGAGGCAGAAATGAGAAAAGCAGGCGTATTAAACAAAAGGGAAACTTATGACAAAAGTGATGTGACATTATACAAAAAATTTAAACCATATCTAGAGAACGCACTTACTAATGCTATGAAATTGCAACTAGATCGCCCTAATGAAGACAGCTGTACTAACCCATCAACTAAAGTACATATTTTAGTACAACAACTCAAAGACCAAAAAGAATTTAAATGATTTGTTGATTTATTTCATCTATAAATTGGTCTGACCTGACGGTAAATATTTAGTAAATCTAGAAACTTATTACCATCAAAATTAATTGGATCGACTTTTTTACCAGAACGGTCTACTAATTTGTGGGTAGTGATGCGATCGTCTGGAACTTGGCTTTGAGCAATTAACCAAGCAAGAGAATTATACTGAGCTTCGGTGTAGCCACTATGGGTTTCTTGGCTATTACTGTCATAACTATCGGGCGGTGTTTCTAAAGACACGTGATAAGCAAAATTATTCACAGACGCCGGCAAATTTGGATTAGTCTGCACAGTTTCTATACCTTGGGAACTCTCAAATACTGAGTTAGCTGCGCCAAAAGCTCGCTTTTCTGGTGGTACTAGATAAATTATCGTCCCGTCTAGCTTAATTAAAGCGTGGTAACTTGCTTGCACGTTTTCATCAGTATGAGCGACTTGAAAAAAATTAATCGCGCTAGAAGCTGAATAACCAGTTTCATGAAGAACGATAATAGGTTGGTTATGGACAAGTTTGCCATTCACATCTGTAGTGTAACGTTCTCCATAGTTAGTAGGGTCAACTGAGACAATTTGGTAATGAGGTCTGTAGTATGCAAAAGCTTGAGTGGTTACATACCTTCCTACAGGTTGATTCATCTTGACTGGAGACTTAAGATTTTGAGATTTCTGCTTTGGTTCTTTGGCTGATTGGAATTGCGCCTGCGGATATTGACTCCAAGCTGTAACCTCTGGTTTTGATGTATTAATAAATCTAATTGTATTATTTTGTACTTGTCTTCCTCGTCCAATAAGCAGCACTATAATTAAAGCGGCGAATATCAACGAGATCAGCATTACTTTAGTCGCCCAGTCTGTAAACCTCATTTTTCTTATACTCGTACAACCGTAGATATTAACTGATAGTTAAAATGAACTTTTTAGGGAATCTGAAAAATCTGTGTTTTGAAAAGCTTTGATAAGAGAAAATCTCCGCTCAAACTTTTCGCTCTCGAAACCTTTGACCTACAACAGCTATCCATTAGTTACATCTTTCTTAACAATCTAAAAATTGTTATCAGATGTGTGAAAGTTATCCAGGTAAATTGGTTTATTCTCGTAGGGTAGTATAGTTAGCTATGTTACCCTACTGCCTATGGTATCTAAAAAATAATCTCTATGTACCTTAATTTTAGTGACAAATACGTTACTAGTATATGTTGAAATTCTAAGTAATTGTTTAAGAAGCTTCCTCTGTCTGCGGAACTATTTAAATACAGTCAAAATTATGGTGCTGTTATTTTCAGTATTTTTCTGGGAACCCTGTAGTTGTATACCCACTGCTGTCACACCATCAAATTAGGTAAGCGTTATTTATGCAACTTATCACCTCGTTAGATATTAGGAATTCGGAATATTTATCCAAAAATCGGCTTATCAGTTACCACCACCAGTTACGTCTAATTTTTTCCCTGGGTAATCAAGTAAAAAATGTTTTAGAAATTGGGATTTTTAATTCGTTGTTAACAGACCTCTTGAAAAACAATGGATATAACGTCACTACTGCTGATGTTGACCCCAACCTCAAGCCAGACATGATTTTGGATCTGACCACAGATTTTTATTTACCAAAAGATAAATTTGATGCGATTGTTTTGTTTCAAGTGCTCGAACATTTCCCTTACGAACAATCAGAACAAGCCTTGACAAAACTTGCACAAGCAACAAACAAATTTTTGGTGATTTCAATTCCCTATTGCACTCAATATTTAGCGTTTCAAATTAAAACTTCCTTCTCAGGTAGACCAAGGCATTTATTACTGAATGTGCCAAAATTTTGGAGTACAACGCCAGTATGTGACGAGCATTACTGGGAAATGGGTTTGAAAGGATATCCCAAAAAACGGATTTTAAACTCTGTTGCCAAAGCTGGGTTAACTGTTAAGCAAGAATTTATCGATCCTACTTATCCATATCATTATTTTTTGGTATTAGAGAAAAATTCTCACAATGCTTAGACAGCAGTCCTAACTAAGGTAATAAATGTATTGAGAGTGGGAAGTAGGGAAATCCGAATCAGAAAATGGGGGCAAACAATGCTCAAAAAAGCAGCGATCGCTTAAGTTATGCTTTTAAAATCCTAATTGGTATCATGCTCTCATGTGTTCTCCGGGTTTATCCTTGGAAGCAGAGGGCAATACGATCATTTCAGATACTAACATCAAAGATTACTAATTATGTTAGAACAAGGCACTATCAGTATTCATACTGAGAATATTTTTCCAATCATTAAGAAGTCGCTCTACTCAGATCACCAAATCTTCTTGCGGGAACTGGTATCCAACGCTGTAGACGCCATCCAAAAGCTGAAAATGGTATCCCGCGCTGGAGATTACACAGGAGATTTAGGTGAACCAGAAATCGTAATTGCGATTGACAAAGATAACAAGACACTCTCCATTTCTGATAACGGTATCGGAATGACCGCCGAAGAAGTCAAGAAATATATTAATCAAGTTGCCTTTTCTAGTGCTGAAGAATTTATTCATAAGTATCAAGGCAAATCAGATCAACCGATTATCGGTCACTTTGGTCTCGGCTTCTACTCCTCCTTCATGGTGGCGCAAAAGGTAGAAATTGATACTCTTTCATACCAGGAAGGAGCGCAGGCGGTTCACTGGACTTGCGATGGTTCTCCTGCATTCACCTTAGAAGAGTCATCCCGGACAACTCGCGGCACCACTATTACTCTCACCTTGCAAGGAGAAGAGGAAGAATTTCTCGAATCAGCACGAATTAAAAATCTTGTCAAGACCTACTGCGACTTCATGCCAGTACCAATTAAGCTGGATGGGGAAGTATTAAATCAGCAAAAAGCACCGTGGCGAGAATCTCCGAGTAACCTGACTCAAGAAGATTATTTAGAGTTTTACCGCTATCTGTATCCTTTTCAAGAAGAACCGTTGTTGTGGGTACATCTGAATACTGACTATCCATTTATCATCAACGGGATTTTGTATTTTCCCAAAATGCGCCCGGATGTAGATGTTACCAAAGGACAGATTAAGCTATTTAGCAACCAAGTTTTTGTTAGCGACAACTGCGAAGAAATTATTCCGCAATTTTTGATGCCGATGCGGGGTGTGATTGATAGCACTGATATCCCCTTGAACGTATCTCGGAGTGCATTGCAAGGCGATCGCACCGTCAAACGAATTGGCGATTACATTGCCAAAAAAGTCGGCGATCGCCTCAAAGAACTTTTCCGCGACAACCGCGAACAATACACTAGTGTCTGGAAAGACCTCGGTACTTTCGTGAAGTTTGGCGTTCTCAATGACGACAAATTCAAAAAACAAATCGAAGACATTATCATCTTTCGCACCACCGCCAAGCTGACACAAAAAGCTCCTGCTCAAACTCCAGCAGTTGAAGTACAGTCTGCTGAAGGGGATGCTTGGCAAGATGTCACTCCGACAGCTAGTAGTGATAACTCAGCACCCACTAGTCCCTACACCACGCTCAAAGAATACTTAGAACGCAACAAAGAACGCCACGAAAACCGGGTTTTCTATAGCACCGATGAAGCAACCCAATCTACATACATAGAACTACACAAAAATCAAGGCTTGGAAGTTCTGTTTATGGACTCCTTCATTGATACCCATTTCATCAACTTCCTGGAGCGAGAATATAATGATGTCAAATTTACGCGAGTAGATTCTGACTTAGATAATACTCTCCTAGAACAAGACAAAGCTACGGAAATTGTCGATCCCAAAACCAATAAAACTCGCAGTGAGACCGTCAAAGAATTATTTGAGAAATCCCTCAATAAACCCAAACTCAACATCCGCACCGAAGCCTTAAAATCAGACGATCCCCAAGGAACACCGCCGGCGATGGTACTTTTACCAGAGATTCTCCGCCGCTTGCGAGAAATGAACGCCATGATGCAGCAGCAGACAGCAGAATTTCCCGAAGACCACATTTTGCTAGTGAATACAGCTCACCCACTGATTCAAAATCTGGCACATCTTAGCCAAGGTAGTATTATTCAAGGTGATGGTCAATCGCCTACAGATCAATTAGTAAAATTGATTTGCCAGCACGTCTACGATTTAGCCTTGATGTCTCAAAAAGGCTTTGACGCTGATGGGATGAAATCTTTTGTTGAGCGATCCAATGAAGTACTTACCAAGCTGACGGAACAAGCTAGTAAATAGTGTGAATGGGGCAAACAGGGAGTGTGGGAGGTGTGGGAGAAAAAGGAAGTGTGGGAAGGGTGGGAGGTGTAGGGGGAAAGATTTCTTCTCCATCCTCCCACACTCCCTACACTCCCCTCTCTCCCTTCTCTCTCCACACTTCCCACACTTTTTTCTCTCCCTCATCTCCCCACTCCCCTCTCCACTTCTGTTGCCCAAGTCCTAAAATGGAAAGGCTGTATTCAAATAACAATCTGGAGATAGTTGCTATGTCTCGTCGCTGTGAACTAACTGGTAAGAAAGCGAATAACGCTTATTCCGTTTCCCACTCGCACCGCCGTACTAAACGCCTTCAGCACGCAAATCTACAAGTAAAGCGTGTTTGGTGGGAGAGCGGAAATCGCTGGGTGAAATTAAAGCTGTCTACTAAAGCAATCAAATCCCTAGAAATCAAAGGGTTAGAAGCAATGGCAAAAGAAGCTGGTATTAATTTGAATCATTACTAATTAATCTGGATTTATAAACCTAAAACTCTTGTAGGATAAAATACAGGTGATTTGCGGGCTAGTATATTTAAACTAGGCCGCTTTTTATACTTTGAATAATTAGCTCAACCTAATTAAACGTGAAATGTAATTAGGAGCAAAACAAAGTTAATAACAGTTAATAACAGACAGTTCCCATCCTCCCGAAACTGCCGCCAAAACAACCCTGGCGTAACTATGCGCTTACCATAATCAGAAGTTTGCCGGGCAATTTCTCCCGCCCTCACCCCACTATAAAAGATGAGAGTAAACAGCAGCCAATGCATCTTATTAGTGTTGTGTTGCAAGTCTACTTCCATCGCCGCTTTTTCCAACTTAGAGGCTGTTTGAAAAGTCGGTCAGGTTGTAAAAAAGCTCTCTCAGTGTAAGCTG
>JAQYWR010000084.1 GCA_029379225.1 Nostoc sp. S4 | reverse complement strand
GCTGCTGGTAATGTTGCTCCTGTAGCAATGACTGCTCCTGCTATCAATGGTTAATCGCCACCGAAGTCAGGTAAAAGTTAAATAGAACATAAATGAAAAGTGTCCTCCAAAAGGAGGGCACTTTTTGACGTAGCGTAGATTTTAAGCAGCTTGACCTGGCTTCAGCACGACCTTAATACAGTTGTCCAACTTTTGCTTAAAGATTTCGTAGGCGTGGGGGGCTTGCTCTAGCGGCAGACGGTGGGTGATGACGAAAGAAGGGTCAATATCACCGTTTTGAACATGGTCGAGTAGTGTCTGCAAATACCGATGCACGTGTGTTTGTCCTGTTTTCATAGTTAAGCCTTTATTCATGAAAGCACCCATCGGCATCTTGTCTACAAAGCCCGTGTAAACACCAGGAACCGATACCGTGCCGCCCTTACGACAAGCAACGATCGCTTGACGCAATACATTAGGTCGATCGGTTTCCATTCGCACCGCTTGCATTGCCTTGTCATAAAAGCCTTCCAAACCCATGCCGTGAGCTTCCATTCCCACCGCATCCATCACCGAATCGGGACCCCGACCCCCAGTCATTTCTTTGAGGGCTTCACCCACCTCGATTTGTTCATAGTTCAAAATTTCTGCTCCCCCATCTCTTGCCATCTGAAGCCGTTCGGGAACGCGATCGATGGCAATCACGCGCCCAGCACCCAGCATGAAGGCACTTCTGATCGCAAACTGCCCAACTGGGCCGCAACCCCAAATCGCAACTGTATCTCCTGGTTGGATGTCACAATTTTCAGCTGCCATATAACCAGTGGGGAAAATATCCGTGAAAAACAAGACTTGTTCATCTGCTAGTCCATCGGGAATCTTGAATAACCCGACATCAGCAAAGGGAACGCGGGCATATTCCGCTTGACCTCCGGCGTAGCCTCCCGTTAAATGGGAGTAGCCGAAAAGACCAGATGGGGAATGACCCATCATTTGCTCCGCCATCCAAGCGTTAGGGTTGGAGTTATCGCACAACGACCATAAATCCCTTTGGCAAAAGAAACACGAGCCGCAAGAAATCGTAAAGGGGACAACAACGCGATCGCCAACTTTTTTATTCTTAACACCGCTGCCCAGTTCAACGATCTCTCCCATGAATTCATGCCCCAAGATATCCCCTGCTTTCATTGTCGGGTTGAAGCCGTTGTACAAATGCAAATCAGAGCCGCAAATCGCTGTTGAGGTAATTTTGACAATCGCATCGCGTGGATTAATGATTTTGGGATCGGGTACGGTTTCAACTTCTACCTTGTGCGTACCTTGCCAACAAACTGCTTTCATTGCTGAAGTCTCCTAAAGTTAAGTTGGGCGTTGCATAAATGTGGGATAAATTGGCAGTTGAAACCATTGAAAAATCGTTATAAATTGTGCGAAATCATCCCCTGACTCAGCAACGCCTTAAGTTGTTCTAGAATTTCTGTAATTCCAAGCGCGATGCCTGCGGCAGGGAACGCCTACGCTGCTACATAATAAATATCAGCAGCAAAAACAGCAAAGACTACATCAGAATCACTCAACTGGCAACCAAAAGTTCACTTACAGATTGGGGAACGAGAACGGTATCAATAATATGGATAACTCCGTTATCAGATTCGATATCGGGTTCTATAACTCTGGCATCATTAACCTTAATACCGTCAGAAGTATCGAGCGTTAGCGTTGAACCTTCCACTGTTGGGGTTGAACTCAAGGTATTAATCTTGCTGGATGGAATGCGATCGGCAATGACATGATATGTCAACAGTTTTTCTAACTCAGGCGGATTGTCGAGAAAAATTCCCATCGTTCCTGAAGGCAGCTTAGAAAATGCTTCGTCAGTCGGCGCAAACACGGTAATGGCAGCAGGTTCCATCAGTCCTTGTAATAAACTAGCTCGATTAATGCCTTCAACTAAAGTTGTAAAGCGACCGTCATTTATGAGTGTATCTACGATGTCAGCCATGAGTTCTGCTCCTAAAAATATTAAATGTTCAACTCTAACTAGCGCTAGCGCAGCTGATACTGGGCGTTGTTGCTGAGGTTACTATATTTTGATTCCAGTTGTTCTGGTTAACACAGAAGATCGGCACAAACACCCACGCCGATAATCTAGAAAAGTATTGCCTAGAGCATTATCAGCGAAGCCAATATTTATCCTTTCCCCTTCGGTTGACCTTCAGTTGTTGCAATTTCGCCCGTTTCCATCAGCATCTTGAAGCGGCGCAAATCGTCTCCTAGCTGCTGTTCGGGTGCTTCACCAAAGAGTTTAGCAATAGCATCTCCAATCGCTCCACCAGGTGGTTTGTATTCGGCAATGACTTTCACCTCAGTGCCGCGATTGTTGAGTGTTGGCTGAAAGCGAACAGAACCAGAGTTGGCAATATTTGCACCTTCAACTGAAGTCCAACTAATCAATTCATTTTCACGATCTTCAATAATGTCTGCATCCCATTCGATGCTTATGCCTAAAGGACCGCTAGTTACCCAGTGAGACTGCTTCTCGTTATATACCTTCACATCTTTGAGATGCTTTGTAAAACGGGGCAAGTTCTCAAAGTTATGCCAGAAGCGGTAGAGTTCCTCTGCTGGCTTGTTGATAGTTAGAGTTTTTTCAATCTTAATGCCTTGATTCATAATAATTGTCTGATTAGAATATTGTCTTGTTGCCTCACCCTGTCTGTTGTGATTAATAGTGAGATGAGCCAGTGATGGTCATACTGTCAGTTCGAGAACACCTAACAGCTCAAAGCAAGTACAGTAGCTTCACGCAGCTTACTTATTAGCCGAGCCGGGTTCGTTGAGCTTGCGATTCAGTTCAGCACTGACCGTATCAGGCAGGACACCAGCTATAGCACCCTGAATCTTCGTTTTCAGCGATTCTGCAAGGATACTATCCTTACCTGCCATCAGAGCCTCAAACCCCTGCTTGGCAACTTCGGCTGGGTCATCCTTTTTGTCCGAACCCACTTTTGCGTCGTCCAGCCCTGCACGGTGGAAGAAGTTGGTTTCAGTAGCTCCGGGCATGAGCGCAGTGACGGTAACACCCGTGTCTTTCAATTCGTTGCGGATTGCCTCTGCAAAAGAGTGAACGAATGCCTTTGATGCTGCATAAACTGCCTGAAACGGACTGGGCATCTGGGAGACAATCGAAGAAGTAAAGAGAATCCTGCCCTTGCCGCGATCTACCATGTCTTTGACAACTCGTTTGGCAAGATGAACAGTTGAGGCGACGTTTAGCTCAATTAAATTGAGTTCTTCCTGCAAATCCGTCTTAGTAAACTCACCGCCAATACCGACACCTGCATTAATAGCGATCGCATCCACAGGTTGCCCGATTGCCTTAATCTTGTCGTAAAGCATCTCTACTCCGTCATAGGTTGCAAGATCGGTTTGTACCGTCTCGACCTTAGCACCCAATTCACCAAAGGCAACAGCCGCTTCGTTAATGCTCGAACCAGTAGAGGTTACTAACAGATCAAAGCCGTTTTGGGCAAATTGTTTAGCAAGTTCGTAACCAATGCCGCTGGAGGCACCCGTCACCACAGCCAAGGGGCGGGTCAATGAACTGTTCATGATGTTCTACTCCTTTGGTTTTACTTCTTGTATACCTGTGTTGAATCCTTGTTTCAATCCTTCAAAGGCATTTGGTAAAGATGCGTTGTTGAAGTTGTATACTTTATTTGCTCGTTGCCCCGATCCATTAAATCCAGAGCGCAATCTGACTACCGCTTCTGTTATTACGCTGCACCAACGCTGAGAGCCTGCTTTGCCCTGTTAATCAGGGCTGCGATGTCAAAGAATTCATGTGTCAGTTAAGTAGAAATCGCAGATTTTTAATACAATCTTGTATTTGTGGATTTACATGGTGCAGTCGAGCCTCGGTCATAACATTTATCTCTTAACAATGCTATTTCATCTTAGGAACACACTTGGTTCGTTACCTCTAGCGTAAGGGTGTTTGTAGCGATGCATATCTATGTTGAAGGGCTGATTACGTGTTAGGTCTAGTTGTATGCTTAGGATTCCTACAAAAATAACATACATGATAAATTGACAAATAAAGGTAAATGTGCTGTAAGATATTGGCAACAAATAGTCTCAAGACTCTGTTGGTTGTTGACTTCCAATTTTTGTTGTCGAGTGGACATCTTGTTTGCTCTAAGCCTTGGGCGGGCGAGACCCCACCCCACAAGTAGTAATTTATTTGTTGGTAATTCCTGAGCCAACAACAAATGACAAATGATTAATAACTAAGCACATCAGAGACTTTCAAGAATTTTTAGCACTTCTGCTGCTGACTGATATCGTTGAGTAAAGTCGAAATGTACCATTTTGTTTAAGATAATAACTAGCTCGTTTGTAACCTCAGCTAATTCGCGCCAACTGCGCCAAACGTCTGTATTACCATTAGGTTCGGTTTGGATAATTACTTCACCAGTATTTGTATCTCTGCGAAACACCCTTGGGTCTACTCCAGTCAAAGCTTGTATACCCATAATTCCCAATGCATAAATATCGCTATTTAGTTTTGGCAGCCCACTCATTTGTTCAGAAGGTGCGTAACTAGGAGTACCAATTGAAATAGTCTGATTTTCTTGTTGTTGGGGGTGAATTTGTTTAACAGCACCAAAGTCAATTAAAACAATGTGCCCATCTGATTCTCGTCTAATTAAGTTACTAGGTTTGATATCTCGATGAATTACACCATAGCTGTGAACAAAAACAAGTACCTGTAAAACTTCTTTGAGCATCTCCACAACTTCAGTTTGTTTTAGTCGCACATCAGAGGTTAGCTCTTTGTCAATAGCGTGCCCCCGGATAAATTCTTGCACTAGAGAAAATTGGCGATTTTCTTCAAAAAAAGCTAGCAGTTGGGGAATTTGTGGATGCTTACCTAAAGTTTCTAAAATTTCTGCTTCAGCGTCAAATAAGCGTCTGACAACATTTAAATATTCTATATCTTGGCGGGGAGGTCGTAATTGTTTAACTACACACTGAGGATTACCAGGGCGCTTAATATCTTCAGCTAAATAAGTATTACTAAATCCTCCAGAACCCAAGCCTTCAGTAATTCTGTAGCGATTGTTTAGTAGCGTACCTAATGCAATTTCTTGCCCAATAGAATCAGCAATTACTGTTGGCGCTTCATTGGAAGTATCGCCGCGTTGCCGTAAAAGGGCTTGTAATTCGATAATTAATTGTTGGTGTTCCTGAACTCGTTGAGCAATTTCTTTTTGCTCTTGCTTGGTTTGATAAGCGGTATAAGTAAGGACGCTCCCACCAGTAAATATTAACCCCAGTATCGGAGGTATTATTGGCAACCATCCAGCTTGAGTAAAAATGAGAAAATTACTTCCAAATAACACAGCTAAGGCTGTTACTCCTGCTAATCCTAAAGCTAGGGGATGCTGAATTCGCCATACTAATAAGCCACCAACTAAAGTCCATCCCCATATCCACAGAACTTTACCCCACTCAGGGATAGACCAAAATAAAGGCTGTTGGTTAAGAACAACACTGAGAATTTGACTAACACTGTGGGCATGAATTTCAATTCCTGCCATCTTGCCAGAATTATCTGACTTGCCACTAGTGAATGGGGTATTAAAAATATCATTTAAAGTATTTGCTGTTGAACCAATTAAGACGATACGGCCTTTAATCAAATCTGGTTTAACTTGGCCTGCAAGCACTTGTGTAATTGTTACCTGCTGAGCAATTTGATGACCAGAACGGTAGTTAAGGAGGATTTGATAACCGCTTGTATCAGCTTTTTCATACCCACCAGCGTTACTTTGTAGAGGTTTAAATACAGTATTTCGTAATTTTAATTCTTTTTTTGGAGTAAATTCTGGTTGGATACCAGCAACTTCTAAATATTTGAGTGCTAGCTGCAAACTAAAGGAATACGTACTTTGACAAGGGTCAGATTTGTCGGAACTTGCTAATAATAAATTGCGACGAATTGTAGAATCAGTATCTTCTACAACATCACTAAATCCCACTCGTTCTGGTTCAACACCATTAGGGGGAGCAGTTCCAGGATTTTTAGAGCCAGAATGTTTACAGATAGGAATGATGATATCACTTTGTTGTAAGCGTTGCAGTAGCTTGTCATGACCAGGTTGGACAGGTAAATCGCGAAAAATATCTAGACCAATGGCTCGCGGTTCGGATTCCTCAAGTTTGCCCAACAACCGATCTATAAGTTCGCCAGAGAGCGGCCAATTCCATTTTTGGATATCGTTATCAGTTAAAGCAACAATCAACAGACGCGAGTCTATCCCTGGGTTGGCGCGTAATTGCATCATCTGGTCGTAGACTCTCATCTCCAAAGGTTCAAAAACCCCAAGTTTTTGAATGCCTACCAGTAAAACTGTGGCGATCGCACTTGAAAATATAACTGGCTGTCTCAATAAACTTTTGAAGTTCGCAAACATTTTTCTACATAAGTTTTATTTTAAAATATACGTATTTTTTTATACAGATTTTTCTGATTGAAATTATTCTATGCAATTTGCAACTTTTCAAAAAATAATTTGGGTATTAGGTACTGGGGACTGGGGATTGGAAAATAGTATTTTTAATCCTAATTCCCCAGTCCCCACTTATACCAATTAAATTAATGATTGCAACACATCCTTGGTTCAAGACGCGATTCATCGCGTTTTAGAGTTCCCTAATGTACTACCTGTTTCAAATAATGCACGATCGCCTGTGCGGTTGGTACATTAGTTGCCAGTAGAACTTGATTAATTGTGCATAATCTCAGCAGTGCATCTTCATTGGCCTGGCCAGGCTGAGGTTGCAGTAAATCTCTCAAGAAAATAACTGCTACAATTTCTCCCGATCCAACCAATGAAGCAATTGTTTGATATCCTCCAGAAGTTGGTGCAGGAGTTTGTTGACTAATAGTTATACCCTTTTGCTGTAAAACTTCGCTCACAGATGGCCAAGTAATTGTAAAGCTGTGTGAGAAAAATTCTTGATGCTGAGCAACAAATTCCGCAAGTTCTGATTTCTTGCTTTCGTGAGCAATCAGTACTATGTTTCTTAGGACGATCGCTTCTGGAGGCTCACTGACATTTGTTGGTTGGAAAATTTCGTCAGATTTAGTTGCTTCTACTTCAGATGAAATTTCGTCAGATTTAGTTGCTTCTACTTCTGAAACTTCTTCAACAGTTTGACTGGTGATTTCAGGAGCTTCAGTTTCTACTGGCTCTAGAGATTGAATCTCACCTGAGTCAGAGACTTGATTTACATTAACTTCTTCTGTACTCGTATTACTCAAATCAACGTATTGATTGCTGAAAACTGGAACGTTATCATCAGGTGTAATCAAGGCTTCAGGAACTTCGCCAATCTTTTCATCGGCTTCTACTTCAACATCTGCGGTGTCTTGTGGGAAAGCTGGCGTATCTAAATTTACTAAATCCTCACTAGTTTCCTCTAGAACTTGGCTTGACGTGTCCTGATGTTGAATGTCTGCATCTTGATGAATTTCAGTAGTTTCTGGGGTAACATCATTGGCAAGGCTGTCAACATCTTCCCTGCCTCCTTCATAAAATGGCGTGCCCAAATGTACAGTTTCTTCAGAGATAGTTTCTTGAGTAGTAGCTTCAGGAACATTACTTTCTTGAGGTACTAGGGTAAATATGTCACGTGCCTGAACATAGGTGACTTCTGCCTCCAGTGCTGCTTCCAACTCGGCATCACGCTCGTCTGTAGTTTGAGAAACTACATTTTGCGAAATATCACGCGGCTGGACATTTGTAACTTCTGCCTCTAGTGCTGCTTCCAACTCGGCATCACGCTCGTTTATAGTTTGGGGAATGGCAGTTTCTGGCTCACGTCGTTGCACAAAGGTAGCTTCTGCTGCCAGTGCTGCGTCCAAATCTATAACCTCATCGTCACTAGCTTCTTTTGGTGTACTTTCTTGCTCAGGAGTCTCAATGACATTTTCAGGTGTAGCTATTGCTTCCTCAGGTTTGGCTTCGGTGACTTCTGGAACTTCTACTTCTCCAATATCTGGGGTAAGTTCTTGTTCTACAACTAATGTACGCAAATCTACAATATCATTACGGACATCGTGTGGAACTTCGCTGACAGCTTCTGGTGGCTGAACTATATTTTCAGAACTGCTTATTTCAATAACCGAAATCACATTATCACTTGGAGTAGAAGCAACTTCTGATTCGCTGATTTCTGGGAAAGCAGCATTAATTTCTGGTGTTTCTACTTCGTTACTAATTGGCGTGATAACTTCGTTAACAACCTCTGGAACTGGATTAGCAACGCTGGGAGTGTTGACATTTTCAGGCGATCGCGATCGAGAAAACAGAGAAGGATCTATAATTCTGAACACGGTCTCTGGTAATTGATCGGCCAAAGGAGCGATCGTTTCCATAATCAGAACGTAATCTGCAATTCGGATCACGTCTCCATCATTCAAAATGTATGGTCGATCCTTTTCAACCTGTTTGCCATTAACTATTGAGCCATTTCTACTACCAAGGTCGCTGAAGTAGTAAGTTCCACCTTTAATAAAGAACTTAGCATGTAGGCGGCTAACATCAGGGCTGTCCAAGACTAAATCAGAATCAGGAGAGCGGCCTACTATCCATTCTCCCCTGGTTGTAGTGTCTATGGTCAGGTCAACTTCATTGACTTCACTTACAGTTGGTGAATAACTAACTTTTACTTTCATATTAATTTTTGGTTAATTTTATTGATTTCTGCTACCCAACGCTGACGGGTAGTATGTTCTAAATTTAAAATATCATCTTGTGACCAATGAAAATGATAAGCAATAAAAGCTACCTCCTCATATAAACTCTCAGAGGGGTAGCTTATGACTCCCCCGCCAGTTCTAGCTCTACTGAAAATTGAGCATTGCAGTGAGGACATTGTGTCGGAATATGTACATTACCTTGCTGGTTAATTCGATTGTAAAATTCTCGCAGATAGGCAATGTCATGTAGGAGTAGTCCTTCGAGTAATTCTGGACTAACAGAGTTAAAACTACCCAAGCGAGTGATAACGCGTGCAAGCATTACCAAAACACCGTAAGCCGGATTTTCTTGAACTTTGCGCTCTTGTTGCACCAAAATTTCATCTTTAGCAGTGGCTAAACGCATCACTCCTTGACGATGTACTCGGTTTTCACCATCACTCAACCCTCTAGGGAGAGTGAAAGCAAATTCAGTGCAGAGATTATCCTTTTTACGGGGCATAGGTCATTTGTCCCTTGTCATTTGTCTTTGTCATTTATCATTGGCCAAACAGGGTATTGGGAGTATGAGAAGGTGGGGTGGTGGGGTGAAATTCTCTCACCATCTTCCCATCTCCTCATCTCCCCATCTCCCATGCCCCATACCCAATGCCCAAATTTAATTTTGAAGCATTGGTTCAGGAGAATTTACTGTATCTGGTGATGAAGAACTTTCGCCTTCCAAGCCATTTATTCGCCGATAAAAATCTTGAAGATAATTTAAATCCTGGGCAAAAAAGTTTTCTACTATTGCAGGACTGACATCAGATAAAGCACCCAAGTGGGTAATCACACGTGACAAGATAATAATTGTGGCATAAACAGGATTAGCTTTCACTCTTGGGTCGCGCAAGGGTGCAATCTCATCTATCGCTGTTGATAATCGCATCACACCCTTACGATGGAGGTTGCCTTCAGAGTCTAGATATCCTTTAGGCAGCGTAAATTCAAACTCTGTGGGAAACATATTTATCCTAATTATTGTGTGCGTTGAAATTCCTCAAAAGCAATCTCCAACTCTTCAATTTCTATTTCATGACTGTTAGCGTTGAGATCGGCAATTTTGTAACTTGTAGGCCAAGCACCAGCTAATTCAAATCTAGCTTCTTTTTTAGATGCCTGATCGTAAATAGATAAAGAAATAAATTCACGTTTTTGGGCCCACTTCCCGGCTTCAACATCTTCAAACCACTTCCACAAATCTTTTGAGGCACTTAAACCTTTACGTAGAGTAATATTGCCACTTTTAGAATTGCTAGGAAGTTTTGTTCTCACCGTTTTACCTTTTGAAGCAGTTCCCCATTTTTGAGAAGTAACTTCACAAATTTCAATTACTTCCTGGGTTTTTTTGAAGCCTTGGCATTCTAAGAAGTAGCCATCGCTATCATTTTGACCTATGTCTAATCTTAAAAAGAAACGATAATTTGACAGAATTTCAGGTATAGCAGCCATTGTTTTTTCACTATAAGGGACTGGGGACTAGGGCTGGGGAGATGGGGGAGTGTGGGGAGATGACCAGATGAGGGAGTGTGGGGAGTGTGGGGAGAGAGGGGGCAAGATTTCTTCCCCATCCTCCCACACCTCCTTTTCCTCCCCATCCTCCTACCGCCTCCCACACTTCCTGTTTGCCCAATGCCCAATATCTAATCCCCAGTCCCCAGTCAATTTTATGCCTTGACTTCTTTTTGTTGTGCGATTATTTCATAACCCTCAATAGATACTTCAATTTTCTCTGTTGCTGGGTCATTTTTTGTGACATCAAATTCTGGACCTGTATATGATTCGGGAAAGCAAGCTTTCAGGTTATAACGAATAACTTCAGTTTTCTTATCCTGGGTATAACCAACAACTGAAATTGCTTTCCGATTTTCATCCCATTGACGAGGTTTTCCATCTTCGCTACAGGCTAAAAACCATTTGTGCAGGCTCTCATCACCATTGTAATTCATGGTAATTGTGACATTATTAAACTCTGCCTGTCCGGGAAGATTTTGCCGTAATGTCTTACCATTTTTACTTGAGCCTCTAACACCTTTGGTGGCATTATTTTTTGCCCCTAATCCTGTTACTGATTGAACGAATTTTTCAGTGATCCCGTCTGCTTCAAAATAGAATACAGAAGCAACTACATATTCCCCAGGCATATTTCATCTCCTAAATAAGTTAAAAATTGTCATTAGTAGAGACGCGATTAATCGTGTCTCTACAATTGTCATTAATCCAATGACCAATGATTTATTGCTGTTCGTCAAGCGCATTCCATTGACTGATGCGGAAGATGACAAACTCCGCTGGCCGGACGGGACAAACTCCTATTTCAACATACAAACGACCCAAAATTATGGTTTCTGGTGGATTCAGTTCGGCATCGCATTTTACATAAAATGCTTGTTCTGGTGAATCGCCAAATAAAGCACCTTCACGCCAAATTCGCTCTAAAAAGTTACTGACGGTACGTCGGACACGTGCCCATAAATCTTGGTCGTTGGGTTCAAAAACTACCCATTGAGTGCCTAGTTCAATTGATTTTTCTAGGTAACTAATCAACCGCCGGACGCTGATATAACGCCACTCTGTTTTATCTGGCTCAACTAAAGTCCGCGCACCCCAGATGCGGATACCTCGATTTGGGAAGTTGCGAATGCAGTTGATACCAAGGGGATTCAATAGTTCTTGTTCGCGGAAGTTGGTGTCGTAACCCAAACCAATTACGCCTCTAGGTACTTCATTTGCAGGTGCTTTATAAACTCCTCTAGTTTCGTCGGTACGTGCCCAAACACCCATTACATGGCCGCAAGGAGGTACTAAAATAGGATTACCGCGATCGCGTGGATTGGGAACTTTGACCCAAGGATAATAAAGGGCGCCAAACATCGAACGACGGTTAAATCTATTCAACCAATCCACTACTTGTTGAGGTTTGACAGCGTCCGGTGGTGCATCAAGTACAACCATGCGGTTGGGTGGATTAGGAATATCGCCGCTGGCAGAACCCTCGCACATGCTAATCATCAGTTCCATGATGCCGTGGACTTGATCCAAATTCAGCACTTGCTCTTGATAAGCCCGCATCAAGTCAGGGCAGGCCAGCATTGTGATTTCATCAATTTCAAAAATACCGCGTACCCCTGTGCGATCGTCGCGTATCCCTTCTAAATCTCGGGAAAATCTATCCGGTGGGGTAGCTACAATTGGCGGTGCTAGTTCGTACTGACCATTAACCGGACGGCGAGTTAAAGGTTGTCCACTCTGAGTAATGTCTTCTAGGGTGACATACATCGAATTTCTCAAAGCCCCCAGCGCATAAGTTGCTACCTGAGGAGCAGCGTCCCGGTTCATGGTCAAGTTTTGGTATTCCTCTAAAAGTTCGTCTCCTCGACGAATTTGAACGGTGAAGTATTCTCCCGTATTTGGAGGAGCTTCTCCTTCAGTACCTTCAGGTAAAGCACGAGGAGAACCATCGATAATTACAATATTTACTAATCCACCTGCTGCTTGTTCGGGACGCAAAGTAAAGCGCAAGGCTGGACGATTACCACGAGAGTTGATTCTCAAAGTCGCAGGTTCTGGAGTTGCAGGTTTGGGCGCGCCTGGTAATTGAGTGCCGATGCTTGTTACCCAACAGCGACCGCCACCATTCATAAAGTAGCCATAGACTGCAAAGGGTAAGTAAGCGTTGAAATCGGTGAAACCATCAGAATTAGGACGAGCAAAATAGTTGAGATATTGCGTCCAATTAGTTACCAACATCGGCTTAAATAGCTCAGCGTCATCGCGAACATCTTCTGTAAAACCGACAAATCCGGCAACTGCTGTGCTAACACCCTCAATCGGTCGGCTCCCTCGGTCAAATTCTTCAATATAGACACCAGGAGCAAAGTAATCAAGTCTAGCCATGAAAGTCTCTCCAAGTCAGTAAAAAATTAATTATTCAGGAGTTAGAAATATTTCTTTGAAAGTATGACTTTGGTCATCTACCAATGCATTGATATTCTGGGGTAAATAGCCAGGACAATCTATATTTAAAACATAGTTACCCATCTCAAGGTTTTCAAAAAAGAACAGCCCTTCTTTATTGGTTTCCATGAATTTTTTACTTCTCAGCAGAGTAACTTTTGTTCCCATTAGTGGCAGATTTGTCGTTGTACTCTTGACAACACCTGCAATTACTACGCGCTTACTTAAAGTCTGGGTGCTACCATTACTATTTCCACGCATTTGATTTCGTAAATCAAAAATTCGTTCCCAAACCAAAGGTACTGTAGTCGCTTGGGTATCAAGAGGCACGGTAATTGTCAAATATAAGGCTGAGCGCAAAGGTACATTCAGAGCGCTCCATAAGCCGCCAGGTTCAACTGATGGTTGTAGTCCAACCATCATTGGTAAACTACCATAGCCCCGTAATTCTGGAACTAAAAACTCCTCCTCTAAAGCTCGATGGCGCATAAGTAGCGTCAATGCTTCACTGAGGAAGTGATGCTCGCCTAAAGTCGTCCGATCCCAAGCTGTTAATACTAGCGAAACATCAAACCAAATAGGTGCCCAATTGACAATACCGGCTTGCAGATGGCGTGTAATATTACGTTCAACTTGCCTTCCGGCCTGTTGGAACTGTTTGCTCTCACGAATGTCATAAATATATAAATTGAGAGTCGGCCCGGCTCCTTCTTCCCTGCGATTACTGGGATGGCTGAAGTCAATCTGCTCTGTACTGGTGAGTGAAGTTCCTCCAGCTAGAATTTCAGCTAAAGTTTGAAGAACGAAGATAAGCATGAAGGTATTGTGCTGGTAGCTAAATCCAGATGCATCTAGGGTATCTGTATCACCCTGCTAAAGTAATTAGACTTTTGTCGATATTTTTAGATGCGGGACTGGGTACGATTTCAACTTAAACAGCATTGCTTCCCTGCAAACGATGTCTGCAAAGGGTTACGCCTACGTATTTACCTAAAATTCTTTAAGACTTTCCAACTACTAGCAGATTAGAGAATCTCAAATTTAGCAAAAACATTTCTTCAAAAATCCGAAAAACAGCAACTCTATTGTGTAGATTAGTCTGGAGGAGTTTTTTCTCTATTCCGTAAGAAGACTGAAGGCTGATTTCACAATTTTCTTAAATTGTTACAAATTAAAATTGCTGTATACTTACAAGAGCGAGATACATTTGTGAATAATAACTTAATATTTATTTATAAAAGTTATTTTCAAAGATAACTTAAGAAAAAAATAAACATTACTAAAACTGCATAAATTTATACTAGACAACAGAAGAGTAAAAAAAATCACTATAAAAAGCGAGTGAAGCTATGACACTAAGCTTTTCTCTACACAAACAAGAAAATGGCTCTAACAATTTAAGTTCCTCAGATATCCAAAGTTTCTGTCAACTTGAGTCTGAGCAATTAACTAGTCAAGAGTCAATTTTTTTTGTTCGCATTGTCTACTTTGATTGCTTGCTGAAAACTCATCAGGAGGTTATCAATTATCGTCAAGACCAATCTCCTTTTGCTGGAAAAACTTTAGCTTATTTCCGCTCAGAAGTATGGCTGACGGATTTTCCGCCTGTTTTTAGTTTAAAAAAATTTCAATTAAAAGATTTTTTGTCCATTTGTTATATTTGCCCGATAGGGTATAGGAATCAAAAAGCAGAATACATTCAAATCATTACTGAAGAACCTCTATCTGAGAGTTTGCAATTATACATACAACGCTCTGCGATGCTCTTAGGTAAGTATGTAGATATTTATTTAGACTACGGAAGACAAAAAACTGAAATTCACCTGCTAGAAGATATTTTGCATCGAGTTGGTCATCAATTACGTAATTCTTTAGGACTGATTGGACTGTATGCATATAATTTAAGTTTAGGGTTAAAGGAGAATCCTTGGCAAGAACAAGCAAGAATCATTAGCGAAAGCATTCAAGATTTAGATACTAATTTAAGCGAACTTATTGATTGCGGTCAAAGTGTAAAATTAAGGGTTAGCCTTCAAGATTTAAGAAGTTTAATAGTTGAAAGTGTTAAACATTTACAACCTTTAATTAATGAGAAAAAGCTGAAAATTACGATTCCCAATACATCTACCATCTTGAAAATAGACCGATTACAAATGAAGCAAGTATTTGATAATCTACTGAGTAATGCTGTTCATTTTAGTCCCAATTCAGGAACTATTACCTGTAACTGGCAGATTTTTCAAGATGAAGTTTTGATTAAAATTTCTGACCAAGGGCCAGGAATATCTCCAGAAGATATGCAAAAAATATTTACCCCTTTTTATTCCCGTCGTCAAGGAGGTACAGGGCTGGGTTTAACCATTGCTAAAAAAATTATTTTAGATCATCAAGGAAGTATTTGGGCACAAGTTTTACCAGAACGAGGGGCACAATTTTCACTAATTTTGCCGAGACCAAGGAGTAGATAGATAATTCGTAATTAAAAAGATGGTTAACAATCAAAAACTTTCAGTTTTACTTGTCGATGATGAAGAACGTTTTCGCCAAGGGATACGTACCCTGCTCAATTTTTATAATATTAATTCTGCATTACCTGTAGAAGTTGTGGGTGATGCAGATTGTGTAGAACAAGTTTTAAAATTCACTAACCAGAAGAGTCCAGATTTAATTTTGTTGGATATGCAATTAACGGGATGTGATGGGATTACAGTTCTGGCACGTCTGAAAGAAACTGCGTTTTCTGGTAAGGTTTTAGTATTATCTGCTCATCAAGAAGATGACTGGATTTTTCGAGCAATGCAGGCGGGAGCCGCAGGTTATGTATTTAAAAATCGTTTGGCAACTCAATTGTGTGAAGCTATTAATACTGTGACTAGATCGGAAATTTATTTACCTTCAGAAGTTGCAAGTCGATTTTTTCGGTTTTTTCAAGCTTATTCAGATTCTTCTATCAGAGCATGTCAGCAAGTGCATTTAACAGAAAGAGAGCAAGAAGTTTTACACTGGTTAACTCAAGGTGCTTCTAATGAAGAAATTGCTAAGCATTTATATGTGACAGTTGCTACTATTAAGGCGCATCTTACTAGTATTTTTGAAAAATTGAAGGTTACTAGCCGCACTCAAGCTATTGTGGCCGCACTCAAGTTAGGATTAGTTAAAGCTTGAGCGCAACGGAAGTAATCGGCGCAATTCGCGAAATTTCTTTATGGCTTCATTTGAATCTTTTTATCAACAATATCCCTGCTCGTACAATTCTCCCTTAAATTGCGATCGCCCTTTTCAAACGGCGCAACAAATCAAGGGTGCTAAGTTTTGCTTGGAATGTGGTTTCCCAGCAACTTTACCGCAGGAGGCTGAGATTAAAGGAAGTCAGGGTACTTATCAAGTAGGTAATTTTTCTGGTGTGCGGGGTTTGGGGCGTTTATACTCAGGTATCCAACTCAAAGACAAACAGCCTGTAATCATCAAAGAATACCTCCTACCCAACCGTTGTTTTAATGAAGACGAAACGATAAAACGCAAAGAAAGTTTTAAAAGAGTCGGTGGTGTAAGTTTAGCTGATAGTCGAATTCAAAACTTTCGGCTAGTGGAAACAAAAGAAGCGATCGCTGATGATAAAGGAGAACGCTGCTATCTCATCGCTAAAGGAATAGACTCATCCCAAACTTTAGGTCAATATATCACTGAAAAAGGAGCAATGACACCTCTTCAAGTGCGGGAAGTACTCAATCAAGGACTACAAACTCTCCAGTTTCTCCACACCCAAAAACTGCGTTTTCCCTCTAATCAAATACAATTGGGTTTAACTCACGGCAACATCAATTTAGATAGTACTTTAATTAAACTCGAAAATCAGCAAAAGTTTTCTATATATTTTTGTGATTTAGCCATTTGGGAAAACTTATTTATTCCACCTATCATTCCTCAACCAAGCCCCGCCAGACCAGAACAAGATTTACAATCTTTAGGAATGGTAGCTTTTTATTTATGGGTAGGACGAACAACTAATTTATCTACTAAGCAGCCTTTAGATCCTAGAGATAATCAACAATGGCCGGATACAGATAACCATTTAAAACAATTTATTTATCGTTTGATAGGATTGGAAACTCCCTTTGCAAGTGCAGAAGCGGCTCGTCAAACACTCTTGCAACTTCCCAAAGAAGATAGTACCAATACTTCAGTGCGTGAAGCTTCTCAAGTAATCGAAAAGCGTCTGCCAATGGCCTTAATTTTATTATTGGGAATTCTAGCTTTACTACTACTTAGCGGGGGGATTTGGTATTTTATTTTGCGGAACTTCAAAAATACAGATAATAATAACTTTATTGAATGGTCGAAACTGGTACGTAATTTCTCAGAAGTTCCCAACGTTCCTTCAGGACAATTTACTTATACAGGAGAAAAAGATAGTACATGGAGTTTTATTTTAAATCAACCAGTAGATAATAGTCGTTTAGCAGATTTCTTGGCTCAACCCAAGCCAGATGCAACAGCAACATTTAACTATGAATCTGTTTTATCAGCAGATGTAAATAATCCAAATAAAAGTATTCAAGAAGTAGAAACAAAGAAAAAAGACTTTGCAATTACTAGTTTGGCAAACAATATTACAAGTAAACTAGCAAAAGAACGAGTTGCCTATGATGGATTAATTGTTTTTGTTGCATTTAATAAGAGAGACTCAAATCTGGCGAATGCTCTGGGAGGAAATATCAGTCTTGAGCAATTGCGTCAAATTTACACAGGGAAAATTACTAATTGGCAACAAATTAATTCCCAGCTGCCAAATCCTCTAGAAATCAAACCTTTTGCTCCTACCGAACCGGAAGCGATCGCTAAATTTCAAGAAATAGTTTTGAAAAATGACCCTCAGGACAAAGCTTTATTTGCAGCGAAAGTTACTAAACTGGATACCACAAAAACCCAAAACCAGATACGCAGCGAGATTTTAGAGGGACGAACCAGTGGGATTATCGGTTTTGGCATTATCAGTAAAACATCAAAACAGTGTACTGGTTATCCCCTAGCGATTGTGGATGCTAACAAGCCAGCTAGTCAACCTTTATTTCAAAAACGCGATCGCCGCTCAATTAATCCCTCAGATGATTTGTGTCAACATGATGATTATTATGTTGATGTCACAACTTTCCAAAGCTACCCCTTGGGATACCCTGTTTTTGTAGTGTACCCTCAAGACAGTAACCGCCTGACTGGTGGTTCTACATTTGCCCAGATGCTAACTACTCGTCAGGGTCAGTGTTTACTTAGTAAAGTAGGTCTTGTCGCTTTACAACCTATGCCTGATGATATAAATTCCTATGCCTGCAAATCGGTGCCCTAATCCTAGTTGCGAATATTTTAACCGCGCTCTGCCTAATAATGCTAAGGTTTGTCCCTGGTGTTCCACTCCTGTGGGTAATGTAGTTTCCTCTACACCACAACCGCCTATTCAGCCACAGCAAAGTCAACCGCCTATTCAGCCACAGCAAAGTCAACCGCCTATTCAACAACCACCTAGTCAGTATCAGCGCCCGGTAACAGACCAACCTAATTATCAAGTTCCTCAACAAGCCCCGGTAGATTATTCAACAGTTTATCAGCCACGGGTTGCTTATCCACAAACACCCCCTCAATATACCCCCCCGCCTCAAAGAGCGCCAGTCTTAAAACTGATTCATAGCAGCGGTAGAGAATTTCACCTCGTGGGGGAAGGAGGTTATATTGGGCGTCGCAGTCAAAGTCCAGGAATAGCGCCGCCAGAAATTGATTTGACTGGCATTCCGAATGAGGGAATAGTCTCTCGTCGTCATGCGCGAGTCGATTGGGATTGGTCGCAAAATGCATATATGATTGTTGACATGAGTACCAATGGTATTTATTTAAACAACAATATTTTGACTCCTGGTATGCAATATCGTCTGCTTAATGGCGATACGGTCAAATTTGGTCAGGATAGTCTAGTTAATTTCACTGTGTACGTAATGTAGTAAAAAGATGAGTTTTTGGGAGCGATCGCCTTTTTTCTCAATTCCAATCGTCTCTAAGGGACTGACAGATAAAAAATCCCACTGTTGAGAGTCAACGGTTAACAGGAGCCATTGCTTTGCGTATTTTCCAAGAGTTATAGCAACTGGCTCTCAACAGTCAATAGGGGAGCAACTTCAAACGGATTCAGGAGGCAGGAGGCAGAAGGTTTTATTAACAAGGGATTGTGACCCCTCCTTAATAAGAGTGACCTTTCTTAAAATTTGGTCGGGGTTTTAAACCGCAAGTTCGCTTCTCTACCAGACGCACTCACGTTCGGTCACGGCAAAATACAGGAGTCAGAATTCCCTCCTGCTCTCTGCCTCCAGCATAGCTGTCATCTTTCAATAATTTTTTTTGCAATTCCCTAATATTAATTCTGTATGAAGATGCATAGAAAGAACCCCACCACCTGCGACACCTTCCCGAACTTGCAGGGAGGTTGGGAGGGGTCAAAATAATATACAGCTTCACAGAGAATTTGTATAAGTCGGATAGCTATTTCAGACAAAGATACAAACCAGTAATAATTAAGGATAGCTAGGACGTATGCCAATTAAACAAATTGAGAAACTTAAAACTCCTAAATTTCTCCAACAAATCGAATCAACCTTAAAACCATTGGATTTTTTGGAGCGCTGTGCCAAAAATTATGGAGAGCTTTTTTTTACTAATTCCTTTGGGAATTTAGAAACTTTAGTTGTTAGTCATCCCTTGGATCTTCAAGAGTTATTTAATCCCACAAAAAAAATTCTTGATGCTCCAGGTACAGCTAATGAAATCTTCAAACCTCAACTTGGAGAAAACTCATTAATTATACAAGATGGAGAACGCCATCAAAAACAGCGAAAGCTAATCATGCCTCCATTTCATGGGGACAAAATGCTCAATTATGGGCAACAGATTTGTGAGATTACCCAACAAGCAATGGAACGCCTCAAACCAGGTGAAACCTTTATTGCTCGTCATCTGAGTGAAGACATTACGATGACGATTATCTTAAAAGTAGTCTTTGGTATTGATGAGGGATTAAGATTTGAAAAACTGAAAAATTTAATGGCAACTTGGCTGGGTTTGACTAGTTCACCACTCAGCGCCAGTATTTTATTACTGCCATCTTTACAGAAGGATTTAGGTGCTTGGAGTCCTTGGGGAAGATATCTCCGTTTGCGACAACAGATTGATGAAGAATTGATGGCCCAAATATTGGAGCGTCGCCAACAAGTGCAATCGAGCCGTTTAGATATTCTGAGTTCGTTAATAGAAGCAGAATATGAAAATGGAGAGACTATGAGTGATGCCGAATTAAGAGATAACCTCTTAACTTTACTCAATGCCGGTCACGAAACCACTGCGACTGCGATCGCTTGGGCTTTGTACTGGATTCATCAACAACCAGAAGTCTATGAGCTCGTGTTGCATGAGTTGCAAGGCTTAAATACTCACGACTCGAGCAAAATTGCTCAACTTCCTTATCTGACAGCAGTTTGTCAAGAAACTTTGCGGATTTATCCTATAGTTCTTTTTACTTTTCCGCGAATTACTCTACGCCCTGTTAATTTAAGGGGATATGATGTTGCTTCTGGGACGTATGTAACACCTTGTATTTATTTAACTCATCGTCGAGAAGATTTATATCCCCAGCCAGACAAATTTCAACCGGAAAGATTTATTAATCGTAAATACTCATCTTATGAATTTTGGCCTTTTGGAGGAGGTTCTCGTCAATGTCTAGGTCAAGTATTTGCCTTGTTTGAAATGAAATTAATTCTGGCGACGATTCTGTTAAATTATCAGTTGAAATTAGAGGAGAAAGCCCCTGTTACTCCAGCACGTCGAGGTTTTTTATTGGCTCCTCAAGGTGGAGTAAAAATGAGTCTTGTGGGGAATACTGCTTGTTAAACGAACCTATCGCCTTAATAAAATTCTTTAAATCCAGAGCTGACGCTCTTACACCTACTGTATACACACAAGTTTTATAAAGTTGCTGCGTAAGGTAACGTGAGTGAATTTTTATAAGCCGATGCGTTAGCAGTGCAGGTCGATGCATTAGCAGTGCAGGTCGATACATTGACAATGCAGGTCGATGCATTAGTAGTGCAGGTTGATGCATTAACAGTGCAGGTCGATGCATTAACAGTGCAGGTCGATGCATTAACAGTGCAGGTCGATGCATTAACAG
>JAQYWR010000118.1 GCA_029379225.1 Nostoc sp. S4 | reverse complement strand
TAAATGCACCTAGCTTCTGTTAATTCTACTCAATCGCCTAAAAGATATCAAATGGGTTCTATATTTGGATGGCGATCGCTGTTATGTATCCTGTGACTATGCCAAATCAAAAGCATCAGGTGAGCTTTTTCGAGAGATGGTACATTGCGAAGGTGTTATTCCTAACTTAGTGTCTTATTGTGGTGATAATTTATGGTCTGATGTTCGTTCTGCAAAGCGCATTGGGTTAAAGGTTACGCCATTTCTTAACGCCAAACTCAATCGATATGAAGAAATCCTTGATTCTTACAGCTGGACTACTGAAGGTTTATCTTCTGCGATGGCGGGAGCATCAAGATTGGCACGTTTAACAGTTAGTGCCTCATCTTCAAAACAAGAAGCTCAACGTGATGTGACTGCGGGTGTAATTGCTCCTATATTAGTTGGTTTTGTCCTTTGGGTATTAGCACGCGCTCAAAAATTAGGTTTAAAGCGACTCTATTTTGTATCGAGAGACGGACAATTATTACTTGAAATCGCACATAGGTTAGTCAAGAAGTTGAATTTTGACTGCGAACTTTGCTATCTCTACGGTAGTAGATATGCTTGGCTACTTGCAAGTATTACTAATGTTGATGAAGAACACTTAAGTGAAATATTTCGGTCATCAGGAAATGTTGACTCAGTTGTGTCAGTAATAACTGTACTATCTCGGCTGTACATCAATCCCAAAGCAATAAAATCGGAACTGGTTTCTATAGGACTTACAGAAAAAGACTGGTTACGTGCTTTAAGCACTGATGAACGTCAACGGTTAGAGCAACTCTTAATTAAAGATAAAAATATACATAATTTCATTCTTCAACAAGCCGAACAAAAGCGTTTATTAATGATTAAGTATTTAAAACAAGAAGGAATGCTAAATGCAACTAAATTTGGTTTTGTTGATGTAGGTGCTGGTGGAAGTTCGCATTATTTTCTTTCCTCTGTTTTATCTGCTTGTAAAGAGAAACTACCCGTAAGTTTGTATCCATATTTAGGAGAAGGAGTTTTAGAAAATCAATTTATTAGACCAGAAACCTACTTCTTTGATATGGGAACTAACTTAGGCTTTTGCCAGGATTATAGATTGTTATTAGCGATTATGGAAATGGTATGTGTTGCAGATCATGGCTCAGTTGTCGGCTATAAAGAAGTTGGTGAAGGAGTTGAACCCATTTTAAAAAATGTAGATAATGAACCAGTAATCAATTGGGGTTATTCAATTGTCCGAGAAACAATTTGCTGTTTTACTGAAAATTTACTACTTGATTCTAGCCTAGTTAATCCTTGGGCTGATGTGCGTGCTGCCACCATAGAAGCACTTAAGGTCTTTGGCTCGAATCCCTCTTTTACCGAAGCTAAAGTTTGGGGAAATTTTCCTATGGAAGTAGGTTTAGAGCATGAATCTTTTATCCCCTGTTTAGCGAGAAGCTACACTTGGAAAGATTTAATTCAGCCTTTTTTACCTGGAAATAAAGCAGTCTGGCGACAAATTTATTGGTGGCACGAGGGCGCACTGGCCTTAACTCCTCTCCTACTTCGGACTGCTTTAAAAATTAGTATTAATTTTCAACAATTGCTAAATACAGCATTTCATTAATTCATAGCTAATTAAATTTGCTAATACTCAGCGTTCCTCTACGTGCAATCAAAAGCGATACAGCTGAACTATAAATCATGCGCGTATTCATCCTGATTTGGTTTGGACAACTAGTTTCGCTAATCTGCTCTGGTATCTCTAGATACTCATTAGGCATTTGGGTATATCAAGAAACTGGATCTGTTACGCAGTTTTCCTTAATTTCTCTGTTTGCTACGCTACCTAGTATCTTACTATCACCCCTAGCTGGCGTATTTGTAGATCGCTGGGATCGTCGCTGGACAATGATATTTAGTGATAGCGGGGCAGGACTGAGTACGTTGACTATGGGACTGTTAATACTTGCAGGTAAGTTTGAAGTTTGGCACATTTACCTTGCTGTAGCAGTCAGTTCGACCTTTACCGCTTTCCAGTCGCCAGCCTATGCTACTGTAGCCACACTGCTTGTCCCTAAGCGATACTTGGGTCGTGCCAGTGGTATAGTGCAGACCGCAGAAGCCATTTCATATCTCATCTCACCGTTACTAGCTGGTGTGCTAGTTGTTACTATCAAAATTCAGGGCGTGATTTTGCTCGATTTCCTGAGTTTTGTCTTTGCAGCGATCGCACTATTGCTTGTCCGATTTCCCAAACCCAAAATTACTGTTGAAGCTCAAGTGGGGAAGGGCTTGTTGCTGCATGAAGCAATCTATGGGTGGACATACATCAAGACTCGACCGGGGTTATTAGCATTGTTGATGTTCTTCACTATTAGCAATTTCTTAATTGGAGTTGTGAGCGTGCTATTTACACCACTGGTGTTAGCCTTTACTTCGGCTACTGTACTAGGCATAATGTTTTCCATTGGTGGGGTCGGTATGCTGCTTGGCGGTCTAGTGATGAGTGCCTGGGGCGGACTCAACTACCGTATCCATAGCGTACTAGGTTTTACATTATTAAATGGACTGTGTATATTACTTGGTGGACTACAACCCTCTGTACCGATCTTCTTTGTTACTGCTTTTATCTACTTTTTTGGTGTGGCGGTAATCAATAGTTCCGATCGCGCTATCTGGCAGAGTAAAGTTCCATTAACTGTACAAGGAAGAGTTTTTGCCATGCGGAGTATGCTAGCTTGGGCATCTGTACCGCTAGCCTATTTGATGGCGGGGCCTTTAGCGGAAGGCTATGCTCTAAGTCTTGGATTTGGCAAAGCACTGTCAGAAGTTTTCAACAGT
>JAQYWR010000022.1 GCA_029379225.1 Nostoc sp. S4 | reverse complement strand
TAAGCACGGCTCAGTGGCGCTGCGGGCGCTATGCGCCCGCCAGCTTGAGGCGAGCGCTTGATTCATATTTTGGTTCAGCAACGCCCCCTTTTTTATACTAGTTTGCCAGGATGAAGAGATGCTGGCTGAATGTAAAATCGAAGAGTAAAATTGCTCTTAATTCTTACCTAAAACGAGAATTTTGTTTACGACGTTGCTTGTGCCTAGCAATTGCTTTACGCTTTTCTTTTTCTATTGGCGTTTCGAAGTGACGTTTCTTTCTCATATCTTGGAAAATTCCTGCTTTAGAAACTTCCCGTTTAAATCTCCGCAAGGCTGATTCAATACCTTCATTCTCCCCTAAAACTACTTGTGTCATTCTGATTCCTCCTGAATGTGGATAAATAATTCAAAACTAGATACAAAATAAAATATTCCAGCAGAGTTGAGCCTTTGGCTTTTTCTGCTGGAGACTCTAGATGTGATTTTAGGAATCGATTTATTTAGTAGTTTCGGTTGCGGCGGGCATTGCCACCACCCCAGCTACCACGAGAGGAATTGTTTCTTTCCTCACGTGGTTTAGCTTTGTTTACTCTCAAATCACGTCCCATCCATTCAGCACCATCAAGTGCGTCAATCGCAGCTTGTTCTTCTGCATCTGTTTTCATTTCCACAAAAGCGAACCCACGCGGTTTACCCGTTTCTCTATCTGTGGGTAATTGAACACGGGCTACCGTTCCGTATTCTGCAAAAGCCTGTTTTAGGTCTTCTTCCGTAACCTGATAGGACAGGTTACCAATGTAAATTGACATAAGAGTCTCCGAATTTAGGGAGTGTAGAGAGTTAAATTCGGAGAGACGCTTTTTAGAAATCAAAACGAGTTACTCAACCGAACATAATCCTTATATGGATAAGTGTAGCACAGCCTTTGAATATGGACTCGTACTGAATTTTATTTCCAATAAAAGCTTTAGGGCAAGCTTGCAGCCCTTCAAATAGAATGCTTTTGTTGCTTTTACTATGCTATTTTGAATCTGAAAAATCAATCAATATAAACTGGCGATCGCTCGGATAACTCAGTGTTTTGAAAATTCAAATATGTACTATTCCTTAACGATTATTTCCTAGTGGGGTTTATTATACCATAAATAACTGTGTTAGCAAATTGGAAAATATTTATCTCCAAATACCCTAAGCAGTTTTAGCTATCTGTGAATTGGGCTAAAATCCTTTGGGCTTCCGTACACAGTACATTGTGATATTCACTGTTACTAGCCAGCAAACCTCCCCACTGATTAATATCATCAGTATTGTATTGCAAAGCTGTACCATCAAAGTGAGTAAATTTACCTCCAGCTTCGGTTAAAATCAGTTCTGGGGCTGCGATATCCCAGTCTTTGGGAGCAGATTTGCCGGAGAGAGAAATGTAGATTTCTGCCTGTTGTTCGACAATTGTGGCAATTTTACATCCCACACTGCCAACAGCTTTTTGATTTTGACACGGTAAGTTTTGAAGTAAATAATTTAAACGTTGGTTACGGTGAGAACGACTTACGACTAGGGTTAAATCCTCAACTCGTTTACCTGAAGATACTTGTAAACGAACACAACTATCACGTGTTTCTCTAAACGTTCCCCCGCCTTTTGTCGCATAATACAACTTTTGTGTTTCTGGGACTGCCACCACTGCTAACACTGGGCGTGTTTCCTTGACTAAAGCAATATGAATGGCATACTCCCCAGTTTTTTCGATAAAGTCCCGTGTACCATCCAAAGGGTCAATAATCCATACCCAAGGAGTAGACGCCTGTGCAGACTTACTTAAAGATTGATAAGTTTCTTCACTGATGTAAGTAAAATCTTCATCACCCAAACTTACTTGCAGCTTTTCTAAAATATATTGGCTGACAGCTATATCGGCAACGGTAACAGGTTCATTTTGTTTGTATTGTACTGCTAAATTAGAATCTTTAGCAGTGCCGTGATAATACGATCGCAGTATATCAGCTGCTTCCCAACCTACCTGACGAGCGATCGCTAATATTTCTTGTAAGTCTTTCATTAATTGAGTCTGATCTCACTTAAAAATATATAACCTGAGTAGGGGCACACTAGCTGCACGTTCCTACCTAAAATCCATCCAGCGTCGAGTACCAAAAAATTGACAGGAATCAGCAGCGATATTAGCTGCTAGTACCAGTGCATCGATAAAACTTTCCCTTAAAATGTAATGACATAAGCCACCATGAAAAATATCTCCAGCTGCTAAGGTATCAACGGCTTGAATCTGGGGCACATCTACAATACCAGTTTTAGTACAACTTAAGTATTCAATTGGTTTTTCTCCGTGAGTAATGGCAATATGAGGAATATCAAATTTACTCAGATAAGCAAAAACCTCTTCTGAAGTTTGACAGTTGGGAGGATAAAAATTAGCCGAACAGATGGCGTAATCTACAAATGGTAGAATTTGTTCAAATCCAGGTTTCCAACTACCACCATCGATGACTACTGGGATATTCTGCGCTTTTGCCATTCGGGCTATGGAATAACCAACCGCCATTTGATGTCCATCAATTAGTACTATGGCAACATTTTCTAAAATATTAGCTGGGATAGATCCGCTACTGGCTTGAGTTTTCACAGCATTAATCGAAATTACTGCTCGTTGTCCTGTAGTTTGGGCGACAATAATCGAAGAAACAGGTATTGCTAAATCGGTGGTAGGCTCTAAATCGGCGATCGCTACTTGATAATTTGCCAAATCACCTCGAATTAGTTGCGTTATTGGATGAGAACCCACCACACCCAAAACTGTAGCCTGATTACCTAAATAACTAAAAGTTACAGCCGCGTTTGTAGCTGGCCCGCCTGCTGCGACACTATAGTCAGTAGCAACAATTTTTTGATTATTCTTCGGGGGAGACTCAGCCAGGTAAATCAAATCCAAGGTTACTAAACCTACAAATAACCCACAATATAAATTAGTCATTTGTGTTCGTAGTAGTGTATGAATTATTTGTCCTAACTTCTAACTATTAACAGACAAGGGTTAATCGCGTCTCTATTACTAATTCTAAATTTCTAACTTTTTGCTCATGCAAACCGATCCCAAACCAGGAACACTTTACGTCGTCGGCACCCCAATTGGCAACTTAGAAGATATAACCTTTCGGGCTGTGCGAATTTTACAAACTGTGGATCTCATTGCTGCGGAAGACACGCGTCACACAGGAAAATTGCTACAGCATTTTGAAATTAAGACACCCCAAGTAAGTTACCATGAACATAATCGTACCAGTCGGATTCCAGAATTATTAGAATATTTGGCTAACAATAAAGCGATCGCACTGGTCAGTGATGCTGGAATGCCAGGAATATCCGATCCTGGATATGAATTGGTGAAAGCCTGTATTGCAACGGGGATTCCTGTAGTTCCGATTCCTGGCGCTAGTGCAGCAATAACCGCTTTGAGTGCAGCTGGACTACCAACGGATCGATTTGTGTTTGAAGGTTTTCTACCCCCAAAAAGCCAACAGCGACGAGAACATTTAGAATCTCTGCAAACAGAATCTCGCACATTAATTTTCTACGAATCGCCGCACCGCTTGCGAGATACTTTACAAGACTTAGCAGAGGTTTTGGGAAGCGATCGCCAAATCGTGCTAGGACGGGAGTTAACTAAATTGTATGAAGAATTTTGGCGGGGAACAACTGCCGAGGCGATCGCGGATTACAGCCAAAGAGAACCCCAAGGTGAATATACCTTGGTTGTTGCAGGAATTTCATCAAGTCAGCCCCAATTAACACAAGAGGAATTAAAAGCTGAATTGAAACAATTAATTAATCAAGGAATATCGCGATCGCAAGCTAGCCGTCAATTAGCAAAAGTTACTTCTCTTCCCCGCCGTCAACTATATCAACTAGCTCTTTCTTTAATCGTAGACTTTGATTCTAATATTTAAATTTATAAAAAATGTAATATTATATATGCAAAATAGTACGATTATTAATCAAGTGTTCGCGCTTTAATTTTCAGATTTTGCATGAAAAGCTTATTTTCTTTTTCCTTTTGGAAGCAAATTCTTCTTACTCTCCTATTTTATATTGTTTGCAGTAGTATAGGTATCCTGCTTTCACCGAATGGAATTGCAAAATTAGCAGTACAAGAGGGAAAAGAGTTTCAGTACTGGGATGCAATTCATTATGTCAATCTAGGTTTAAATCCTCGTTGTCAAGCCTTCTACCCACTTTGGTCTCAAATAAATCATTTATTTGCTCCAGAAAGTCCTGTTGTTGGGCTTCGGTATGCTTTTATCCTCTGTAACATCCTCTTTGTTTTGTCACTGCCTATCATTTTATTTGTTTTACAAAAAGTAATTAAGTCAGAAAGTCTCAGCTTTATCACTCTCATCCTTTACGTTCTTAATCCCAATTCTATTTTTCACAGTATTGGCTACACTGAAAGCTTGTTCTCGTTCTGGGCAATTATTAGTGTGGTAGCTCTCTTATTTCCAACTTCTGTGCTTTGGAATGGTATCTTAGCAGTATCCGTGATTTTAATGTCTGTGTCTCGACCAAGTTTAGTGCAACTTCTGTTTGCTTCATTTTCTGCACTCATTTGCGTATTTTTAGGAAGTCAGTTAGAACCTAAAACTCATTTCCAAATTAAGCAGTGGAAAGAATATATTATCCTAACTGGATTAATTGCTATATGCGCTATCGTAGGTTATTCGATTTACGGCATTTATTGTTTATTATCAACAGGCAACTTTTTGGCTCCCTTTCAAGCTCAGATAGAGTGGGGAAGGACTCTTCAGCTACGACCGTTATTTCTGCTGTTTCCCAGATCTCTGTTAAATGATTTACACGGTCTGTACTTTCCATTTATTTTATTATTTCTAGCGATTATCCTTATTTACTTTCATGCCAAACGCAAGGAAGTTTCACTGTATGTGCCTAAACATCCTCTACTATGGATAACCCTTTTTTATCCTCCTATAGCGATTTTGATTTATTTTATTCGTTCTTGGCAGTTAGCCAAAGCTGGTAAAATTACTCCTCAATCTGTAACTCCAACTATTGTCCAACTACAAACAAATTATGTGTTCTTTTTTTCCTTATTCATTTGTATAGCTAATGCAGCTATTGGATTTTTAGCGGCTTCAGGTTATCTCTATAGCCTAGCAAGATTTGTTTTTGCAACGCCCTTCTTTTTTATTGCTTTTGGAATGGTAACAGACCATCTTGATACTCCGAAAACACGAGAATTTCTTTACGGATGTATCTTAGTTTCTGGGTTAGGATTAGTCGAACAGTGGTATCGTTGGGGTAATAACCATTGGGTAGGATAATTCAAGAAAAGGTATTGATATTTTTAAACCTATTTTTAGTAAGGATTGAGGATATTAATTTATATAAGTATATGCAAAATAGTCTTATTAAAAACCAATCCCAAAACTCACTTATACTTTTATTAATAATTTTAGCTATAGTTCTCAGGATTTACAATATTAATTCCCCAATTATCGGTATTCATTCATGGCGTCAATCAGATACAGCAGCAATAGCTAGAAATTTTTACGAGAATGATTTTAACTTCTTTTATCCTCAAATTGATTGGGGAGGGAATTCACCAGGTTATTGCGAAACAGAGTTTCCAATTTATTCATTTATTATTGCTCTTATTTATAAGCTTTTTGGAGTTTCAGAATTTTGGGGAAGATTAACATCAATTATATATTTTTTAATAGCTCTTTACTTTTTATATCAGCTAGTTATCAAAATTTTAAATAAAAAAGTTGCATTCTGGTCTGGCTTATTTTTTGTAATTTTACCTTTGAATATTTATTATAGTAGAACTTTTCAGCCAGAGTCGATGCTGTTAATGTGTTCAATTATTAGTATATACTATTTTATTAATTGGCTGGACTCAGAAAAATGGCAAGAATTAATTCTGTCAGGAATCTTTGTAGGGTTAGCTTGTCTAATCAAAGTTTTACCAATAATATACTTAGGAATTCCAATTTTTTACTTAGCATGGACTAAATTTGGTATTAAAGTCTTTCTTCAAATATCTCTATGGATTTATAGCATATTGATATTAGCATCTGTATTTATCTGGTATTACCATGCTCATCAGCTATTTTTAGAGTATGGTAATACTTTTGGTTTTTGGTCAGGCTCAACAAATAGATATAACTACAATATTGTACTAACCTTACATTTTTGGACAGAAATATTATTTAGAACTAGTGTTAGACATTTTGCTATTTTTGGCTTTGTCATCTTTTTATTAGGATTGTTGGTTCCTAGAAAAACTAGGCAAGAATATGTCTTAGATATTTGGTTAATTTCAGTAATATTAACTTGGATTGTAGTACCTGTTACTAGTCTAGTTCATGAATATTATCAACTCCAATTTATGCTTCCTGGAGTAATATTTATGGGTAAAGCTTGTAATCAATACTTGGATAAAACTGCAAACCAAACTAATTATAGAAAAGCTATAATATTATGCTTATGTCTAACTCTAGCTGCTAGTTGTACTATTTATACTATTGATTATATGTTCAAGGAAAGAATAAATAAATCGGCTGTTTTTCAACTAGCACAGCAAGTAAAACAAAATACTGAATCTGAGTCACTAATAATTGCTACTACTGGTAGTGACCCCACATTACTTTATTTATCACATCGAAAAGGTTGGCTAATTAACCATAGTGATGTCAGCGACAAATATATTTTATCTATAGCTAACTTAGGAGCTAAGTATCTGGTAGGTAGTTTAAATTTTGTGGAGAGCTATAATTTTTTTGTAAATGATGAACAAAAACAAAAAGTTCATAATTTTCTCAATCAACATCCGAATCTTCTCAAAGATAGTACGAACTTTATCGTTAAACTACCATGAGTTTGATAGTTTAAAAAATGTCAAAAAGCTGAGACTGTAATTACATTAAAAAAGGGTGTCTCAGCTTTATTATATAAGGTTTGTTAACTGCTGATGGTTGACAGTCAACAGGTAACAAGCTTAATTTTTTGCAGACTGCGCTTGAATTAAGCAATTTTTCAATATGTCAGCTAACACCTGTACGTGGGGTTCACGAAATAGGGAAAGGTGAGAGCCGGGAACGTAATGAATATCTAATCCTCCAGTAACTAGGTCACCCCAACCGAATTGAGGATCGTATTGTGTACCTATAGCTTCGTCTCGATTCCGATCCTCAGTTCGCAAGAGGATAGCTCGACCAGGATAAACTGGGTAAATATATTTACTAATAGCTTGGGTGTTACTATCTATAATTTCTAAATGTTTGTCAGTTTCAGGTAAATCAAGTGCTACTTCCAAGTAACGTTTATATCTATTTTGGAAACGCGACTTCTTCCAATAGCTCCATCTCATGAGCGTTTGCCAAAGGTACATCGGTCCTTGTTGAGCAATTTTATTTAAATGCAAGAACATTCGTTTGAGAAACGGCGATCGCTTGCTATAACCAGGACGACAACTATCAAGGATAATTAAAATACCAATTTCTTCACCTTGTTCGTGGAGTTGTCGAGCCATCTCGAAGGCAACTGCACCTCCAAAGGAATAACCTCCGAGAAAATAAGGGCCATTCGGTTGAAGGATCTTAATTTCTTGAATGTAGTGTGCGGCCATGTCTTCAACACGAGTATCGAGAGGATGTTTTCCATCCAGCCCCCGTGGTTGTAGTCCGTAAAATGGTTGTTCTAAGCCAAGATATAATGCCAATTCACGAAAACACAAGACTTCTCCACCTAGTCCGTGAATACAGAAAAAAGGTGGCTTGGAACCAGTGGGTTGAATTGCTACCAGGGATGACCAAGTAGTTGTTGATTTATCGTCTAGTGAAGCCATGTTTGTTGCTAAATCTTGTTGTTGGCAAATTATTTTGGCTAAAGCCTCTACAGTACTTGACTGGAAAAGAATGGCAAGCGGCAGATTTTTATTAAATGTCTTCTCAATTTGCCAAAATAGTTTTACTGCTAGTAGAGAGTGTCCTCCTAGTTCAAAAAAGTTATCTTGAACGCCAATGGGCTGGACGCCTAAAAGTTGTTCCCAAATCTCTGTTAGCTGGCGTTCCACTTGATTGCGGGGAGCAACAAAAGTTCCTTCTGGCTCTTGCCTTGATAAATCAGGTGCAGGTAGAGCGCGGCGGTTTACCTTGCCATTAGCAGTTAGGGGTATGGTGTCCAGCAAGACGAAAGCTGAAGGTAGCATGTACTGTGGCAGCTTTGTCGAGAGGAAGCGTCGGATTTCACTAATTGTAGTTACTGAGTCCTGATTCGGGATAATGTAAGCTACTAAACGTTGATCCCCAGGAACATCTTCACGGGCAATTACTACAGTCTGGAATACATTTGGGTGTTGGGCTAATACCGTCTCAATTTCCCCTGGTTCAATGCGTATCCCACGGATTTTGACTTGATGATCTTGGCGACCGAGAATTTGTAGAGAACCATCTGGACCATAGCTACCGCGATCGCCTGTATAATAAATCCAATCTTGTTCCTCATTCCCAAAGGGATTTTGGACAAACCGAGAACGATTTTCTTGCTGGGCATTGATGTAGCCCAAACTCCGGAATGGAGTTCGGATAACAATTTCTCCTGGTTCACCAATGCCACACAGTTGATGATTTGGTGTGAAAACCAGTGCTTGGGTTTGTGGTAATGGCGATCCTACTGGCTGTACTCCAGGTGTACACTTAACAGGGACTCGGTAATAACATTTGGCTAAAGTTGTCTCTGTCGGTCCATAAAGATTCACAATTTCTCCTGATTCTGGGAAAGCGTCGCGCCACCGAAGTACAAGTGTTTCCTTGAGAGGTTCTCCAGCAAAAAATAACCAGCGTAAGTTACGTAAAAAAACTCCTGAGGGTACATTACCTAACCAAGATTGTGCCAACGAAGGAACTGTGTGCAATATAGAAATTTCCTCCTGTTCTAAGTAAGGCAAAATTCTACTCGGTTCTAAGTTATCTCCTTCCTCTGGCAAACACAGGGTTGCACCACTAGTCAAAGGTAAGAAAATATCCCTCAGGACGACATCAAAGGAAAGACCTGTCAATTGGGCAACACGGTCTTGCTGACCAATTTTAAATGTCTGTCGTTGCCAGTTAAGAAAATGTGCCATTCCTTTGTGACACCCCAGCACTCCTTTTGGTACACCTGTGGTGCCGGAAGTAAAGAAAATATAAGCTGCATCGTCACCAGCGATTTGCGGCAAGTTGACGGTTTGATTATTGCCCTTGGATGAATTTAAAATTTCTCCTGTATCTGGATTTACATAAATACTGATTAAAGATTCAGCTATATTCCTGTCTTCTTCAACCTGAGTATCTATATATATAATGTATTTAGCTTTAGCTTCTCGTAGCATAAGTTGGTGGCGATCGCTAGGCAGTTTCGGATCGAGTGTCAACAGCACACCGCCACTCAAAAGTACGCTCATCATACTTGCAATCAGCCCGAAGCTTCGCGTCCCAAATACCGCTACTACATCTCCCTGTTGGACTCCCTGGGATAATAAAACCCGTGCTAACGCTTGAGCGCTTTTGCCTAATTCCCTATAATTTCGAGTGCGAGATCCTTGACGAACTGCTGAATGTTCTGGGATCGAGTTTACCCAAGAGGTAAACATTGTTGTTACCAATTCGTACTCTGGTTCTGGCAACACTGCACTTGGTTCTGGCAGCAAAAATCGCGCTTCTGGTGTGACAAGAGAATACAAATTAATTTGTCTGTCTGGAGCAGCAACAATTTGCTCGAGCAAATAATGGAATTGATCGAGCATTTCCATCGTCCGCTCTCGAGTAAATAAATCAGTATTGTAGACTAAATCAAGTTTGATTCCTTGGTTTTGCTCTGTAACATACAAAGTTAAGTCAAATTTAGAAGCTGTTTCTAACATTGACATTGGTTCTACTGCCACCCCAGGTATTTCCAGTTGGATGTCCCTTAAGTTGAGCATATTAAACCACACTTGAAATAGTGGGTTGCGGCTAGTATCTCGTTCTGGTTGCAATTCTTCCACCAGTTTTTCAAAGGGCATATCTTGATGAGCATAAGCACCCAATGCCATCTGGCGGACTCGACTCAGTACTGAACGAAAACTGGGGTTACCAGAAAAATCAGTCCTTAAAACCACAGTGTTAATAAAAAATCCAATCAATCCTTCAATTTCAGAACGGTTACGTCCAGCAATCGGAGAACCAATGAGAATATCTTCTTGCCCAGTGTAACGGTGGAGTATTGCTCCAAAGGCTGCCAGCAAGGTCATGAATAAAGTGACACCTTCCTGACGGGAGAGTTCTGTCAGCGATGCACTTAAGCTTTGGGGTAGCATTAAAGATTGAGCCGCCCCTTGGTAAGTTTGGATTGGTGGCCGTGGTCGGTCAGCGGGCAATTCCAGTACAGTATTAGCACCTGCTAACTGGGTTTTCCAGTAGTTGATTTGGTTGGAGAGGACTTCACCCGATAGCCATTGATGCTGCCAAACAGCAAAATCGGCATATTGAATCGGTAATTTTGCTAAAGGGGAAGGCTTGCCGTTTAAAAAAGCTTCATAAACTGCTGCTAATTGCTGCCAGAGAATGCCCATTGACCAGCCATCTGAGGCAATGTGGTGCATCACCAACAAAAGTATTTGCTCTGTTTCATTTATTTGCAGCAAGCTAGCTCGCAGCATCAAGTCAGATTCTAAGTTGAAGGGGCTCTGTGCTTCTTGATTGAGGAGACATTGTGCTTGCTCGTGTGTGACTTTAATGATTTTGAGTTCAACTGATCGAGGCAAAGCAATCACTTGTATGGGGCTACCATCAACTGATTTAATAAAGTTTGTTCGCAGTGCTTGGTGATGAACAACGATCGCATCTAGTGCCTGTTGCAATACATTCACATTTAATTCACCACTTAAGCGCTGTGCATCCGAGATAATATATGCTCGGCTATTGGGTTCTAACTGCTGCAAAAACCAGACTCGCTGCTGAGCAAAAGATAATGGGGCTGATTCCCGGTTGGCTATTTGAGGAATAGTTTGGTTTTGGGGATTATTTTCTGTAATTTGGTTTTCAGCGATAGCTTGAGCTAAATTAGCGATCGTGGGATTCTCAAACAAAAGTTGCAACGGTATTTCTATCCCGAAAGCTTGGCGAACTCGAGACATGACTTGAGTAGCCAGCAGTGAATGTCCTCCCAATTCAAAAAAATTATTGTGGATACCTATTTGTTCAAGATGCAGAACTTTTGCCCAGATGCTAGCTAGAACTTCTTCTGTAGGATTCTGAGGTGGGACAAAGTTAGTCGATAAACCAAGATCGGATATATCTGGCGCGGGTAAAGCGCGGCGGTCTATTTTACCATTGGGGTTTAATGGCAAGGTGTCCAAAAATACAAAGTAGCTAGGTATCATGTATTCAGGCAGCCGACCTTGCAAAAAGTGTCGTAATTCAACCTGAGTAGGAATTTGCTCTGGATTAGCAACGATATATGCCACAAGTCGTTTGTCACCAGGAACATCCTCTCTAGCGATGACTAAAGTCTGCGTCAATGCCGGATGTTGACTGAGTACAGCTTCAATTTCTCCCAATTCAACCCGGAAGCCGCGAATCTTTACCTGGAGGTCAATGCGACCAAGGAACTCGATATTACCATCGCTGTTGTAACGTGCTAAGTCCCCCGTTTTGTAAAAGCGGGGTGATTCTAGATTTTGAAATTTGTTTTCAGATTCAATATTTTTAGAAGATTCTAAATCCTCACCAGTATTGTCTAACAAAAAGTTGAAGGGGTTGGAAATAAACTTCTGTTTAGTTAATTCTGGACGGTTAAGATAACCCCGCGCTAGACCAATACCGCCAATATACAGTTCACCTGATTCACCAACAGGCACAGGCTGTAAATTTTCATCAAGGATGTAAACTTGTGCATTAGTAATAGGGCGACCAATGGGAGCGATGGTATAGTTAGTGTTCCGCTGGCAAGTCCAAAAAGTGGTATCAATGGAAGCTTCTGTCGGCCCATAACAATTGTGTAGAACATTGTCCAAATTCAATTGGGCAAAGAACCGCTCTATGAGTTCGCTAGGTAAAGCTTCACCACCGCAGGTAACGTGCCTGAGAAATTGGCAATTTTCAATTCCCTTTTCTTCCAATAAAACACGCAATATTGAAGGTACTAAGGCTAAAACAGTGATTTGCTGCTCGGTAATCACTTTTACAAGATAAGCAGCGTCTTGATGTCCACCAGGGCGAGCCATAATTAATTGCCCCCCAAAGCACAACGGCCAGAATATCTGCCACACTGAGGGGTCAAAACTAAAAGAAATCGTTAGTAAAACTTTGTCTGTCTCAGTTAATCTAAAGGTTGTTTGCCGCCAATACAATTGATTGCAGATTCCAGAGTGAGGAATCATTACACCCTTGGGTTGTCCTGTAGAACCAGATGTGTAAATTACGTAGATTAGATTATCAAGTGTTGTCTGGTTTACAGGATTATCTTGGTTATTTTGAGCGTTTTCTCTCAAAAGCAAGTCTAGACAAATTACTTGCGCCTGATGCGGTGGTAGATTCTTGACCAATTTTTCTTGGGTTAACAACACTGGTGTTTGTGTATCTTCCAAGATGAAAGCTAAACGCTCTTTTGGATATGATGGATCTAAAGGCACATAAGCGCCTCCAGCTTTGAGAATTCCCAATAGTCCTACAATCATCTCCAAGGAGCGCTCTAGACAAATACCCACAAGTACTTCCGGCCCAACGCCTAAAGTACGTAGATAGTGCGCTAGCTGATTTGCCTGTTGATTTAACTGTTGATATGTAAGTTGTGTGTCTTCAAATACTACAGCAATTGCTTGGGGCGATCGCTCTACTTGCATCTCAAACATTTGATGAATGCATAGATCCTGAGCAAATGGCTGAATATTACTCGATTCATATGCAACTTCAGTGCCAAGGATGTGAGTTAAGCTATCTAACGGAATATTTTCTTTATATTCTGAAGTATGACTATTTATTTGCATTTTCTATATATCAACAACTCCCTAAAGTCTGTGGTTTCACTTATTCTTCTGCTAAAACCAATATTTGCTGGGGATTTTTCAACTTTCTTTTATCTGTAAATTTCTCATTAAAGCACTTTAAGTAAGCTTCTAAATAGCTTATCCAGACTCTCATGAAGGCGAAAACAGCTTTAGCGATCGCCCAAATCAGCAGCAACAGTATAGAATTGCTCTGTGGTTGAAAGTTTAGCTTATCTAGCCAAAGATTCTTTTATATACTTTATTTACTAAGAACTGCATATTTTTTATTTCACATCAACTACTTTATGCTAATATAACAATTTTTATAATTTAAATTTATTACTTAAAGTTTCTAATCTGAATTAATGATAATTAAATAAGTAAGTATAAACAAGTGCTTTCACTTATTAAGTAGTAAAATAATATTTGCTTTTATTTATGTAATTATGACAGATTCGTCAATCTTTATTTTATATAAATTTGCATCAACAAAAAATAATTATTACCGAATCTTCATCGTATTTAATTGTATATAAAATTACTGTAAAGTCTTAATATCAATCGTTGCATTAATTGCACAAAATCAGTAAAATTTTTGAAAATAGATTTCATAGTATAAGCCCGTAGTTTCTCATAAACAACATTAGATCGGTCTAAGTGTAACCTAAACACAAAAAATTGTAAAAATAGTTGACTCTCTAAACAAAAAAGTAAAAATCTCTATCATGCAAATATAAAAAATTTATTTATAGATTTTAAGTATCCTTTTTACTATTTAAAATTATTTTTAATAATTTTAAATATTGCATATTTGCAGAATAATTTTATTATTTTTTGTAAGAGAAATGTCTGCTTAATGTATTTCGCGTCAGCAAACACTAATTTAGTAATGGTTATTTCTTAGTCCAAGTTTACCAATTAAAAAATAACTCTGCGAGCAATTATCTACCAAAATGTCCAAAAATTAAAGATATGTAAAGTTTTGTTACAAAACTCAACATTTTGATTTATTTCGTTATATGTTATGTCTGTAAGTTTTTTTAATTCAGTAATCACGCGTAAAAAAACGGATAAGGTTCTTAGTATAAATTAAATTAGTCTAGCCAGACATGCTAGAAAAATTCCGGAAGAGATATCATTTTTTTTAAAGTACACTTCTCCAATGAAAATGTAAAAATTCAATTCATAAATTCCGCACGTTACGAATTCTAATATCTTTAATCTGGTATTTCTAAAATTATTAACAACAATAACTTTAGTGTAAGTCAACAACAAATTCTTTGCTTCACATCAAAGCCAAAGTTTCCAAACGAAACTAGATGCAAGTTTGTAGTAAATGCTAACTATTTGGCTATTATATATACTTAGACCGTTGAAGATATTTTTGATCGAGAGGCCAGGGTTACTTAGAAAAATGAGTAACAGTCAAATATAAAGGTCACCTTTCTATAACAAAATGTGAGATACTCTACTTGCATGGTTCCCATCCAAATTTTAAAAACACCAAGTGTTACTAACTATGAGTAATCAAAGTATTGAAACAAGTAAATTAAGTGAAATACCTTTGGATCTACGTGCATCTGCATATGTAAGAGTACGCAAAGGTTCATGGTGGCTGAGATTAACAACACTATTTTTAGTAGACTGCACTCTTTTATCCTTTGCTTGGGTTTTAGCTGGATATCAATCTTCTTACGAAAATTTTACTTGGCATACATTGAATGATTATTTACCCATTCTAATCAGTATTGGAATTCAAATAGCATCGTTAGCTATTGAAGGTATTTATCGAGAAGGTCAAAAACGCTATGACTATTTAAATATTATAAAATCGCTTACTTTTGCTCATGGATTAATACTACTTATTTGTTTTTTATATCAGCCATTCGTAGATATTACACGTTCAAGGTTAATATTATTATCTTGGTTGTTCAGTACATTTTTTATTTGTACTGGTAGATATGCTGTAAATATTATTCTTGAATATCTCCGTAAACAAAAGAAAATAGTCCGTTCTTCTGTATTCATTATTTGCGATCCTCAAGACCACGAGCAGATTGCTAGCTTTGTAAAAAAGGAGAAGCACTATATTGTATCTGGAACGGCAAACGCTAATTCATTAGACAGATATCAACGTCAACAAACATTAAATCAACTTAATCAGCTAGGTGTAACAGAAGTTTTTATATCTTGGGATGCTCTTAAAAATAGAATGTTTTTATGCTGGTTGTTTCAAGCATCAGGTATACAAGTACACATTATACCGATGGAGTTAAAACCAATTTATAGAAACGTCGAATTTAATAAAGTAGGAGGAATGCCTTGCTTAAGTTTAGATTGTCCAATAATTACAGGTAAAGATTTTTGGATAAAGCGTATTTGTGATTTTTGTTTCGCCAGTTTATTCGTAATGTTAACATTTCCTATCTATGTAGTTATAGCTATAGCTATCAAATTAGATTCTCCAGGTACTGTATTTTACAAACAAACTCGTATAGGTCTACATGGAAAACAGTTTAAAGTATGGAAATTCCGAACCATGAGATCTGATGCAGACAAATTACAAAAAGAATTAGAAGCCTTAAATGAGACTAAAGATGGGATTATTTTTAAAATAAAGGACGATCCCCGCATTACTCACGTTGGAAAATTTCTCCGTCGATACAGTTTAGATGAGTTACCGCAACTCTTTAATGTGATTTTTGGAGAAATGAGTATAGTCGGACCTCGCCCTTTACCAACTAGAGATGTAGATAAGTTTTCTGAACATCATTTTATTCGACATGAAGTTTTACCTGGTGTTACTGGTCTTTGGCAGGTTTCAGGTCGCTCAGATATTTTAGATTTTGAACAAGTAATAGCTCTAGATATGAACTATATCGAAAATTGGTCGCTTAGTTTAGACTTTGAAATTCTACTCAAAACAATTATGGTGGTTTTGAAAAAAGAAGGTGCATATTAAATTTATAATACTCTGCCATCGTTAAGTCTGAAAACTTCATCACCTATAAAAATGTATAAAAAAACTTAACGAGGCATATTTTTTTAGCTAAGACCATATTATTTTAATCTTTCGTGTTTGAGCCACTTTCTCAATCAAGCAAATTAGAATCTAATTTTGTGGTACTAAAGTGAATAAATATTTTATTCAAAAGAATACTATAAAAAATTAACTGAATTCAATATTTTGGATGTCTAATAATATCAATAAAATAAGGCTGTAATGATGGTTTATATAAATCAGAGATATATCATTGAAACGAGATTAATATCCTTGTAGAAACAATAGGATAAATAAATCATGAAATAAAAGTTATTAAAATTAGGCTGATTACTATATGGGAAAAAACCGAAAATTAATAAGTAATTCCCTTTCTATGGTAGTTAATCGACTAGCACAAAGTATTACAACCTTTGTGTTAACTGCGTCTATTGCTCGTATCTTAGGAGCTGAAGCTTTAGGTCAATATTTACTGGCATTTACCTATTATTTTATATTTGTAAGCATTGCCTCACAAGGATTAAAAACTTTATTTACTAGAGAAATAGCCCGTGAGCCAGAAAAAACACCACTTTATTTAATAAGTGGAACTTGGTTGCAGTTAATTTTCAGTTTCTTGAGTTATGTGGTTCTAGTAATCTTAGTTTTTTTACTACCCTATACTTCTGAGACCTCGACTGCTTGTTATATTATGGGTTTAACAATCATTCCATTTTCACTTTCCAATATTACTGAGGCAATTTTTCAAGCTAAAGAAAAGATGCATCTAATTGCCATTGCTACAGTTCCAGTATATGTAATACGTTTATTTATCATGCTCTGGGCAATGCAAATGAATTACGGAATTGATTATATTGCGGCAATTCTAGTTATGTCAGAATCATTAATTCTGGGAATTGAATGGATTTTAATTACTAGACTAGTTAAAACAAAATGGAAAATTGATAAAGATTTTATTTACAGTATCATCAAAAATGCACGTACATTTTTTGCTATTGAAGCACTAGCTGTAATCAATGGTAGAATTCAAATTTTAATTCTTTCATTATCAGGTAGTGAGTTTATAATTGGTGTATACGGTGGAATAACACAATTGTTTCAACCATTTTTTATTATTGCTAATAGTATATGTATAGCAATGTTTCCAGGATTATCGAAGGCAGTGACTCAAGGACGCGAAAGTCAACGAAAAATTATCTCAAACTGTATTGAGATGTTATTAATTATTGCATTACCTTTATCTGTTGGTTTGCTGTTTATTGGTAAAAACTTACTGACTTTTGTCTATAATCCTAGCTTTGCTCAAGGAAGTTTAGCTCTAAGTGTCATTGCTGTATCATTAATTTTTATACCTTTTAATCAGTCACTATCTTTTTTACTTGTAGCAAATGGTTTTGAGATTGTAAACCTGCGTCAGGTAGCTATTAACACTACCTTAGGAAGTTTGGCAGGTGTGATATTAGTTTCACAATATAACTTATTAGGTGCAGCAATAATGGCTTTTTTAATGAGTTTTATTGCTTTTAGCCAATATATTTACTTCACCTCTACTCTTATATTTCCATTAAATTACTGGCAAATTATCCGCTCACCTTTATTAATTAGCATTTTGATGTTAATTGTATTTTTTATATTAAAAAAAATAGAGTTAAACTTTTTATTGACCATAGCGATCGCGACTTTTTGCTATCTTATATTTGTGAACTTATTGATGATTCATACTTTAGGTGGAATCCATGTTGCATGGCAAAAGTTTGTCAAAAAATAATAAATATAATTAAGATTATCAACTTAATTTTTTAAATAATTAATTTTAAAATTAAAGTAGCTAAAGCAAGGAATATGGAATTTATTCAATCAGAAAGAAAAACTCAAAATTTAGTAATGGTAAATGAAACTAACCAACCAGTAGTCAGTGTTGTGATTCCTACACGCAACAGGCCACAAATTGTTGCTAGGGGAGCAAAAAGTGCATTAAGTCAGACATTGCAATCAATTGAAGTGATTGTAATAATAGACGGCCCAGACCAGGAAACAGTCAATGCACTATGTCAAATAGGCGATCCAAGACTGAGAGTGATAGAACTACCAAAAAATATTGGACCATCAGGGGCTAGAAATACTGGGGTTAGGGAAGCGAAAGGTACTTGGATAGCCTTTTTAGATGATGATGATGAATGGCTCCCTCAAAAATTGCAACTTCAACTAGAAGTAGCAAATAATTCTAATTATGATTTTCCAGTAGTTGCTAGTCGTTTCATTTCTCTAACTCCAAAAGGGGAATTTATTTGTCCAAGAAGGCTACCAAAACTCTCTGAGCCTTTAAGTGAATATCTTTTTGTTCGTAATTCTTTTTTTAAAGGAGAAGGATGCATACAAACCTCCACTATTTTTGTGAAAAAAGAGTTGATGGAAAAAATGCCTTTGGAAGAAAAATTTTACAGACACGAGGATTGGGAGTGGTTGCTTCGGGTTAGTGCGATCAAAGGTGTAGGAGTAGAGTTTGTACCTGAAGCTATGGCAATCTGGCATTCAGAAATGGGAATCAAGCGCTTAAGCAACGTCAATGACTGGAAATATTCCTTAGATTGGATTCGTTCAACCCGTAATTTAGTCACACGGAAGGCTTATTCAGGCTTTATTGCAACAATTGTTAGTCATTCTGCGTCATTAGTAGGTGATTGGAAAGCTTTCTTTCCTTTATTGTGGGAAGCTATACGTTGGGGTAAGCCCCGACCAATAGATATATGTTTGTACTTAACAATGTGGTTGATTCCTCAGAACATCAGACAGCAAATTCGTTCTGTTTTGAATAAAAATCCCATAACGTAAAAGGCTGTTTATATAGATAATGTTAACCCTGAAGTGAGTTTATTAAGTGAGATAGTGAGGTATAAAAAAGATGTGTTGTCAGTTCAGCGGTGTAATGAGCGTGACTGACTGGCAACTTATGTAAACTGTGATAGTAGCTGCCTACCAGCAATACTTAACACACGGTTTCTTTTTAAAGAAAATAAGTAAATTTACTCGTAAACTTACTAACTATAATATTTTATCTAATTATATAAGTGACAATATAATTGCACTTGTAACTTTCGTAATTGCAGTAGTTATGGGATGTTTTGTCGATACTTATCTGGAAAAGCCATTAATTGCAATTTAAAAAACAAAGTACTTGCTCAAATTCACGTAAAATAGCAATCACAGACTGGTGACCTGCTTACCTATTGTCTATCTACACGATAATAAACATTATATAAAATGAGGAAACTTTTAATTTCAGCCGAACAATTAATTACAATTACTTGCTTAATAATTTATTCAGGAACCCCATTAGATCCATTTCTAACTAATGGCTTTACCGTAAAAGAAGGCGATAGAACTATATTTCGATTACTTTATACTTTTACATATATAGTGATCTTTTTATTGCTCGCTCTACGCTGGAAGAAGGTTATCCATGTTATTGGCAGAGATAAACTTGTTTGGGTCTTACTTGCAGTTTGTGCAGTTTCTAGTTTTTGGTCTTTAGATTCAGATACTACTATACGTAGGGTTTTTGGTCTCATAGGAACAACGTTATTTGGAGTTTATCTTGCTTCACGTTACACCTTAAAAGAACAATTGAAGTTATGTACCTACATGCTTGGTATCTCAGCAGTAGCGTGTTTCCTAATTGTTTTCTTGCTGCCACAATATGGTCTTGGAGTGGAGGAACACGCACATGCTTGGCGAGGAATATACCCACAGAAGAATGTTTTAGGTAGGAGATTTGTACTTAGTGGAGCAATATTTTTCTTCCTTGCTATGACTACTCGACAAAATCGCTGGGTTTCATGGCTTGGTTATATTGCTTCAGGAATACTTGTGTTCTTCTCAAGCTCAACAACATCTTTAGGGAATTTACTCATACTTACAGTAGCTTTCCCTATATATCAGAAAATTTTACGCTTCAGGTATACAACGTTAATACCTACTTTGACATTCATAAGCACTGTAAGCATAGCTTTTTATGCTTGGTTCATAACATATGCCGATCAAATTTTGGGAAGTGTAGGTAAGGATACAACACTCACTGGACGCTCAGAGATTTGGCCTGCTGTGTTGGAGCTGATTGCAAAAAAACCGTGGCTAGGATATGGCTATGGAGCATTTTGGTACGGCTCTGATACCTCAGGTGCGGCTTATGTACAAGCGGCAGCAGGGTGGCCGGCTCCTAGTGCTCACAATGGATTTCTGGATCTCTGGCTAGCTTTAGGTTTATTAGGAGTCTTAGTTTTTCTAATAGGACTATTAATTAATTTCTTTAGAGGGATATATTTAATTAGGCTGAATAAAATGCTTGAAAATAATGTATGGCTATTAATTTATCTAACCTTTATAATTGTTTCAAACTTTACTGAAACCATATTACTAGAACAAAATTCTATTGAATGGACACTTTATGTATCAGCTATACTATCAAGTCAAATATCTCTTCCTTCTAGAAGAAAGTTCTAAACATTTAATCAATACACATACATATACTGCATAATTTGAAAATTTTCCAATACATTGATTGTTATCTTAATTAAGTGTTCGTAAAATTTTGCAAAATTAAAAATTACAATTATGTATGAAACTCATGCTGTTAAAATTCTCATGTTAGGCCCTAGTTTACTTCAACAGGGTGGAATTTCTGGTTACGAGAAGCTTTTTTTAGAATATGCTCCTCCGGAAGTTAAAATATGCCATATTATTACTCATGAAGAAGGAACTTTAGCAATCAAAATTATAGTATTTTTGAAAGCTATATGGAAATTAGTATGGATATTACTCAGGCAAGAAGTTGATATTGTTCAACTTCAAATATCACAGCGGGGTAGTATTTTACGACAAGCAATTATGATAATTTTAGCTTGGGTATTTCAAAAACCAATAATAATACATGCTCATGGAAGTCAATTTCATATATTTTACACTGGGCTTCCAAAATATGTGCAGCAGCTGTTAAGTTGGATATTTGGCAAGTGTCAAAAATTAATTGTTTTATCAGAAAGTTGGAAAAAATTTTATATAGAAAAGCTTGGTCTTAAAGCAGAACAAGTTGTAGTTTTATATAATCCGGTAAAAGTTCCTGCAGAAGTTCCACATCGTTCAGGTTCTGCAAAAGTCAATTTACTTTTTTTAGGACGAATTGGGCAACGCAAAGGAGCATTCGATTTGATCGAAGCCTTTTCTCTTCTGCCTATTGAATATAGAAATAGAGCTATTTTAATTATGGCAGGTGACGGAGACTTAGAACAAGCAGGCAATTTAATTAAAACTCTAGATTTAGAGAATTATATCAAACTGCCTGGTTGGATAGGGTCAGATGAACGTGATATTCTTCTAACTCAAGCAGATATTTTTGTGTTGCCTTCTTATAATGAAGGTCTTCCATTAGCAATGTTGGAAGCAATGGCTTGGGAACTACCAGTCATAGTAACACCAGTAGGAGGTATACCTGAAATAGTAACTCAATATCAAAATGGATTAATCGTTAATCCGGGTAATATTGAGGAATTATCAAATGCTGTTAAGTCTTTGATTGAAAATGAAATGTTGAGGCTTTCTCTTGGAGAAAAAGCGAGAATAAGTGTTTTTCCTCTAGATATCAAAAAACATTGGATTTCTTTTATAGATTTATATCAATCAGTGTTAAATTAAGATGCAAGAGAACCCCAGTTTGATGGCTTGATTGTTTTGTAGTGTATGAAAGCATAACAACGATAGATATGAAGATTAGCATTTTTGGTTTGGGATATGTCGGTGCTGTAACAGCAGCTTGCTTGGCACGAGATGGACATGAAGTCATTGGGGTAGATGTTAACCCCGAAAAAGTAGATTTGATCGCCAAGGGAGAATCGCCTATTGTAGAGCCAGGGCTGAGTCAGTTGCTAGTTGACGGAGTGGCGGCTAACTTAATCACAGCCACTACAGATACTGAAGCGGCAGTGCTAGCATCAGAAGTTTCGCTGATTAGTGTCGGCACACCTCCAACAGAGAGGGGAGAACCCGATCTTAGTTACGTTTGGGGTGTATGCAAACAAATTGGGAAAGCTGCTAGCCATAAGAGTGAAAACCATGTAGTTGTGTTGCGTAGCACTGTTCCTCCAGGAACATTAGAAAAGTGTCAAAATCTGCTAGAGAGTATTACAGGTAATAGCTCTATCCATCTGGCATTTAACCCAGAGTTTTTACGAGAAGGTTCGGCTATCAAAGATTACGATCGACCACCTTATACTATCATCGGTACTGAATCTCCTATAGCAGAAGCAGCAGTGCGGCAGATGTACGCCACTGTAGACGCACCCTTCACTATAGTCAAACCATCTGTGGCAGAAATGGTTAAATATGTAGCTAATTGCTGGCACGCTGCCAAAGTAGGCTTTGCTAATGAAATCGGACGGGTTGCCAAAGCTTTTGGTGTAGATGGACGAGAAGTAATGAACATCATCATACAAGACACGAAATTAAATATTTCTCCTGTTTATATGCGTCCTGGATTTGCCTATGGGGGTTCCTGTCTGCCCAAAGATTTAAGTGCTTTGCTTTACTATGCACGTAGCATGGATGTACCAGTACCTCTACTAAACGCCCTTCCGACTACTAATAGCCTCCAAGTTGATTTGGCTGCCCAGCAGGTATTACGCCTTGGGGTAAGAAAGATTGCTGTTTTAGGATTGGCGTTCAAACCAGGTACAGATGACTTAAGAGAAAGTCCAGCAGTGCTGTTAGTTAAGCGATTGATTGGGGAAGGATGCCAGGTAAAAATATATGACCAAGCTGTCTATGAAGCTCGGTTAATGGGAACCAATTTAGCTTATATTCAAAATAACCTCCCTCATTTTGAGGATCTATTAGTTGCAGAACCTCAAGAAGCTCTGGAGGATGCAGAAGTAGTAATAGTTACCTATGCTAGTCCAGAGTTTCGCCAGATATTACACGAAGCGCTTAAAGAAAAACAAATTTTCGATTTGGCAGGTGTCTTTAGTGAACCCATCAAGGAGTTAAATTATTCTGGCATTGCTTGGTAAATAAAGAAGTAACTAATGAAATAACTTTAGTATTTTCTGGATATGCAGGGTGTCAGCATTATGTAAATAAAAAGATTTTATGCTCAATAAGCTCAAGTTATTCTCGCAACTTTAGCTTAGACACTCTGAGGCTTGTTACAAGCATCGTTTTAACTCTGGGAAAGTAAACTAAACGATAAATCCTGATTTTTGCCTTAGTTTTTAACTTTAGTTGCGAACGCTATCATGAAAGCCGAAAATATCACATTCAGGCTTGTTAATGTACAAAATTTTAAGCGATCGCCTTCAGAGTTAGAAAATCAATCAAAGGATAAATCCTGTTTTTTGTTTATACATTAAATAGGTTTTTAATCAAGCATAATTTAAATGCACTTACTTAATATTTTTAGTAGTAAAAAAAGTTCAAGACAAGAGTGTGCTTAATTCTTAGGCAAAAGGTAAAATTCAGCTCAGACGGATAAGATAGTATCAATTGCTGAGACAGAAACTATACAGGATTTTATTAGCTCAGTTTTTGGCCAAAGCTAAAAAAAGTGTGTATTATCCTAAGTTTATCTATGTCAATACTCGGAAATTGACGGAAATTCGACGGATTAAAAAAATTCTCTGCTAACCTTTGTTTATAAAGGAGAGAGGCTTGAAAAGCTTTATTTTTATATAGAGCCAAAGAAATTTAAGTCTCTCTGTGAGTTGGGTAAGGAGTTTGCAAAGGTGCGTCTTCGTTGGAAACTCACGTAAAATTGCCGAAGGTATTGTAAGCCTAGCAGAATTAACTAAAATGAAAAGCTAATTTAAAGGAAAATGAAATATGTCTAATAAAGTATTAATAATTGTAGAAAATCTGCCCCTTCCCTTTGATCGGCGTGTATGGATGGAAGCTACCACCCTAACAAAAGCTGGGTATGAAGTTTCGGTAATTTGTCCCAAAGGTAAAGGCTTTGAAGAAGAATACGAAGTAATCGATCGCGTTCACATTTATCGCCACTCAATGCCACCTGATATTAGTTCGGTCTCCGGTTATCTACGGGAGTACGCTACAGCACTTTATTGGGAGTTTCGCCTTGCTCATCGGGTGTGGCAAGAGCGAGGTTTTGATATTGTCCACATTTGTAATCCTCCAGATTTACTATTTTTAGTAGCAGGGTGGTTCAAATTATTCAAAGGTATAAAAGTCATATTTGACCACCATGATATCAATCTAGAGATGTACGAAGCTAAGTATGGACGACGAGACATATTCTACTATGGACTCTCCTTGGTTGAAAGATTGACTTTTGCCACAGCTGACGTAGTTATCTCGACTAATGAGTCTTACCTCTCGGTAGCACTTACCCGCGGACGCAAAAGTCCAGAAGATGTCTTCGTTGTTCGCAGCGGACCCGATCTTTCTCGCTTTCAACCCCTACCGCCCAACCCAGTCTACCGTAAAGGGCGAAAGTATTTGGTGGGATATGTTGGTGTCATGGGAGAACCAGAGGGAATCGATTATCTACTCCAATCAGTGCGCTACATTGTCTATGAAAAGAACCGCCAGGACATTCAGTTTATGCTCATCGGTAGTGGACCGATGTTTGAAAAGCTTCAAGAATTATCTCAAGAGTTAGAAGTTAATGAATATGTGGAATTTACAGGTCGTATTCCTGATAATGAACTTTTAGAAAGACTTTCCAGCTGTGATATATGTGCTAACCCCGATAAAAAAATGCCCTATAATGACCGTTCGACAATGAACAAAATTATGGAGTACATGGCAATGGGAAAACCCATTGTTCAGTTTGACCTTTTGGAAGGAAGGCGGTCGGCAGAAGCAGCATCTGTTTATGCAAAAGGTAACGACGTAGTGGATTTTGCCAAGAACATTCTTGAACTCTTAGAGGATACTCCGCGACGACAGCAGATGGGAGAGCTAGCTAGACAAAGAATGGTGGACAAACTAGAGTGGCGACATCAAGTACCTAAGCTGTTAGAAGCTTATAAGAAAGTTTGGCAAGGTAAGAAAGATTCCAGCCCTTAATCCAGAAACCAACTTTAACACTCACGCTCAAAATCTTTGAAAGAACGTGCTGCTTCTAAATAATTGATTTATGATGCGGCAGGTCATTGATAACAATCTTATCTGAAATTTAGAATTGTCTGGCAGTTTTTGCTCAAAAGCAAACCAGCGATCGCTCTTGGAAGTAAGCGATCGCTATACTGACTTGCTCTGATTCCAACCCTGGTGATGATGTTACACTAAGACCTTGTATCACTCAATGGTAACCGCAACCTAAATCAGCATCAACTAGTATTGCATTTACTTTTAATAACGCTCCTCAAGATTAATAAATGTTGGCTTTAAATCGATAAAACCAAAGCCTGTAGATGATTTGAGCGCTTTGTCACTTAAATAGTTTATACTATATGTCATATTGTAAAATAACGTTAGTTTTACTAACAGCTGTGCATTGTACCTAGTTTGATAAAGATCGATATTGAATTGCTCGCTTAAAACCCTACTTTTGACCATTATGTTAGAAAAATCTACCGAATCTAGAGAATCTATTGATTTAGACCTTGGTCGTTACTTATCGACATTGAAACGGTACTGGCTCCCTGGCACTGCTGTATTCTTTGCTACAGTTTTACTGAGTGCTGTAGCTACACGATTTATGAGACCATCCTATGAAGCAGAAGGAAAACTTTTATTTAAAATCCCCTCTTATCAAGTATTAGGATCTAATCTTTTGCCGACAACCACTGAAGGAGAATCTCCCGGAGATTTAAAATCACTATTAGCTACTCAAAATCCTATAAACACTCAAGTAGAAGTTATTTCTTCCCCTGCTTTATTACAGAAGACAATAGATAAATTAAAACTTAAAGATGATGACGGTGAACCTTTGACAGTCAAAGCTCTACAAAAATCGCTGGTACTAAAAATTGTTGCCGGAACAGATGTATTGCGAATTACTTATTCCAGCCATAACCCTGAAGAAGCTGCGGCAGTGGTCAACACAGTTATGGATAATTATGTAGAAAATGATATTATCACAAATCGGTCTGAAGCATCAGCAACTCGTCAATTTATTGCTAAGCAGATTCCGAAAACTCAAGAGGCTGTTGACAAAGCAGAACGAGAGCTACGTATATTTAAACAGAAAAACCGCATTACAGATCTATCAGAAGAAACAAGGTCAGCCGTTGGCATTATTGGAAATTTAAATAACGAGATTAATACTGTTCAGGCTCAATTAAATGAGGTCAACGCTCAAACCAATGAACTGCGGCAGAAAGTCAATTTAAATTCTCAAAATGCGCTCGCTGTAAGTAGTCTTAGTCAGTCACCTGCTGTGCAAGGAATCCTTACACAACTTCAAGATACTGACCGACAGTTAGCTACTGAGCGTAGCCGCTTCCAAGATGATAACCCAACAATTATTAGTCTGGAAGCAAAAAAAGCTAACTTAAGAGCTTTGCTACAGCAGCAAATTTCTCAGACCGTTGGTAACAACACACAAGTTCCTCAGAATTTATTGCAAATTGGAGAACTCAGACAAACCCTCATCCAAAATTTTCTACAATCAGAAGTCCAACGTTTTGGCTTAAGCCAAAGACTCGCCTCTTTGTATAATTCTCGCTCTAACTACGAACAGCGCGTGAAAGTTATACCACAGTTAATACAGAATCAGCGTGAATTAGAGCGGAAAGTTGAAGTTGCAGAATCAACATATCAAACTGTGTTGAAAAAGGTTCAAGAATTACAGTTAGTTGAGAATACAAATACGCCCAGTTCCCGAATTATTGTTGAGGCTATAGTGCCTACTGACCCACTAATAATTAAAAAAATTATCGTTTTGCTGCTAGGAGTGACGTTCGGTTTATTCTTGGCTGCTACAACTGTTATGTTGTTAGGTATGAGAGATAGATCTCTAAAAACGCTTAAGGAAGTCAGAGATATATTTAGATATACTTTACTGGGAATTGTTCCTTTATCTGTTAAAAAGGTTCGTTCTCGTTATTCAAGTGGAGAATCAATAACTCAAAAGATTGCTGTCCGAGATACACCTTACTCCTTAACAAGTGAAATGTATCGGATGATTCAAGCTAATCTAAAATTCTTGAGTTCAGATAAAGTACTCAAAACAATTGTAATAACTAGCGCAGTTCCTAAAGAAGGTAAGTCTACAGTTTCGGCTAATTTGGCAGCAGCGATCGCTCAGTTAGGACGTAAAGTTTTATTAATTGATGCAGATATGCGAGTTCCTTCTCAGCATCATATGTGGCAACTAACCAATGCAGTTGGTTTAAGTGAGGTTCTTGTTGGTCAAACTGAATTTAATATAGCTGTATCCAAAGTAATGGATAATCTTGATGTCTTAACTGCTGGAGTTAGACCTCCTAACCCACTTGCTCTGCTTGACTCAAAACGCATGGCATCATTAATTGACAACTTCTCATCTCAATATAACTATGATTTTGTAATTATTGATGCTCCTCCGCTTCTTTTAGCAGCTGATGCTTTGACTTTAAGCCAAATGACTGATGGAATTTTATTAGTGGCTCGACCTGGAGTAATAGATTCTAACAGTGCTAATGCTGCTCAAGAGATGTTAGAGAGATCTAACTATAATGTCTTAGGTTTAGTGGTCAATGGAATTATTGACAAAAATGAATCTAGTACTTATTTGTATCATGGTCACGAATATTTTCAACCAAGAGAGTTGAAAAAAGAGCTTAAGGGACTTGCGAAAAAATAAAAACTTTCACAGTTATGTTGACTCGTACGAATTCCTTTATCATAAGGCAAAATTAGCGGAGCAATAAAAGCTCCGCTTGTAGGCAATGTTTAATGGTAGAATATGATTGCAATAATGGTCTCATTATGATGTCTGCAAAATCATGGGTTATATGGAATTGTGAGTGAAACGACGCAATCACAACGTTTTATGGATTGCTTACTCAGGTTGCAATGATATTAATTGGGCAGACATGAGACCGAGAAATAAAACCTAAGACTCATTTATTGTACATAACTACTACATTGATTTAATTATTTCAGCCATCATTACCACCCAGTGATATCGAGGACGGACTACCTACGTTTAGACCAAGCAAGCAAATAAATTAAGGTTATACAAAGCGCTTGAAATAAACAAATCCGTTAACACACTTTATAGTTGTACAATGCGTAAATCATAAAAGCGATCGCATCCCCAAGCGCATTTTTCGTTCATTTATAAATTACAAAATAGGTTGTAGACAAAAACTCTCTTGAAATCAGAATTTTGTCATACAACCTAATACCACGTTATTGATTACTACCGCATTTCGTATGCTCCTCTATCGGGTGCTGAACCCCTTACACGAGGGTTGCCTAGAATATCGGTTGTTAAATAACTAAACTTAGAACCACTATTGATTGCTCGACTGGTTGATTTAAGTCTAAAATCGCCTCCGGAGGCATTAACAAACTGTGGATCTGCAATAATATCATTCGGTCCACTACCACTTGCACTATAACCATTATTGTTGTAGAGGTTGTAGTTAAAAGTAGTATTAGAATTTTTGCCGCTGTCCATGTTTATCGGTGCGCCACTCCGAGAATAAAGGATGTTATTGAGAACTTTGACATCACTGGTATCATTCATCGAGATTTGCCCGTATAAAATTCCTGGGGTCTGGTTATTCAGGTAAGAAGTGTTATTGATAATATCGAGCTTGTCACTTCTGAATGCATGAATGCCACCACCACCATTTTCATATACGACGTTATTGGCAATCAAAATACGACCTCGATATCCAGATTCACTTAAGCGATCAAAAATTATTCCGTTACCATCTTGGATCTTCCCGTTATTACTCCAGGGAACATACATTCGATTTCTGTAGACCTTATTGTTCGTCACGAATATTCTGTAGTTCTGGTTACTGTCATAGTTCCAATTTCTGAGCATTGAAATGCCACTAGCCCCAAACGGTGAATACCAGGCATTATTGAATACTTCGTTTCCATCCACTGTCAGATAGTCGGTTTCAATTGCTGAAATGCCTCCCGATCCACAGTCATGTATTTTGTTGTTGAGAATACGTACATGATGAGGACGAACTTTTGTTCGTCCATCTACACTGATACAGCTTCCACTTGTTAACGGGTTGTTAGTGTTCTTCTTTTGGCTTAGAGCATAACTAAGACTTATATTACGATTGTTGCCTTCAACTTCCAGATCGTTTACTTCGATATAGGAAGCTCCATCTTTAATCCAAATTCCATGCCATCCATCGAACTGAATTTTCGGCGAATGTCCAGGATATGCTTTATATACAATCCATGCACTTGCCGAACCAGAACGTGTAATTTCTAATACTGTCCCATTCCGATTTGAATTCGTGTATACTCCGTTCATCAGGAGTACTGTGTCGCCAGGTCTGGTGAGGTTTGCCGCCCTTTGAGGTGTTCTAAAGGGAGACGATGCAGTGAGTCCGCTATTTGTATCTTTTCCACTACCACTAACATAGTATGTTGTCCGAGCAGCCGTAGTAGCACTGATTAGGTTGCGGTTGGGTAGTTTCTTTTGCTGAACAGTAGATGATTGAAGAACATCTGTAACTACAGACTCTGTTATTTTCTGTCCTTGAAGCATACCAGTTAATGCCCAGGGAAGTACAACAGATGCACTCAAACTGAGAAAACTCAAACCATGAATCATCATAGGAAAAAAAGGTTATGTTGCAAAAACTGAACTGTTAACGGTTACTAACTCTAGCCTTAGTAAGTAACTCAGTGTTCAATGCGAGCGTATAACTGCCGTTTGTAAGTTTATACACGGTTTTTTAGGTTTCCACCTGCGAATTTCCGCGTAAATATTGTGCAAATGCTTTTTGAGATTGTGTTCCATAAATTGGTGTAGGTGTAGAAAAAATACTGAAAATAGATTATCAGCATCCACAATTACCTTTTTAATGGACACCAAGCAACCTTACAAATGGCGTCATTTCTAATTGGACATAATTCTACTGTGTATATGTGAGATCTGTAGTTAAGATCGTGTATATCTCATCAATCAGTTAATTTACTTAAATAATACTTATGATAATGATAATCAAAACATGATTAAAAATATTATCCAGAGTACGATTGATTGTTTTTGCTTTTTTTATATTCTCATTCTCAAAAGTTTAAAAGTAATTACAATAAACTTTTAAAAAGACTATCAATGCAGCTTGAAGATTTTTAGTAAAAACCTATAGCGTCTACATAATTTGTCAATAAGTAATACTACTTAAAAATATGTAAAATACTTGTTTTATATTCAAATTTTATTTTCGAGTTAGCAATACCCAAGGGTAACCTATTCTGTAACTTACTCTTGTTTTACGTTAGTAAGTCTATAGTTGTTTTGTGTTAATTCTTAAACTATTAAACCTTAACTAATGGCTTGATTATAGCGAAGCACTTGCTTTTCTAAGAGTAAGGAGGTAGTGATAAATGCGATTATGGGGACAGAAAAGGTTGACTAACGCCCCCAATTTAACTCCGAATTTGAAACTAAAGTCCGAATAACCTTAAAACACTGAAGATAAGACCTAGAGGTGAAGCGACAAGGCCTGCGGTATCGCCGACTTTTGCTCCTCCGGAGCGGCTGACTACTACAACATCATTATTGCGGAGTATGGGATTAGTTTGCTCGTTAATCCCAGCGGAGAAATCGACTTTTACTACACGTTTAGTCACAGAACCATTAGGATTAAGACGAATCAAATCAACAGCATCATCACTAGCTCTGGCATCGTTAAATCCGCCAGCAGCAAGTATAGCTTGATTTAAAGAACTATTCGGCTGAATTTGTGTTAGTCCTGGCTTTTTAACTTCCCCAACTACACCAACTTGAATGTTTGCAGGAGACAAAGTAGTTGTAGCTAGTTGAGTAGCTTCTGCTGGGTTGATTTCAGTTGCTGTTGGGATAACAATTGTATCTCCGTCTTGGACGATGATATCTTGATTGGCATCACCACTCTGCAACAATTGCCAAAGATTGATATCTATGGCTTGTTCTGAGCCAGTTCTTGTAAGTCGGCGTAGCTTGAGATTACGAATATCTGCCTGTGCTGTAATTCCACCGGCTAGTTGAATTACTCGTGTTACATTTGGTAGACCAGTAGGAGTAGCTGTACCACTGTTAGGAGTTGTACCTCCCTGATCGTTTAGGCTACCTGGGGTGACTAAATAGGAACCTGGACGGTTAACTTCACCAATAATTGTTACTGTGCGGGGTGTAGTTTGACTGGCAGCAAAGTTAGCTGCAAATAAATTGCGAGATTCTGCTACGTCAAAGTTACTTGCAGTTGGCACAACTATGGTGTCTCCATCTCGCAAGGTAATATCTTGTGATAATGTACCTGTTTGGATAAGTTGCTTCAAGTTTAGGGTGACGACTTGCTCTGAAGAACGTCCGAATTTACGCCGTAATTGAACTTGAGTTACATCCGCAGCCAGTGTCACTCCTTGGGCTGTTGTTAATGCAGCTAATACAGTAGGATATTGTACGCCTGGATTGTCTCCAGCACCTCCGCTTAAGCTCAAAGTATAAGCTCCTGGACGTGTTACCTCTCCAGCAACAAAAACATTAATCGGACGAGGTGATAATAAATTGACGGAGATTAAAGGACGTTTGAGAAAGCGAGCATATCTTCTGGCTATTTCATCAGATGCCTGTTCGGTTGTTAATCCAAGAACTGGAACACTGCCAATTAAAGGTAGGTTAATCGCTCCTCCTGGGGGAATTTGGTATTCACCTGTATATTCAGGTACTTCAAACACATTTACACGTATGCGATCGCCCCCTCCTAATAAATAATTAGTATCTAATTGTGTTTGTGTATTTGGTGTTTCTGTAGCTGGTGATGCTGGTTGTCCCTGAGCTAGGCTAGAAAAAGGTACAGCAACATTGACAGCAGTTAATAAAGCCGCACCCATAAGTGGCAGAGTAAACGATTTAAACAAATTTGTGTTAAGCATATTTCCGTGAGATTCTCAAATTATGATTAATAAAGTACTGTCTAAACATTTTTATTTTGACTATACCTAATTATTCAAGTTCCCCAACACTCTTATTTTCCTTGAAAAGTGTAATTTTCCGGAGAAAATTTGTTTATTAAATTTGAATTTTTAGTGAAGTTAATTTAAAGTTGACTTTGTTGGATATAACAATACTCAAAATATAATATATTGGCAAATTAACATATTTTATACAATAAATTGTCTGTAATCAAAGGAGTTAATTAATAATATATTTTTCTCTAATAAAAAATTTAATAAGAACTAAATTCTAATTTAAACCCTGCTACTAATAACAGTTATTGTCAAAAGTATCATCAGCACTATTGAGTTGTCAGACAGAAAATTATTTGGCAATCAGCTTAATTAAGTGAGTTATTTTTTGTTTGGATTTGTTGAATAAAAAACTCTTCTAAAGACTGGCGGCACAAGTTCATGGCAATAATTTTACCCTCCATGAGACGAAGACTAGCAAGAAAATCATAGTAATCATCTTGTAGTGTACCTTGCCAGGAACCATCAGGCTCAAATATGAAAGTGGGTAGCCATTTTTTAAGAATTTCCCAGTCACCACCTTGACCTTTAACCTGATATATGTTGTTTGCACCTAAAAGTTCATTCAGTGAACCAGAGCAAATTAATTCACCTTGAGCGAGGATCGCAATGCGATCGCAAATCTGTTCTACTTCACTGAGAATGTGGCTATTAAAAAAAATCGTCTTGCCAGCGGCTTTTAGCGCTAAGATAATTTCCCGCATTTGGTAGCGTCCCACCGGATCGAGACCAGACATTGGTTCATCCAGAAAAACTAACTCTGGCTCGTTAATTAGCGCTTGTGCCATGCCAACACGCTGTAACATTCCTTTGGAGTAGCGGCGCAGCAGCTTTTTGCGGGCATCAGCTTGGGATAAACCTACTAGTTCCAGCAGTTGGGGAATGCGTCGGCGTTGTACATTCTCAGGAATTTGGAATAGCCCAGCTGCTAACTGCAAAAACTCCCAGCCAGTGAGATAATCATACAAATAAGGATTTTCTGGTAAGTAGCCAATATGTTGCTTAACATTGCGATCGCCAAGTGGCTTACCTAACAATAATCCCCGTCCACCAGTCGGACGAATAATCCCCAATAAAAGTTTTAAAAGAGTAGTTTTACCAGCACCATTTGGCCCTAGCAACCCAAAGGTTTCACCTTTATAAACTTTTAAAGAACAGCTTTTAAGAGATACGACTTTTTGATTTAGCCAAAAACCAGTACGATACACTTTTGCCAACTCAGAAGTTAGGACTACTGGCGGCGTGTTTATCATATTCAGTTGAGAATTAGGGTCATCTGCAACAGACTTCATCTCGGTTCAATCACCAATTAGCAGCTTGATATTAATTACAAGTTACCCGCTAAGCTGATAATAATCACTACCTAGTTTGATAATTATCGCAAACTGGGGACTGGGAGAGATGTCACAGATGAGGGAGTAGGGGGATTGCAAGAGTGGGGGAAAATTAAAAAAGCTTCCTATCCTTCTGAGACTCCCTCTTTGACCCATCCCCCATGCCCAATGCCTCATAGCGCATTTGACTGCTTTCAGAGAACGCCTTTAGAACTGGGAATTACACTAGCACGACGAGGGTCGATTTCTACTGCTAGGCGTGTTGCCCTCGCAAAGGCTTTAAATGTCGCCTCAATAATATGATGGGAATTAATGCCATCGAGTTGGCGAATGTGTAGTGTCATTTGGCTATGGTTCACCAATGCCATAAAGAATTCGCGTACTAGTTGAGTGTCGTAACTTCCTACGCGCTGAGTAGGAATTTGTAAACCGTAGCTTAGGTGAGGGCGACCAGAAAAGTCCAGCACTACCTGAACTAAAGCTTCATCCAATGGGGCAAGGAAATTACCAAAGCGGACAATGCCTTTTTTGTCACCTAATGCTTGGTTGAGAGCTTGTCCTAAGGTAATGCCTACATCTTCGTTGGTGTGGTGGTCATCAATTTCCCAGTCTCCCCTAGCTTGGATATCTAAGTCAATCAACCCGTGGGAAGCTATTTGATGCAACATATGATCCAAAAATGGAATGCCTGTTGCAGCTGTGCATTTTCCTGTGCCATCAAGGTTGATGGCGATTTGGATATCAGTTTCCCCGGTGGTGCGATGAACAGTGGCAATCCGAGGGGTTTTAGTTAACTGGTCGTAGTTTGAATTAACTTTGGTAATTTGCATAAGGATCGGGGAACTCGGGGTTCCCTCTGGGGATAAGGGGTAATGGGGACTAAGGACTAGGGACACTTCGACAAGCTCAGTGCATCGCTGGGGACTGGGGAATAAGGACTGGGGATTAAAGACTTAATTTTTCCTAGTACCCAGTACCTAATCCCCAGTCCCTAATTACATTCCCATAATTTCATATCCTGCATCTACATACAGAACTTGTCCGGTAATGCCGCTAGACAAATCACTACACAAAAAAGCCGCAGCGTTGCCGACTTCAAGCTGAGTGACTGTACGTCGCAAGGGAGCTACTTGCTCTACATGATGAATCATATCTAAAATGCCACCCACTGCTGAAGATGCCAAAGTGCGGATGGGACCTGCGGAGATAGCATTAACGCGGATATTTTGAGACCCTAGTTCAGCGGCCAGGTAACGTACACTCATTTCTAACCCCGCTTTGGCAACTCCCATGACGTTATAGTTAGGAATTGCCCTGACACCACCTAAATATGTCAGAGTCACGATACTACCTCCCTGTGTCATCAACGGTTTAGCTGCACCGCTTAACTGCATCAGCGAATAGGTACTAATCTCTAAAGCAGTTTTGAAGCCAGAACGAGAAGTTTGGCTAAAATCTCCGCTCAAATCTTCTTTGTTGGCAAAGGCAAGACAATGAATCAAGATATCTAGTTTTCCCCACTTATCGCGTACTGTCTCAAAGGTAGATTGAATTTGTTCGTCATTTTGGACATTACAAGGAATAAATAAACTGGGATTCAGGGGTTGTACTAATTCGGCAACTTTTGTTTCCATTTTGCCGCGTTCATCGGGCAGGTACGTAATTCCGAGATTTGCTCCAGCTTTGTATAGTTGTTGAGCGATGCCCCAGGCGATGGAGCGGTTATTAGCAATACCTGTAACCAAAGCATTTTTTCCAGTCAGATTCAGCATAGAAATTGTTAATGCGATCGATGATTAGGAGCATACTAGAATCTGAGGCTAGTTTGTCTTTGTTTTACACAGGATTTGCAAAAATGAATTATCGATCGCGATGTTTGTCATCACAAAATTATTGATTTTTTCTAAAGATATTCTCAAGTTATCTTTATTTGTTCTTAAAAAAACTTTTTAATACAGCTAATTAGAAGCATTTTTCAATAATTTATAGCTGAATAGATTGACAATTATGTATCATTATAAACAAAGAGTTAGGAAGCAATTAGTTGGAGTATAGGAAAGTACAGAAAGATTGACGGTGCTTTATTGAATTTTCAGGTGTATTCTTAGGTAATCAGTTTTTGTTTTTCCGGCATTGGGTAGGGGAAGGGAGATGATCGTGGCACAAGATAAAGCCCTAGCAAATGTTTTTCGTCAGATGGCGACCGGGGCGTTTCCACCAGTTGTGGAAACGTTTGAACGCAATAAAACGATCTTTTTTCCTGGCGATCCTGCCGAACGAGTTTATTTTCTTTTAAAAGGTGCTGTTAAACTTTCCAGGGTGTACGAGGCAGGAGAGGAAATAACGGTAGCACTGCTGCGAGAAAATAGTGTTTTTGGTGTATTGTCATTGCTGACAGGAAATAAATCGGATAGGTTTTACCATGCAGTTGCATTTACGCCTGTGGAATTACTGTCGGCACCAATCGAACAAGTCGAGCAAGCACTAAAGGAAAATCCAGAATTATCAATGTTAATGCTGCGGGGTCTGTCTTCGCGAATTTTACAGACAGAGATGATGATTGAAACTCTTGCTCACCGAGATATGGGTTCCAGGTTGGTAAGTTTTTTATTAATTCTTTGTCGTGATTTTGGAGTTCCCTGTGCAGATGGGATCACAATTGATTTGAAATTGTCTCATCAAGCGATCGCTGAGGCAATTGGTTCGACTCGTGTTACAGTTACTAGGCTACTAGGTGATTTGCGTGAAAAAAAGATGATTTCTATTCACAAGAAGAAGATTACTGTGCATAAACCCGTTACTTTAAGTCGGCAGTTCACATAAAAACAATTGGAGTTAGCGGAGTCGGCGCGTGTTGTGTTTTTCCAGGTCGCACTAATAGCTAAAGGAAAATCTAAAATTGAGTAATTTCAGCTATTGCCAACCTCCACTTCTCCACAGACAATGGTTAAAAGTAGTAGGCTGTATCTGGAAGGATTTCGGTAGCTAAACATGACCACCGGATACATCCTCATCGCAGCAATTTTAATTTTGGGAGGCGTAATTGCAACCGTGGGCGATCGCATCGGCACACGAGTTGGCAAAGCCCGCCTCTCACTCTTTAACCTCCGTCCCAAAAATACCGCTGTACTAGTAACTATCTTTACTGGTGGTCTAATTTCAGCATCAACCTTAGGGATTTTATTCACTGCTGACGATAAATTACGGCAGGGAGTCTTTGAGTTAGAAGATATTCAAACAGATCTTAGGCAAAAGCGCGAACAGCTAAAAACCGCAGAAACCCAAAAAAGTCAGGTAGAGAGTGAGCTAAATCAAGCAAGAATTGCCCAAACGAAGGCACAACAAGACTTGCAAGCAATTAACCAATCCTTGCAGGCAGCCAATGCCAAGCAAAGGGAAACCCAAGCCCAGCTCAACCGCACTATTAGCCAACAAGCTCAAACTCAAACTCAACTTCAACGCACTCAAGGGCAACTAGATCGAGTTGTCAGTCAGTACCAAAAAGCCATAGCAGAACTGCAAAGCGTTTACAATCAGAGAAAAGAACTACAGGCAGCAGTTGAACTACTAAAGACAGAACGTCAGCGACTGTATGCTGAGGCCAAAAAAGCGATTGATGAAGCCAAAACAGCTATACAAAAACGCGATCGCGAACTTGCTAACCGCCAAGAAGCGATAGAACAGCGCGATCGCAAAATTACCCAACTCGATCAATTGATTCAAAAGCGTAATCTAGAAATTACAGTTCGAGAACAAGTGATTGCTAAACGGGAATCTCGCCTTAAAGAATTGGAAGGACAACAGGAGCAACTAGAACAAGAAGTTGCAAGGTTAGAAAAATATTATCAGTCTTACCAAGACCTGCGTTTGGGTAAACTGGCCTTGGTTCGCGGTCAAGTTTTGGCCGCTGGTGTAGTTCGGGTTACCCAAGCTGCTGCGGCTCGTGAGGCGGTGGTACAACTTTTACAACAAGCTAATCGCAATGCCAATCTAGAATTAAGTGAACCTGGGGCAAATTCTGCAAATGTAGAGCTTGTGCGTGTGACTCAGGAGAGAGTTGAGCAATTGAGCAAGCAAATCGAGGATGGTCGAGACTACGTGGTGCGAATTTTCTCAGCAGGTAATTACGTTAGAGGAGAAAAGCAAATAGAATTTTTTACCGATATAGCTCGCAATGAACTAGTTTTTTCTGGAGGGACTCAGTTAGCCACAACTACTGCTGACCCTAGAACCATGACATCCTATCAGCTACAGCAGCGATTGGAACTACTGATTTCTGCTTCCCAATTTCGGGCGCGTAATGCCGGAATTGTCGAAAATGTGCAAATAGATGGCACTTTTCTGCGTTTTGTCACCCAATTAAGGCAGTATAATCAAACATTGGAAATTAAAGCGATCGCCGCAGAGGATACTTATACAGCCGGGCCTTTGAGAGTGAAATTAGTAGCAGTAGCCAACGGACAAATTATTTTTAGTACTTAAAAAAGAATTCACAACTACAGAATTCAGGAGTTAGAAGTCAGAATACAATTAGTGGGAGATTCAGCAAAAAGTTACTAGTAGCAGCTACTCCTTCCGGTTCTCTGTTCGCCTAGCGTCTGGTAAAGTTGGAGTACCGCTCTAGACGCACTGCTTCACCAGTCACACTAGCTCCTGAGTTGTGAATTTTTTCTTGTTAATTTTAAATTACTTATGACTTTCCGTGAATTTTTACCGACACAGCCAGCGATTTTGGGTTTCGATCCAGGTCGAGATAAGTGTGGTTTAGCGGTGATGGGGCTGGATCGGCAAATACATTATCATCAGGTTGTGCTAGCAAAAGAGGCGATAGTTAGCATTGAGACACTATGTCAGAGATTTCCCATTTCCTTGATCGTGATGGGCAACCAAACTACAGCTAATCAGTGGAAACAGCAAATATCTCAAGAATTACCAGAACCGCTGAATATTATTTTAGTAGATGAGCGTTATACAAGCTTAGAAGCACGCGATCGCTATTGGCAAATGTATCCACCCAAAGGGCTAATAAAACTATTGCCACAGGGAATACGACAGCCTCCAAGACCAATAGATGACATTGTTGCCATTCTGTTAATTGAAAGATACTTAAATCGTCTGACTGAATCAGCAAATTTGAGATTTTAAATTTTGGATTCAAGGACAAATTGTAAATCTAAAATCTAATAATTTTAAATTAAATATAAAATTTGTCTTGGAAAGAGACGCTCCTGTGTTACACAATTTTGAGCCGATAGCGCACTTAAGCCGAGTCTTGTCTGCGACACGCTCTTAGGTTCGAGCAAGCGTCTCTTACCTACTCTCAAGGAGTACAGCTGATGACTTTAGGTTGCGTCGAACAGAGCTACGCTAACAGATGTTTGACGGCAAGCCAACCGAGCATCTGTGCCAAAAGCTGACGCTGGTGACTTTGTGCAAAATCTAAAATCCAAAATTTAATGGCTGCTAACTTTTAGAATTCTGCCCGAATAGTAAAAGCATAGTCTCCTCCAGGCTCTAACTGATAATCTTGTTTCTCTAAAAATCGACCGAGGGGTTCTTTGATTAAAGCGCGACCTTGGGATGGCTTGACGGCAAGTTCTCCCCTACGAAAATGCCACTGGAAATGCCACTCAAACTCACCTGCACTCACTTCACCCTCAAGGAAGCCGTGTTGCCAGGATTGGCGGGTAATTTTGACATGGGCAATGGTTTCTGGCAAACGTTTGGCACTCACAATGCTTTATGTCAAGTGTAGAATAACAGCCAATTATGTCGGCTATTTATTTTATTTACCAAACATAGCTGAAATAGACAAACTGACAAAATAGGTATTTGTAGTTGAGGAAGTAGTGTTAATCAGCCACAAGACTGAGGATCGGCAAGTTGCAACTACAATCCAGGCAAATTTAATAACCTAAGGGAACTCTAACAAATAAAAACAACCATTTGAAGTTGCTGACTGATAACTGTTGACTTTTGACTTACCCGTAGGGCTGGCTGTTAAGTATGAGCAGGGGGATATTTTATTTGTTAGTTCCTAAGCGGTCGATGATTTAGCTGCAATATCTTACGGGTTTCTTCTACAATTTTCATCGGCGGATGTGTATAGAATAGTTAACTCTTTAGTAAAGTATTTTCTCATAGTCGCCCTAATACTTATCCCCAAGTCTAAGTACTAGGGAGGATTTCTAATGAATCGCTACAAAATCTATGACTAGCTGATTCATAATTGGGGGCAGAAAGCTATGACTAAAAGCATGGAAACCAAACAGCTAGGAAAAACTGGTATCTTTGTGAGTGCGATCGGTTTGGGTGGTATGCCAATGTCAATCTCTAATCGCCCTCCGGAATCAGAATCAATCCAAGTGATTCATCGTGCCTTAGATGTGGGTATTACTTTTATTGACACTGCTGACTCTTACTCCAAAGATGAGTCAGATAAGCATCACAACGAGCGGCTAATTCACAAGGCACTTGCTAGTTACAAAGGCGATGTCAGCCAAGTGATTGTTGCAACTAAAGGCGGTTTAATGCGTCCTGATGGTAACTGGACACGCAATGGTAACCCAGAACACTTGCGTCAAACGATTAGAGTCAGCTTTGAAGCTTTGGGTGGTGTTAAACCTATTGATGTCTGGCAGTACCATTCCCCAGATAATAATTACACCATTGAAGAATCCCTTACAGCAGTCAAAGAAGCAGTAGAAGCAGGTTTGATTCGGTTTGTAGGAGTTTCTAACTTCTCGGTTGAACAAATTAAGCAGGCGCAGGATGTGGTAGATATTGTCTCAGTACAGAATCAATACAGCCTTTGGGAACGACAGCCAGAAATTGACGGCGTATTAGAGTATTGCGAACAGCAAGGATTAACCTTTTTACCTTGGAGTCCCTTTGGCGGTAAGCGTCGTCATCAGGACTTAGAAGATATCCCAGCGATCGCTCAGTTGGCTATAGAAAAAGGCGTGTCGGTGTATAATATTGTTCTGGCGTGGTTGCGCTCAAAGTCGCCTGCTATTTTGCCTATTCCTGGAGCTAGTAAAATTTCCAGCATTGAAAACTCAGCAAAAGCTATTAATGTGAAACTATCTGCTGAAGAAGTGCAAAAAATCGACCGGGCAACTTAATCAATATTGCAAATAAACATACTTGGAAAATACTTTCTTAACCCGGTTTATTAAAAAAACCGGGTTTTTTATCAAGTAGACTATCCATTAAATTAAACTTAGCATGGACTATCATCTCAGTAATTAAACTAAAATTTATGCAATCAATTTCTGTAATCAATAGGTTAAAGCAGGTGGTGAAAGTGTTTGTATTGTTCCTGCTTTTCCCCTTTTACTGGCAAAATCCAGTAGACGCACAACTACAGGAAAATACCAAGCTACTGCCATTTTTTGATAACATAGATAACCCAGTTCCTGTTCGTTTTCCTCCAGGACAAAAGGTCGATATCACACCACCACCACCACAGCTAAATTCTTTTGATGGAGCTGTTTTAAAAATTTGTGGCCCTATTGGTTCAAAAGTGAGTGCTAATAATTTTAAACAATTATTATCTTTTTATCCAGATGTGTTACTAAAAGTTCAACAAGTCAGCGGTGGTGAACTGCGTCTGGGACGTAAGAATAAAGCACAATTTATCGAAGATTTAACTAATATTTGGTTCAAACATCACGGTTTTGAACATATCTTTTGTGGCGAAATCTATAACGCTAATGATATTGGTGGCTTACATTTTTATGGGAGATATTTACAGTTACAAAATGACGGTATAGGGGGACGCCTACCAAATAATCAAGAGCGAGAGGAAGTTATTCCTGGGGTTATTTATACAATGGGTGTAGTGATTAAGCAAAAAAATCTTACAGTCACAGATATCATTAAAGGCTATGGCTATCTTAGCAATGCCGAAGAAATACTTTTAGATGCCACCAAAATATTTAAACTTCAAGGAAACAATGAGGGATCGTGTATTTATAATGTACGCGATCGCCAAACTGGTAAATCCTTTCCTACAGTTTTTGTCAGAAAAGAAAAAGCAATTATCACCTATTATCCTGATGCTACTCCTCAAGGTGCAAAATGTATAAGTTGAACTAGAGATTGGAGACTGATGACTATTATAAAGCTTCAGCAATTAATACACTCTGTGAAAATTCACAGATAGCCTATGCTAAACAGATAAAAAAGAAATAAAATTAGAAACAAACCGCTTGCTGACGCGTGAGTTTGTAGAGGCAGATTCGCAGGCTGTTTTTGCCTATCAATCCAAGCCTCTATACTTGCTTTATAGCAACTGGATGCATCGTACACAGAACGATGTCTGCGAGTTTGTCAAGATGTTTATTAATCAACAAAAAGAGCTATCACGAACAAAGTTTCAGTTAGCTGTTATTCTTAAACAAGAAAATCGACTCATTGGTAATTGTGGTATCCGCATTAATGACCTAAAACTGAGAGAAGCAAACATCGGTTATGAACTAAACCCTGAGTATTGGGGACAAGGTTATGCAACAGAAGCAGCAGAGGTCATTTTAAAGTTCGGCTTTGAAGAATTACAAATGCATCGTGTTTGGTCTTGGTGTGTCGCAGAAAATATCGCTTCTATTTAAGGTACTAGAAAAAATTGGTATGCGTCATGAAGGTTATCTGCAAGAAAAAGAGTTAATTAAAGGTAAATGGTACGACAATTTTGTTTACGCTATCCTCGATCGCGAGTGGAAAACGTTGTAAAAAATATCAGTTAACGGTGAACGATCAACACTCAACAGTCAACAGTCTAATCGAGCAAAGCCGGAGACGCTCCGCCTCCGGTCAATGTGCAATTTTTATGTAGAACAGCTTATGTAGTTTTCATTTTGAGAATTTTGACATTATATTACCAAGGCTGGACGATGGTGAATCCAAGGTTTAGCCGCTTCTATTTGTGCTGCTAGGCTGATGAGTGTAGCTTCAGCCGCAGGCTTGCCAATTAGCTGCACACTGATCGGTAAACCCTTACTATCAAATCCTACAGGAATTGCGATCGCTGGTTGTCCAGTTGCATTTGCAGGCGGACAAGGGGCAACCCATTGAATAATATTTTGGAATGTCTCTTCTGGACTCAGATTTGCCCATTCTCCAACCCGGATGGGTGAATGTAAATAAACTGGCAATACCAGTACATCCACAGTATCGAAAAACGTTACAATTTGCCGTGCCACTACTTGCATTTTGGCAACTGCTTGCAAATACTCAGCCACAGAACCTGTGCGAGCAAATAGCCAGCGGTTCACCAACTGCAAGGCTTCAACTGGAAGTCCTGATGCCGCTACCCCGGCTTGCCAGACAATTTGAAATGGTTCAACCAAACCGCTAAAATCTGGAGATTTCTGTTCAACTTGATGACCCAGTTGTTCTAACAACTCGACTGTTTCTCGGACACCTTGCTGACAGTTGGCGTCAGCTTCTCCCAAAGGAAAAATGCTAGTGTCAAAGGCTATTCGCAAAGCGCCAGGTTTTGTTTGGCTGGCGGCGAGAAATGATGTTTCCGGATCTGGTAACCAGTAAGGATCGCCTGTGACATAGCCAGATATGGTATCCAAAAGCGCAGCAGCATCAGCCACAGTCCTAGCTATTGGCCCGTTGGTGGCAATTCCGGCGAGGCGTTCGCCGACGGGTGCTTTACTTACCCTACCCCGTGATGGTTTGAGTCCCACCAAACCACAACAAGCCGCAGGCCCCCGAATCGAACCGCCACCATCAGAACCTTGAGCGATGGCACACAATCCTGCTGCTACCGCCGCCGCCGCTCCGCCACTGGAACCGCCAGGAGTGTATTCTAAATTCCACGGATTTCTGGCTGGGGGAAAACCCGTAGGTTCGCTGTAAGGTAATGAACCTAATTCGGAAGTGGCTGTTTTTCCGAGAATAGTAAAGCCAGCTTGTTTAATTCGTGTTACAACTCCATCATCATAATTAGGAATATTGTTGATTAATGCTGGATTTCCATAGGTACACGTAACACCTACTACAGAATTCAGGTCTTTAATCGAAATCGGCACACCAAAAAATGGCGGTAGTTCTGAGGTAGTTGTCAGTAATTCTGTTTTGGCTTTGGCATCTGCGATCGCCATTTCGGCCGTGACTGTAAAATAACTTCCTAATTGGGGATTCAACCGCCCAATCCGTTCTAAATATATTTCTACCAACTCTAACGGTGATACTTCCTGACGATGGATTAATTGCGCTAACTCTAGTGCTGGAGTAAATGCTAAATCAACTTCATTCATACATTAGTGAATGGGTAATTTTGTCTTTGTCTGCGATTTTTAAACTGAAATTGTTACTTTAGTAGGATTTTGGGGAACTATCAATTCTATAGTTACTGGAATTTGTCATTCATTTAGGATGTTCAGATGCAATAGGCGGGGTTATCTTCTTACTCCAGTCATTCTAATTGTTTGGCAGATATTTTCAACAAATCCCTAAGGGGTATTTATGGCTGACTTAGAATTACTTGTTAGTGAACTACCGAAATTGATTCAGAGTCTGAAGCTCACTATTGGCGATTCTCATGAAATTATGCAACAAATTATCCCAATAGATAATGCTCATGAACAACTCAAGAATATTCAAAAGTTAATTATTCAAGAAGTAAAATTTAACAATCTTCAAAGTTCGCCCTTCGCTACACTTCCTCAAAATGGTACAGTCACTAGTTTGTTTCTTCCAAATATTGGATTAGAAAATCCAGTCATAGCTGCCAAAATTGGTAATTTAGAAACTAAACTTTCATTAACTGATTTACAAAAAAAAATTGACGATTGGATTGAATGGGGTTATTTTTTGCAAGCTTTAGCTGCCGATCTTCTCAGTGATGTTCAGTTGGTCAATCAACTTAATTATGATAGCCAACATGTTAGTTTGCCAGGTAGATTTAAAGCAATTGCTGAAAAATTAAAAATTAACTTAATTGACAATTCTAAAAATTGGCGGCATCAACTTGAAAAAATTAACAATTATCAGCAAGAATTATTCGAGTTACAGCAAAAACTAAATTACATTTTTAATACAATAAAAACTAGTAATAGTTTATTAAATATATTATTAGGAGTTTCTGCTTTTTGTGGAAAATCTAGATTTACTTTAGAGTGGTTAGATGATGACCACGAATTAATTATCTCAAGCGATGGTAAAATTCAAGAATTGACAGATATTTTGAATGATTGTGATATTTTTCAAGAACAAATTACTGCTTTAATTATTCAGGGTGAAACTTTAAGAGAACAAGCCATAAAAAAGATAGAACAGCAAAGTAATAAAAAACTAATTAATCATAAAGCTTTAGAAATTTTACCAAAGTTTTGGACACAAGAAATAGTAGGTTCAGCTTTTATTTTAGTCTCAATTTTATTATTACTGAGTTTTTATATTTGGCAAAAGCAAGACCAAAACTCGCAATTACAAAGTATAATAACTCAAGAGCAAAGAGCGATCGCTAATTTTAAATCTGCTCAACAACTTGCTATGCAGGCTGCTTCTCTTGTTCAAAAGCCACCACACTCTCTGCAAGTTTGGCAACAAGCAGAAACTAAATGGTATCGGGCAATCTACTTGTTAAATAGCATTTCTGCTCAAACATCAGTTTATCACCAAGCAAAAAATAAATTGGCTGATTATCGAATTAATTATAACGTTATTAGCCAAAGAATCTTAACTGAGAAAAAAGCAGTTACCAACTTCCAATCAGCTGAAAAGCTAGCAAGAGAAGCTACTTTTTTTGGACAAAATTCGCCTCATTCATTAATAATTCGCCAACAAGCAAAAGACAAATGGAAGCAAGCAATTAATTTACTAGAAGCTATTCCAGAGAATAGCTCTGTCTCTATACAAGCTAAAGAAACGCTTTCTATTTATAAAACTAACTATACTGCTATTAGATAATCTAAAACTAATAGCAATTCTGTATGAAGATGCACATAATCAAAACCTCCCTGTAGTCCCCCCAGGGCATCGGAAGGACGGCGTAGCCAGGGAGTAAATATATGCAGCTTCTACTAAAGTTACGGTATAAGTACGTGGGCAGAAAATTTCTTGTTGGCACAAGGCAGAAGGCAGAAAATAAGAGGGTTTGAATCTTATTTATCTTTCTTTACTTGATTAGGCTTATTTGTGCCTACCTACTTCAGACAATTCTAGATTTTGCAAAAAGTCTTTTGCTAGGTTTGTTTATTTGGCGCAACTCGCCGCTGCCAAAAGTCCCAGTCCCTACTCCTTTTTTCAAGCTAGGTAGTTACTAGCTCTAAATTTCGATACTCATCGAATGACTGACGATTTGAGAATTCAGTACAGTGATTATACTAAATTTAATATTTTATTTATTTTCTATGGTATTTTACGTAGCGATCGCCCGAATACTCGCAAATCAGGCTTTTTGGACCACTTGTTTATGTTTTAGGTCTGATGTTATACATCAAAAATGATCTTTAGAATACTTTTCTTTTCAAATAAAAACTATATATTTTGCACATCTAGCACAGTAGGAAACGCCGAGGGGGAGATTGGGTAAAAGGTACAAGGTAAAAGGTACAAAATTATTAAGGTAAATTTCCTTCTTCATTTTTGCTCACTTTCTATCCTTGTGGCGCAAGCATTTCCCCTGCTCCATCTTGGCGTTTTAATTTTTCCTTCATCCGTTGCAGCAAGCTCACAATAGCTGCGACGGATTTTTGCTTTCTTTAGTTTCTGCTATATAAATGCTAGACAAATCTAGACATTTATTTCTTACTCTATAGGGAGTATGAGAGCGGCTACGCTTGAATAAGCTTTCACGCTTCAGCTAAACGCAATAAATTAATTAGCTCCAACTTGAGTTCGTTATAAACCTTGTTGGTATTTAAGTTAATAACGTTGATTTAATGGTTTGTCAAGATGTCTGTAACAATATTTTATCAAAAGAGAATAAACTCGTTAGTCCTCAGAACTCATACTAAGTTGCGTTCACAACGAGCGATTAAACTACATAACTTAAAAGTGCATCAGTTTATTCTTCCGCTCCAGCCTTTCGCAGACTCCGTGCCACATCCTGATAACCATTAAATTCTGCAATCATCAAAGCAGTGTAACCGCCGCAGTTTTTTAAATTTACATCTGCTCCAGCTTGGAGTAATAATTGTACAATCTCTCCATAACCCCCCGAACCAGCCCACATCAATGCTGTTGCCCGCGCTGAGTCTTGAAAATTCACATCTGCTCCCTTTGCTAAAAGCATTTGTATCACCTCTGTGTGCTGGCGTTCGGTTGCCTTAATCAAAGCACTTTTGCCATCATCTGCTGGAATATTGGCATCAGCACCATAATCTAGCAGTACTTTCACTGTTTGGCTGTCCCCTTGTGATGCAGCCAGCGTCAAAGGTACTTCACCGAGGTTTTTACCATTGATATTTCCTCCAAAATGCAGTAGTGCTTCGACAATTTGGCTGTGTCCCTGTAACGCTGCTACCAACAATGGCGTATCACCCAGGTGGTTTCTAATTTGAACATCTGCACCCTTATTGAGTAAGACCTGCACCATATCAACGTAGCCTTCGACAACGGCAAGGTGTAAGGCAGTTTCACCATCCCGATCTTGAAGATCAATCTCGGCACCTCGATCTAATAAAGCAGATGCGATCGCACTGTGCCCTCCGGCTACCGCTGCCAATAATGCAGTTGTACCATCAGCATTTTTCACCTTCACACCAGCACCCCCTGCCAACAGTGCTTGGACAACTTCTAGATGTCCCAAGTCAGCCGCTAACATCAAGGATGTTTCACCTTCTTCATCTAGGACGTTGACATCAACACCAGTTTGGAGGATTGCTTTTATAACTTCTAGGTGTGCGTGCTTAACTGCCAGCTTCAAAGCTGTATCGTCATCTTTGTCAGCAATGTCCACCTTTGCACCGCCAGCCAATAAAACTCTTACTACATCCAGATGACCTTTGAGTACTGCTGCCATTAAAGCTGTGCTGCCATCTTCATTAGTGGCATTGACATCAGCACCTTTAGATACTAAAAGTTGCACAATGTCAAGCTGTTTGGCGCTAGCTGCTAACATCAAAGCTGTCAAACCATAGAGTTTTCTTTTCAAATTGATATTTGCCCCAGCATCGAGCAGCGATCGCACAATTTCCGTGTAGCCTAGATTGGCAGCAAACATTAATGCCGTAGTGCCTTGGCGATCGCACGCGTCCACTTTCGCACCAGCAGCTATTAGCGCACACAGCGTCTTGATATCCCCACTTTTAGCAGCCTTCAACAGCAAAATATCGTTGTTTTCAGTCATCGATGAGATCCCACACAGGGAAGTTTGATTCGTCTACCCTCAAAATTCAGCTTAAGCCAAAATATACCCAAACGACTGCCTCGATTTTCTGCTCAACCCCAATCAATTGCATTCTGACTTCTTCTTCAATTTGGGCAACTTCAACTACAGAAAATAGAGCTATGCTAATTTTTATGAAGATTTCTTTAATAATTGGGCGAGGACACGATGAGTCTGGAACTTTCTCCGTCAATAAAATATTGGCTGAACTTCATTCATCCGGTGATTATGTGGGCGCTACTAGCACTCTCAATTTATGCTGCCTATTTGGGGTTGCAAGTACAGCGTACCAGAAATGCTCAGGGAGAAGAAAAGAAACAGCTGATAAAAGGTAGATATAACGTCAAACATTACCAAATAGGCTCTATAATCCTAGCTTTTATGGTCACAGGTGCAATTGCAGCGATGGCTGTCACTTACATCAATAATGGCAAGTTATTTGTCGGGCCTCACCTGCTAGCAGGATTGGGGATGATGATTCTAATTGCATTTTCTGCGGCTTTGTCTCCCTATATGCAAAAAGGAGCAAATTGGGCGCGTGCAACTCACATTGTGCTGAATTTCACGCTTTTGGGACTTTTTGCTTGGCAGGCTCTCACTGGAGTGCAAATTGTCCAAAAACTTCTCACTCAAGCATAGTTGAGTAGTTATTTGTCTTCTTTTACAAAGTCTTGAGCGCCGACTTCCGACGCTCAAGACTTTGTGCTTCGTCCTTTATCATTGGTTAATGACAAAGGACAACGAACTGTTAACTTAGCGCTTTTTCTTAGAATCAACAGCAAAGGGTATTTGCAAAGATTTATGAAAATCTTCTTGGACTTTGCGAGTTAAGCGGCGCGAGACTTGGCGGACAATTTGATTAAGTAAGCGATCGCCTGTAGATTGAATTAAAGACTTGGGTAATCGCTCAATAAATCTGGGAAAGTGTAAATAAACTATTAAATCCAACTCCCATTCAACTCTTGTAATCTCTCCAATGTCAGTAGAAACATCACTTGCTACGTTTTCTATTAACTTGAGAGATGCCCGATAATCTACGTCATAACCAGGCGGCTGGTAGTCGGGAATGGGAATTGTGCGGATGCGGTAAATACCTTCCTCTGGAGGTAATAATTCCAAACCAATTTTTGGTTCTACTTCATAACCAAAAGAACCAAAACGACCAATTACCAGAGCATAGCCATTTTCTCCCAACGGTTGCACCTTCATCGGTTCGGCGCAGCGCGAAAACCACGAACTGTGAGAATTGAGATATTCAGCAACCTTTACAGCCGGGGCAAACATTTCCATACAGTCTTGATAACGACCATAAAATTTTGTTAGCGTCGCTACATTTGCTTGGGTAAATGTGTCGTCTGCTTCTATTTCTAAGGATTGATACTCGCCGTTTCTTAAAAGCATAAATGCACTAGGTATACTTTGGCGTTTGTCTATATTAATAATTCCCCGCTGACTTGAGTCGTTTCGCACAAATATTCTATTTTGACAGAAACCTCAATAATCTGCCATCAAGTCCATAGAATCACTAAAATAAAGAACTAAATAAGCACACAATAGTTTCCCAGGATAGCATTTCTTATGAAAGCATTTGTAGCAGGGGCAACGGGTGAAACAGGTCGCCGGATAGTGCAAGAATTAGTAGCAAGGAATATTCCCGTTCGAGCCTTGGTGCGGGATATAGAAAAAGCTAAGGGGATTGTGTCTCCTGAAGCCGAATTGGTAGTAGGCGACGTATTACAACCAGAAACTTTGGCTGCTGCATTAGGAGATAGCACAGTTGTGTTGGTTGCTACTGGGGCAAAACCTAGCTTTGACCCCACTGGTCCCTATAAAGTAGATTTTGAAGGTACGAAAAATTTAGTCGATGCTGCTAAAGCAAAGGGAATTGGGCACTTTGTTTTTGTTTCTTCTTTGTGTACGTCTCAGTTGTTCCATCCACTGAACTTGTTTTGGCTGATTTTGGTATGGAAAAAGCAAGCTGAAGAATACATTCAGAAAAGTGGTCTTACTTATACAATTGTCCGCCCTGGTGGATTAAAGAACGAAGATAATAGCGACTTCATTGTCATGCAGGGTGCTGATACCCTGTTTGACGGTAGCATTCCTCGGCAAAAAGTCGCTCAAGTTAGCGTCGAGGCGCTGTTAGAACCAGCTGCACGTAATAAAGTTGTCGAAATTGTTGCCAAGCCCCAAGCAGCCTCAAAAACTTTTGCAGAGCTATTTCAACAGTGTTGATCGCAATTTCGACATCTTAGCTTTCACTTTGTCAACAGTAGAGGAGTAGTGTAAATTACAATTAAAGCGATCGCTGTTTTATCTAAAAGCGATCGCTTTTCATAATTTTTATATTCTGAGACTGGATTAAACGAAAAATATGCATGGTAAGCTGTTCCACATTTAACTTGCATAATATAGAGCGGACAAGATGTCTACCCCACAAGAGTTTGATTTAATTTGATTATGCAATCTAGATGTTTTTTAGCTTATAGAGCGTGATAGAATCTATGATATTTCGACTGGATGTAACCCAGATTTTTTGGCGAGCGAAAGAGTTTAAACAACAAATAATCGTTGTCGCAAAAATTTAAACACATAACGAAATATTTCTCAAAAATGGAGCTAAGCGGATTCGAACCGCTGACCCCCTCAATGCCATTGAGGTGCTCTACCAACTGAGCTATAACCCCTTACAGTGCGTTATATACACTAACCTATTTATCGCTGCTTTGTCAAGCTTTCGCTAAGAGACTTAAATTATCTCTCATATTATTTAGCCCTTTTTAAGACACTTGCAACAAATAGGTCATACAGTGACCCATTAAAAAGTAGACTACTAACATAGCAGCAGCCGCCAAAGCAACCAATGTCCCAGCCAGCATCAGAGAGAATTCCTTATTCTCGTAGGCTCTTTCCATAAGGTGTAGCGACCATGCCACGAGGGCGACATCAAAAAGTAAAATAGGAAGCAACATATTTATTAATATTTATTAATACATGTAAACCAATCTTAACATCCTTTTGATTAAGTGTGTCTAACCTCAGGTAGATGCGATGAATTTATAAACAATTAATTAGGAACACAAGCGTACAGGTAGATGGCGCTCGCACAAATAATTTTTGATTTGGGCGACACTTAATTGACCGTAATGTAAGAGCGATGCCAGTAGTGCTGCTTCAGCTTTGCCTTCGGTTAGAGCTTCGTATATATGTTGGCAATTACCCGCCCCACCAGAAGCAATAACTGGAATTTCTACGGCTTCTGCGATTGCTCGTGTTAACTTTAGTTCATATCCAGCTTGGGTTCCATCAGCATCCATACTTGTAATTAGCAGTTCTCCGGCCCCCCGTTTTTCAACTTCTTGTGCCCACAATAGGGCATCTAAGCCTGTATTTTCCCTACCACCACGTACATATACATCCCAACCGGGATTTTTCGGACTGACTCTGCGTCTAGCATCAATAGCAACAACTATGCATTGATTCCCAAAGCGATCGCTTGCCCGATTAATCAAGTCTGGTTCGCGCACTGCCGCAGAATTAATACTAACTTTATCTGCTCCAGCTCGTAACAAAGCTTTAACATTTTCTAAGGATTGGATACCGCCACCTACAGTCAATGGAATGAAGACTTGTTCAGCAGTGCGGTAGACAACATCTAAGATAATATCTCGGTCTTCATGAGTGGCTGTAATATCCAGAAATACTAACTCATCGGCACCGGCTTGGTTGTAAACCTTTGCCAGTTCTACCGGATCGCCTGCATCTTGCAAGTTGACAAAATTAACTCCTTTTACAACTCGTCCCGCCTTCACATCTAAGCACGGTAAGATTCTTTTAGATAACATAGTAATTTTTGTACTTCTAGGTAATTGGCCGGAATTTAAATTTTAAATTGGCGCGGGTATTCGCAAACGAAAATTTTCACAGATATAGAGTATGGGGCATTGAGCATTGGTTATTTCTCCCCCTGCCTCCCCTGCTCCCCCTGCTCCTCCACCCAGTCCCCTAAAAAGTAGATAGCTGAATTATGGCGATAATCTCCTCGAAAAAACAGCCTCCAGAACCCAACGGAGAACCAAAACAGCGTCGGGAATCGGCGAAAGCAGCATCCACAAACAATATTTTGCAAGCTGAAGCTGCTATTGACGAACAAGACAGACAGGAAGAAAGTATTCGACCGCAGCGATTTGCCGATTACATTGGGCAAAAAGATTTAAAGGATGTACTAGACATTGCCATCAAAGCAGCTAAGTCTCGTGGTGAAGTGCTGGATCACTTGCTGCTGTATGGGCCACCGGGATTGGGTAAAACCACAATGGCAATGATTTTAGCATCGGAAATGGGGGTAAATTACAAAATTACCAGTGCCCCAGCGCTGGAACGTCCACGAGATATTGTCGGGCTACTGGTCAACATGAAACCAGGGGATATCTTATTCGTGGATGAAATTCACCGCCTCTCCCGGATGACAGAAGAAATTCTCTATCCGGCAATGGAAGATTATCGGTTAGATATTACTATTGGTAAGGGTTCAAGCGCTCGGATTAGAAGTTTACCGCTGTCCAAATTTACATTAGTAGGAGCTACAACACGCGTAGGTGCTTTAACTTCACCACTGCGCGATCGCTTCGGCTTAGTTCAAAAGCTGCGATTTTATGAAGTTGATGAACTGAGTAAAATTGTACTGCGAAGCGCTGAATTACTCAAAACCCCCGTTACAGAAGATGGTGCCGCAGAAATAGCGCGGCGATCGCGTGGCACACCACGGATTGCTAATAGACTACTCAAACGAGTACGTGATTATGCACAAGTAAAATTATCTGGAGAAATTACTGAAAGCGTTGCATCAGAAGCATTGCAACTATTCCAAGTAGATCCGTGTGGCTTAGATTGGACAGATCGGCAGATGCTCAGTGTAATTATTGAACAATTTAACGGTGGACCAGTGGGATTAGAAACAATGGCAGCCGCAACAGGTGAAGATACCCAAACAATTGAAGAGGTATACGAACCTTACCTGATGCAAATTGGCTATTTAACTAGGACTCCTCGTGGCAGAATGGCGACAAAAGCAGCATACAAGCATTTGGGATTTACGCCGCCTAGCGAACAATTGTCGTTATTGTAATTAGGGAAAATTGGGCATAGAGGGAGTACTGATTGTTGATTATTGACTGTTGAGCCTCCCTGGAGACGTTTGGTGTCTTCTGCGGTTAGGAATTATTTTCTTCCTCATCTCCCTCATCTCCCAGTTGGTGAGTTTCGACTACGCAGAAATTGAGCGAAGTCGAGATTCAACTAGCGCAAAGTCGAACCACATTTTCCTCATCTTTCCATCTCTCCACTACCCACTCCCCACTCACTTAGGTAAACCCAAATGATGAAATTGATTGGTATTTTTCTGAGTTTGTTACTTGTATTTGGCTGGGGTACACCAGTGATGGCACAATCTCAATTGTCAAACTTTACTCCAGAGCAATTAAAACAAGGTGATGAGTGGGCAAATCAGGCTTTTGTCGCTACAAATAAGGGTGATTTTGCCACAGCTGAAACATACTGGACGAAGATTATTGAGCAATTTCCCACGAATGCGGGGGCGTGGAGTAACCGAGGAAATTCACGGGTGAGTCAGAACAAATTACAAGCGGCGTTGGGAGATTATAACAAAGCCATAGAACTTGCCCCAAATGCCACCGATCCTTATTTAAATCGGGGTGCAGCTTTGGAAGGGTTGGGAAAATGGCAAGAAGCGATCGCTGATTATAATCATGTCCTAGAAATCGATCCTAACGATGCGATGGCATATAACAATCGCGGTAATGCCAAAGGTGGTTTAGGAAAATGGGATTTGGCGATCGCTGATTATCAAAAATCTAATCAGATAGCCCCAAATTTTGCTTTTGCTCGTGCTAATTACGCCCTCGCCCTTTATGAAACTGGGCAAACAGAGCGAGCAATTCGGGAAATGCAAAATATCGTCCGCAAATATCCCAAATTTGCGGATATGCGTGCTGCTCTCACCGCTGCTTACTGGGTGAATGGAAAACAAGGGGAAGCTGAAAGTAACTGGGTAGCTGCTTATGGACTAGATAACCGTTATAAGGACATTAACTGGGTAAAAAATATCCGTCGTTGGCCTCCGAGTATAGTAGCAGCTTTAGATAAGTTTCTAAAACTCCAGTCAGCAAGTTAACAAAATTCCTTTATTTTACTCTTATGTACCTATTTTCTGGTATACATCATTGTAGTTAACCAGAAGCAGGAACCATAACTCATTTTGGTCTGATTTGTTCAGTATTAACTGGTCATCTCAATACTATGCTACCCCTGGGTAAACAACTGCGAAATCGGGGCGATCGCGTCACGTATTTGTCTTTTTTGATGCTCAACCGCAGACACTAGCCGCAGAATTAGAATTTAGAGCGATCGCTGAATCTGGGTTTCTCAGTAAGATAACGACAGTGGAAATTTCCTACTTCGTTTATACCCTATCAGGGAATCGAATTTTTTAGCTGATAGCGAAAGTCATCTCAACAGGACTAGATTAGCTAATACTTTGCTTTGCCAACACAGCAGGGCCAGCAGTAACGATTACGATTTTATCTGAGTAGACTAACTCCCTACCTGCTTGATTGACTTCCTCAAGGGTGACTTTCTGGATTTTTTGAGTCAAGGAGTACAATTCAACTCGATTTAGTCCGTAGACTTCATTCATCAGAATTGTATCTGTTAATTCCTCTGGGTTTGCCAAGGAAACGTTGTAGTTACCGATAAGGGTGCGTTTAGCTGTTTCTACTTCTAGCGCAGTAACGCCTTGTTGGCGGATTTGCTGTAGTATTTGGCGGGTACTAGCGATCGCTTTGGTGCTATCTTCAGCACTAGTTTGCATCTCAATCAAAAATGTCCCGGCATTTTTTCCAGCTTGAAAGTAGCTATAAATTCCATAGCTCAAACCTTGGCGATCGCGCACTTCTGTTCCCAGTCTACTAGATAGGGTATCGCCTCCCAAAATCTGGTTCAGCACTAAAACTGCGTAAAACCGAGGATCGTAACGGTTAATACCTGTGTAACCCATACAAGTCACAGCTTGGGCTTTACCTGCTAAGACTCGGTTGATGCTGACTATTTTCTCTGGTAATGACACTGTAGGATATTTTAATGTCGGTGGAGGAGCGCTAACTTGCCAGTCAGCAAAGTTCGCTTCGATGAGCGATCGCACTGACTCTAACTCAAAATCTCCCACCATTACTAGCACTGTTGTGTCAGGACGATAATGTTTAGCTTTAAAATCTATCGCATCCTGGCGTTTAATTCGCAGTATGCTCTCTTGTGTAGGGAAGGAGTTTAGAGGATGTTTTTTTGGGTAAATTGACTGAACAAATATTCTTCTAGCTACTTGTGATGGTTCGTCTAATTCTATTTGCAAATCGGTTAAAGTTTGTTGGCGATGCAGTTCTAACTCTTTGACCGGAAATGTACTGTTTTTAAGAACATCTGCCAAAATTTCAATCAGTATCGGCAAGTCTGATGCTAAACTATCACCTTCAATCTGCACACCTTCTGGGTAGGCTTGAAAGTCTAGACATGCGCCCCGTTCTGCCAAGGTTTTGGCGATTGTTAAGACATCTTTAGTTTTTGTACCACTAAGTAAATTTTCTGCGACAAAAGCAGCCAGTCCAGCTTTCTCATTTGAATCGAATTCCGTCCCAGCTTGAATGTAGCCGCTCAGTGTAACCGTGGGAGTGCTAGGATCGGGTAAGAGCAATAGCCGCAGTCCGTTGTTCAATTTGAATTGCTGTGGTAATATCTGGGCGATGTCTTCTGTACGAGAGGTTGACGCTTCTTCGCGTAGCGTGTCGCAGACAGGACTCGCCACTACTTCGCTGATGCCAATGACGGCAAGCAACGCATCTGTTACCAAATCCACGCTTGGTAAGTACTTCACCACTTCAGCAACATCTAAAGGTGCGACAGCAGAGAAATTTTCCATAGTTTGAGTAGAATCTGGTTTATTACCAACTTCTGTTGTTTGCTTCTGGGTTGGTTCAAAAAACCCTAATGTACGTGCTTCTGGTGTCAGGTATTTGTTAATTACAGCAATAACATCCATTGGTGTAACCAAACGGATAGCTGCTAAATAGCGGTCTGTATAGCGGTAATCATCAGCAGTAGTTTCATCATGACCCAATTGCATTGCTTGAGAAGTGATATCACGGTTACTCAGAATTACATCTGCTGTTAACTGAGTTTTGGCTCGTTCCACTTCCTCTGATGTCACACCTTTTTTTGCTACATTGGCGATCGCACTGCTTAGTACTAAGTCAATTTTTTTTAAATCTTGTTTAGATGCGGCTGTCACTAACACCTCATACCAGCCAAATTCTCGTAAAGTGGTAACGGATGCTGTAACTTCATGAGCTAAATCTGATTCCACTAAAGCTTGATAAAGACGAGAATTTCGTCCCTCAGTCAAAATGTAATCCATCACATCCAGTGCGGGTACATCGGGTTGATTAATATCTGGTAACGGATAAACCGCCTGCAACAAGCGCCCTACTCCTGGTTCTCGTAATACTATGGGAGTGCTGTTAGGGGTAGCAGCGCCTTTAGCCTGTGCTGACTGTTTACTGTTGAGTAAGGAATTATTATTCTCTCCTGTGCTGCTCTGCTCCTGAAGCCCTCTGCTCCTGACCTTTCCATTGCCCCTAATTCCCACTTCCTGAGGATACCGAGTTTCCCATCTCCTAACTTCTAACTCCTCACTTTTGACTCTCTTTGGTAATTCGCCAAATACTTCTTTAACAATTTCTAAAGTATTTGCGGTTTGAAAATCTCCAACAATTACTAAGACAGCATTATCTGGAGTGTAGAAATTGCGGTAATATTTTTCTACTTGCTCAAGTTCAAATTTTTTGACATCATCTGTAGTGCCACCTACAGGCAATCCATAGGCATGATTAGGAAATACTGCTTGCATTACAGCGCGGTTAAGGCGATATTCTGGGCTATTTTCGTAACCTTGGAGTTCGGAAATTATTACCCGCTTTTCACTTGCTAGTTGTTCTGCTTCTATCTGAGAGTTTTGCATTCTATCAGCTTCCAGCACTAGAAGTGCTTTGAGTTTGCTTCGTTCCACAGTCCCGTAATATGCAGTTTGGTCATAGCTAGTGAAAGCATTAGAGTCACTACCTAAAGCACTAAACAAACGTCCAAATTGAATCGGACGATTTTTTGTGCCTTTAAACATCATGTGTTCCAATTGATGAGCAATACCATTTACTCCCGCTTCCTCATTCCGCGAGCCTATTTTATACCACAATTGCACCGTTACCACTGGCGCACTATGCACTTCCTTTGTGAGGATAATTAGACCATTTTCCAGTACTGTCTTGCGGACGTTTTCTGTCAGTGTTGAGGGCATTATTATTTTTGTTAGCAAGCAAAACTTGTATTTTTATTTATATGTAAATTAAAACTATTTTCAATTATTTCAATCACAATCTTGCGTAGGGGCACAGCAATATTCATTGGTGTCAATTTAATTTTTAAAACAACTCGCCCTCACCTCGAAAAGGCTAATTTATAATCTCTATTCCCTACCTGTGCTGTAAGGGTTCAAAAATCAAAGTAGATTACTATAGTTTGGTAATATTCCAGAAAAACAATATATTAGCAATAAAATTCATTAAAAAGTTAAATTATGGCAGTTTTGCTAAAACACGAATAAATTCCAGAGGTAAGCTGTCAGTATCGGCGATAAAAACAACTTCGTAAATGCGATCGCCTATTTGCTGTTGTGTTGGTTCTAATAATACCTTTAACGGTTGTAATTCTTCTGTTTGTAATACACGTTCTTGTAAACTTGTCAACCAGCTAGGTAAATCTGCCGCAATCTCAGTTAAATCGAATGAGAGATGATAATATCCCACATAATGTTCATCAGCAAATGCATCTGGGGCTGGTTTTGGTTCGGGAATTTGGATTAGTTCGATTCTGCCACCTAATCCTTCCATCCAGCAAGCTAGGGTGTAGCCTGTAGTAAAGCGTTCTGAAATTGTAAATCCTAAATGTTCGTAGAAAGCGATCGCTCGATGAATATTTGCTGTCCGAATAGAAGCGTGGTGCATATTTGTTTTTAGTCCTTGGTCATTTGTCAGTTGTCCTTTGCTGTAAAGTTAGGATCGGAGATTTGGTTGGTCATAACTTTATACTTCGTCTTTCGTTATTCACTAATGACTAATACTTCGGCTTTTCTACCAGACGCACTCGCATTGGCTCGTACAAGTGACAAATGACCAATGACCATTACTCAAATAACCTGAAATAAGGGTAGCGCACAGGGACACCAGGTTCTTTTTCCAAGTCAAAATTAATTACTTCCCAGCAGGGATCTTCTGGAGGATCGGGACTAAACTCTACAGGTAAACCGTACAATCGTGCAGATGTTGCTTCTGGCTGTCCAGAACGCCAAGGTGTACTGCGTTCCAAGTAGCCACTCATCAATTCCTGATAGCGTCGAGCAATAATTACTCGTGTTGCTCGATAGCCTTGGGTATACAGCTTGTCTAATGCTTCATGAATTTCAAACCGGATACCATCAGGATGAGTATGCTGTCTATACCATTCATTATTCCACCGCCGCCAATGACGCCCTGATTGTAAATGAATTAACTCTCCATTTTTCGGGTTAGCTTCAAAAGCGCCATGACGCGGACATAAATAGGTATCTGTTAGTGTCAACGCCGGAATAGTCTGGCGACAGTGGGGACACTGTATTTCAGGGCCAAATATTGGGTACTGCAAGCCTGGATTCATCATGAAGTGCGTACAAACATAATTTTGTCTTTACCAGCACTAAACACTAGTAGGTTGGGTTATACACTTCGGCTCCGCCACTCTGGGATATTTACTCACTGCAAGCTCAACAAATAAATCCTCGGTCGTGAGTTTTAAGTTTTACATGAAGAATTCTCCTTGAACTCAACACTCATCAGTACTTCGTTAAGCAACTCAGTACTCGTGAATCTAGAGGCTTGACGCTGTGATATCCTGGTTGTGCAACCAGCCTCAAAGGTTGGAGTTTCTCCAGTGTTCCTGGGTACCATACTAATATTCTATCGTGTCTACCGCTTCTTACTGGACATCTGTCGATTTTTCTCAAGCTGCCTTCATTGCAGCCAATGCTGTAGTTATCGGTTCGGTAAACATAGCACCCAAAGTGAGCATTTGGTATGGAGCAGTTGTTAGGGGAGATGTTGAACGCATTGAAATTGGCGAATGCACGAATATTCAGGATGGGGCAATTTTACATTGCAATCCTGGTTTTCCCACAATCATAGAAGATCATGTGACGATAGGGCATCGTGCTGTGGTACATTCGGCTTACATTGAGCGTGGAAGTTTAATCGGCATTGGTGCAGTGATTTTAGACGGTGTACGAGTGGGTACTGGTAGCATTATTGGCGCAGGTGCAGTGGTAACTAAAAATGTACCCCCTTTATCCTTAGTTGTCGGTATTCCTGGCAAAGTACAACGCCAAGTAACAGAAGTTGAAGCCGCTGAACTTATGGAACACGCTAAGCGTTACGAAAAGTTAGCTTTAGTTCATGCAGGTAAAGGTACTGATATTGGCTTTGGCAAGGCTTAGAAGTGGGAGATGGGGGAATAGGGAGCAAAGGGGCATAGGGGTAGGGGAGCAGAATAACTCCTAACTGCTAACTCAGCACTCGGTACTGTTAGCACTCCCAATGCCCAATAATTTAAACATTCTTTACATATCAATTGGGAAAAATTGCCCACTTCAGCTAAAAATAAAAATGAGAGAAGTTGACAAAACTTTAATTTCTACTTAAAAAGAGGGGTTCTAGATATGGATATCGATTTCCGTTTAGCCATCGTTTTAGCACCAATTGCTATTGCTGCTGGCTGGGCAGTATTTAATATTGGTGCTGTGGCTTTAAGACAAATTCAAGGCTTTTTAGATAGGGAAGCCTAAATTAGGCTTAATATCATTACTTTCCAACCGACTGTTTCTCTTTACTAGGACAGTCGGTTTTATTCATAGCGAGCATTGGGCAGTGCCAAGTTTAGAGTTATTCTGCTTCGCTGCCCCTTTGCTTTCCATCTCCCTATTTCCTCATTTAACCTTCTGTGGATATCGATTCTGTAATTCAACCCCTGCAACGCTTTGGTGTCCATTTAGGACTCGATCGCATTGTCAATCTTTTGGCAAATCTTGGCAATCCCCATCACCAAGTTCCGGTAATTCACGTTGCTGGCACCAATGGTAAAGGTTCGGTTTGTGCTTATCTTTCCTCGGTACTCACGGAGGCCGGTTATCGTACAGGACGCTACACTTCCCCTCATTTAGTCGATTGGACGGAACGTATTTGTCTCAATGAACAGCCAATTTCATCTGAAGAACTAAAACAATTATTCCAAACAGTCCAAGCCGCGATTCCTGCGAACGAGCAATCATCAACTCAATTTGAAGTAATTACCGCAGCAGCTTGGTTGTATTTTGCCCAAGCTAAAGTTGATGTCGCAGTTGTAGAAGTCGGATTAGGAGGGCGCTTGGATGCTACCAATGTTTGTTTAGAACCTTTAGTGACAATTATCACTTCCATTAGCCGAGAACACTGGCAACAACTTGGTCCCACGATTTCTGATATTGCTAGAGAAAAAGCGGGTATTCTCAAACCTGGATGTCCTGTTGTGGTTGGGTCATTGCCACCAGATGCCGAAGATGTGGTGCGATCGCGTGCTTTAAAATTAGAATGCCCAATTTTTACGCCTCAACCCGCCCGTCAAATCTCCACAGAATCAGCGGAATATTTATCAATACAAAATTCAAAATTAATTAAATATCCATTGGCATTAGCCGGACAAATTCAGTTAACTAATTCAGCTTTGGCTTTAGCTGCTTTGGAAATTCTTCAAAAACAAGGTTGGCAGATTTCTGAAGCAGCCATCATTAACGGGATGGCGAAAACTCAATGGCCGGGGCGGATGCAATGGACTAGTTGGAAAAATCATCAATTATTACTTGATGGCGCTCACAATCCCGCCGCAGCTCAAGTTCTCCGTCAGTATGTCGATAGCTTAAATGCAGTCAAACACAAGCCTGTAAATTGGATAATGGGAATGTTTGCTGATAAAGATTGTGCTGATATTTTTACAGCTTTACTGCGATCGGGCGATGGCCTTTATTTAGTACCAATACCAGTAGAATCTTGGCCTGGCCGAACTTCTGCTGACCTAGACGAATTAGCCAATTTGGCTGATACTGCCTGTCCAGAATTAAGCGATCGCCAAAAGTATCCAGATTTATTCACAGCACTAAAAGCCGTAACATCAACCACCACCACAGACGATTTAATCGTTGTATGTGGTTCGCTTTACTTAGTAGGTAATTTTTTAGCAACCACTAAATATAATTCGTAAATCCTAATTACAAATTACGAATTACGAACTAAAAATTTACCTTTGATTCCACTGTTGTGCAGCATCTTCTACAGCTTTATCTACTGTTTTATCGCCTAACATTGCTGCTTGCAAGTTCTCGTAAACTGCTTTTTGCAGTTGATTAAAATCCTTCAAAGTGGGAGTTAATATTTCTGCATGTTGTAATTCCTTAGCACTGATAACTCGAGCTTTTTCTATTGTTGAAGCATTAGCTGGAACATCTTTAAAGTAGCTGTCAGACAATGCTTTGACTGTGGAAGGTAATACATTCGCAGCTTTTGCAAAGGCTAATTGATTTTCGTCATTAGTGACAAATAAACCAAACTTCACGGCGGCATCTGGTTGTTTGCTGTCACGGGGAATAACTATGTTCATCACGGCAACATTTTTCTTACCTGTGTCGCCTGTGAGTTGGGGCGCTATTTCTGAAGCTTGAGCAATTTTTGGGGCATTATTAGCGATCGCTTTGAGAAACTCTGGCCCAGAGGCTAGAAACACTGTTTCTCCAGATTGGTACAAATCAATCGCGTGGCGATGTCCTTGAGTCAAAGCCTCTTTAGGCAGTAAGCCTTTTTTATACAAGTCTACCCAATACTGAAATGCTGCTTTCCCTTGTGGCGAATTAAACGCGGCTTTACCTTGGGCATCTATTAAAGTTACTCCCATTTGTACAAAAGATTCTAGTACTTCCCCGGAATCTTGCGGTACAAATGTCACAAAAAAAGCATATTTTCCAGTCTTATCTTTAATTTGTTGTGCTATTTGTGCTAATTCTGCGTAAGTAGCAGGCGGTTTATTGATACCTGCTTGTTTTAATAAATCGGTGTTATAAATGGTTAACCGCGTGGTGAGATACCAAGGAATTCCAAAACTCTTACCATTAAGCGTGCTTGCTTTCCAAATATTCGGTAGATAGGAGGAACGTACATCATTTGGAACTTTCGTATCCAAATCCAACCAGGTATTTCGTCCTGCAAGTTGAGAAGCAAAACCGGGATTGAGGTTAACAACATCAGGTGGCGTTTTTCCTGAGACAGCTGCTAATATTTTGTTCTCCATTGCTGCCCAAGGAACATCGACCCAGTTAATCTTTATACCAGAATTTTGCGATTCAAAATTCGTAATCAGGCTTTTGAAGTAGTCAGTAAATTGAGGTTGGAGTTGCATCGTCCAAAACTCAATTGTTGTCCCTCTTGAAGTAGCTTGTTTTGTATCCGTACCAACATTACTTGTACTGCAACTTACAATCCAACTAGTTAACAGGCCAAGCAGTAGTAAAGCAATAAATTGTTTAAATTTTCGTAATTGAATCATTTTCCCAGTATTTTTACGCTTGATCGGGCTGAAAATCTTATGCAGAATTGACGAGATTATAGGCTAAATCAATTACCAGTATTAGAGATAACTAGGGAATGGGGACTGGGGATTAGGGAAATAAGATTAAAAATACTATTTTCCAATACCTAATACCCAATCCCCAATCCCCAATTCAATTTACCAGTCCAGCGGGCACAACTGTGGTGAAAAGCTTCAATAGTCTGTTTGGCAAATCAAATAAAGGGGTCGGCATTGAACTTGCTCCCGAAAGGGTAAATGTAGTTCAGCTACGCAAGCAGCGTCAAGGCTTGAAACTAGAAAACTTGACATCGGTAGCAGTTCCCGAAGGCGTAGTCACCGATGGTCAAATCACCGACCCCCCAGCAATGGCGCAGTTAATTCAAGAAGCGCTAGCCCAAAGCAAAATCAAAGCTTCTCGTGTTGCTACTGGTGTCCCAGGGCGAGATTCTATCGTCCGTTTAATACCGGTGCCAGCAGAGTTAGATGACAAAGAACTGCGAGAAATGGTGCTAAACCATGAAGCAGGTTTGTATTTACCCTATCCTCGTGAAGAAGCTGATGTAGATTATCAGAAACTTGGGTACTTTGTAGATGAAGATGGCATTGAAAAAGTACAGGTACTCTTAGTTGCCACCCGCAAGGAGGTAACAGATACCTATATAAGTACATTTGAACAAGCAGGATTACAAATTGATGTTTTAGAAATTAACAGTTTTGCTCTGATTCGCACTATTCGCGAACAATTGCGACAATTTGGGCCGCAAGAAGCAGCAGTACTAGTTGATATAGAGTTTGACAGCACAGAAATTGCCATCATCGTTAACGGAGTACCACAATTTTCCCGCACGGTACCTATAGGCACTTATCAAATGCAAACTGCTCTCGCTAGGGCAATGAGCTTACCCACATCGCGAGATATGGAACTGTTACAGGGGATGGTCATTACCCCAACTGTTATAGACGGTGGCAAAACAGGCGTTACGGAACTCAATCCTGGGATGGCAGCCATCTTGAGAGTATTGGGAGAACTAACAGATGAATTACGCCGTTCCATCGATTTTTACCTCAATCAAAGTGAAAATTTGGAGGTAGCGCAGATTTTATTAGCTGGGCCTGGAGGTGGACTCCAACAGCTTGATGAATTCTTTACGCAACGATTAAGCTTGCCAACTATCCAAATAGATCCGATTGGCGCTTTGTCTTTGGAAGTCGATAGCGAGAAATATCCACAAGTACAACGCTCTGGGTTGGCGATTGTACTTGGTTTAGGAATGCGGGAGGTGTAATAACTAATTTTAGATTTGGGATTTTAAATTCTGGATTGTCTATTTTGACGATCGCACTGTTTGAGAATTCTCAAACCATAATATTTTTCTTTAGTTGGTGTGAGAAAATGTACAGTTTGGATGTTAACTTTCTTAAAGACCGCCCAGCCTACCAAACAAAGCCTGACAAAAAGAGAGGAATGGCTTTAAGCCTTCCTGGAGGAAATTTAACACCAGTCTATATCGGAGCTGCATTAGGTGTAGGTCTTCCAGGTTTATTCGGAGTTGCTTGGTGGCTATTGCAAGGAAAGATTGTTGAATTAGAGGGCACAATAGCACAACTAGACCAGGAAAGCAAGAGATTAGATACACAAATCGGCAACCTGAATCAAATCAAAGCACAGACGAGCGCAATTAAAGGGGAAACTCAAGCTTTAGTTACTGTATTTGACCAGATTCGGCCTTGGTCAGCAATGTTACAAGATTTGCGCGATCGCATTCCCGCAGCAGTGCAAATTGAGAATATCAAGCAAATCCCACCCGTTGCGGTGGCGGAAGGTCAGCCACCCAACAATCCAGCTGGGGGATTAGAAATCACCGGATTAGCTCGTTCCTTTAACGATGTCAATGATTTCTTATTGAGTTTGCAACAGTCTCAGTTTTTGAAGTCCTCAGAAAGCAGAATTATTACTGCAACCTTAGTAGATGCTCCGGTTACGTCAAGTGTAGCTGCGATTCCTGGTGTAATAATTAAACCGCCTCAAGTCGTTAAATACACTATTCAATCGAGTATGAATGATGTTCCAGCTTCAGAATTAATTCGTGAGTTGGAGAAAAAAGGCACAGTAGGGTTAGTAGCTCGAATTCGTACTATGCAACAAACAGGAGTCATTTCAAAATGACGCTGAGTGATGATTTAAATTTTGCCGAACAGGCTGGAGAATTCGATGCACAAACCCCAGCTTACCCCGTGGTATTTGGCATCGCTTTCACACCAAAAATTATTGGTATTTTATTAGGGGTAATTGGGATAGCAGGAGCAGGATATATATTATTAAACCTGTTGATGCCAGCTTGGGAAAGCTATCAGCAACAGCAAGCAAAAGCCTCTGAACTCCAAGCACAAATTGAGCAAAAGAAGCTTAATATCAAACAGATTGATAAAGTTAAAGAGGAACTAGCACAGGCAAAACAGCAAAAAGTTCAAGTTTTAGGTTTATTTGCTAATGAAAAAACTTTAGATACATTGCTGCTAGATGTGAATCGATTAGTTGAATCTGGTAATGCTCAAACTCCGATTAATGGAGTCAGAGCCAAACTTAAGAAGTTTGTGCCAGTTTCTCAAAAACCAGAACCAATTACTGATGGAAGTTTGGGAAAACAAGTTGACGGCAAACTAGAACGCAGCAGTATTAGTGCCGAAATTACAGGAACCTATGAACAAACACAATCAATAATTCGTAACATTGAGCGTTTACAGCCTTTGTTGATAGTTAAAGATTATCAATCAACTTTAGCTCCACTAGAGGCTAGATCCCTATTAGATAAAACACCAGTGAAAGTGGGACCAACAGAGATTAATACATCATTCCAATTACAAGCATTGATGCCACTTAGTCCCGAAGAAATAGCAGCGGCAGCTTTAGCTGCCCCCAAAAAGTAGTTATGAATTATGAGTTACGAGTTATGAGTTATCATTTCTAACTATTCAATCCTAACTCTTCACTCCTAACTAAATTATTCTTAACTCCTTACTTTTAAAACTTAACACTCATAGTGAACTGCCCAAAAATGTTTGTCAACAAGGTTTTATTTAGGTGAGGAATGAACTGTGAAACAGCTTCACGGTAAGAATTTTATATTAGGTACTGCTGCTTTTGTCTTTTTGGCAGCTCAAGCTCAACCAGTTCGGGCACAAATTGCTCAAGTTACTAATGTGCAGTTAAATCCAGCTAATGGTGGAGTTAGCGTTGTTTTAAAAACTTCTTCAGGATCGCGTCCTCAAGTTTTCACTACAAAAAGAGGTAAGTCTTTAGTTGCAGACATTATTAATACTCAATTACGACTACCACAAGGTAATAGTTTTCGTCAAGATAGTCCAGCGCCGGGAATTGCTTCGGTTGAGGTTAGTCAACTTGATGCCAATAGTGTCAGGGTGACGGTAACTGGCAGCAATAATACACCTGGTAGCCAACCGGCAGTGCGATCGCCAAATGGAATTACACTCAGCTTTAGCCCATCTGCTGGCACCACCGCCGCCTCACCAACGCCAACAACGCCAACATCCACACCACTACCTGCTTCTACACCTGCCCAAACAGGTCAAAAGCCAGATGTTCTTGTTCCTAATCCCCAAGTCACCATTGACGGACAACCTGCACAAGCTGCTGGCCCGGGTCAACCTGTGAGTCAGGCTCCACCTTTCTTACCCAGAGCCGTCGCCCCACCAGTGGGAGATATTGCTATTTCCGCTACCGATGCTTCTCCTAGCACCATTGACTTAGGAACTCAGGAACGTGTACCCCGTTTAGTACTGCGAGATGCACCAGTGCGTGAGGTTTTGTCATTGCTTGCTCGTGCGGCTAATTTGAATCTAGCTTATGTTGGAAGTGAGCAAGGTGGTGGAGGTCAGCAAGGTGCTGCTGCACCAGCAAGCTCTCAAACAATCTCTTTAGATATAGAAAACGAGCCAGTGCAAGATGTGTTTAACTATGTTTTGCGCTTGAGTGGTTTAGAGGCTAACCGCAGTAATCGCACAGTTTTTGTTGGGCCGAAACTACCTAATGCAACTCGTGACATGATTATGCGTAGCCTGCGACTTAATCAGGTATCAGTGGGAGTAGCTCTGAACTTTTTGGTCGGCTTGGGGGCAGAAAGTGCCGTTAGCCGCGAACGACAAGTTACCAGTGTTAGTGCCGTACCTGTGGGCAATGGAGTTGCTCCTATTACTCAAACTCAGACGACTACAGAAACCAGACTAGAAACTCAACGCGCTGAATTTAGAGACTCTAACCCATTACTTAGAGGTTTACAGGCATTGGGAGACGAGCGCACCAATTCTCTGACTTTGATTGGGCCTCCAAGGTTAGTTGAGATGGCAATGTCTCAACTGACTCAGCTTGATATCCGCCGTCGTCAAGTGGTAGTCAACGTCAAGATTATTGATGTTAACCTCTTGAACACCCAAGACTACAACACTAGCTTTTCCTTTGGAGTTGGCAACAACTACTTTACAAATGATGGTGGTGCAGCATCTCTAAATTTTGGCGGTTCGAGACCAGCTACAAGAGCTGAAGCATCAAGTAGCGTGACTAGTACACCAGTCATCCAGAATCCTGTTACAGGAACGCCTTTTGTTGACCCCAATCAGTCTGTTACTCTACAAGGGGCTGGCTCAGGTACGACAATAGTTAACCAATCTCCAAATCCGGTAACTATAGGTGGAGTTACAGTCCAACCCAATACTGTTGGAACAATAGGCAACGGAAATGCAACGACTTTTCAACCAATTTCACCAGCTTCAACTAACCCATTACAACCAGGCTTCTCAAACATTACTCCATCTACAAATAACCTTGTCACCATAGCTGCGGACGGTACAGTCACAACAACAGCAGGTACTGCTGGAACAGTAGCCTCTGCTTTGCCTTCTCTTTTCCAATTCCCCAAACGCCTGCTCGCCAGCTTGCAGGCTCAAGTCCAAAATGGCAACGCCAAGATTTTGACAGACCCAACCTTAATTGTCCAAGAAGGTCAAACCGCTAATGTCAATCTGACTCAGGAAGTAGTAGGCAATATTAAAAGGGAAATCGTTCGTGATGATAATCTTGCTACAGAAACGATTTCAGCGGAAAAAGACCGAGTAGGTTTAACCCTAGCTGTTAAAATTGACCGAATTGATGATAATGGTTTTGTCTCTCTATCGGTAGCTCCTGTTGTCAAAGCACCTCAAGCTCCAGCTACTATCAATGTTGGAGGTGGTGGTAGCCAACAAATATTCTTAGTGTCTGAGCGCTCTCTTAATTCTGGCTCGATTCGCCTGCGAGATGGTCAGACTCTAATTCTCTCAGGTATCATTCAAGACGCAGACCGGACAACTGTCTCCAAGATTCCTATTTTGGGCGATCTTCCGCTTATTGGTTCGCTATTTAGAAGTACAAATAGACAGAACCAGCGCAATGAGGTAATTGTATTGCTCACACCTCAGATTATGGATGACTCTGAGAACTCCTCCTATGGCTATAACTACACCCCCAGCCCACAGGTGCGGCAAATTCTTGAGCGTAGGGGCTTGAAGATTCCTACTGGGCAATAAACAGTAAGTAAGTCAGTCTAACTCTGCCTCAAATCCTTCCGGTTTACTCTCAAGCAGTTCATAATTAAATCCTGCTCGTTCTAAATTGGAGAGTTTATTTGACTTCCCACGGCTTCAAGCTGTGGGATTATTGTTTTGTCTAGCCCATTTGTCTAAACAGGAAAAATAATAATTTGAAAAAACGTGAGTTTTGAGCTTGTCAGTCAAAATTTAACAAATAATGTTCTGACTTGTTTAACTTTTGATTCGCTTACATATCGCCCACTTTATAATTTGAGGCACTGCACAACATTAAAGGCGATCGCCTGATGGCATACTATTGAGATAGTTAGTAATTCCATGAGTATTCCTCAAGAACTTCTAAGTGTGATTGAGCAACTAAATGATGACCAGTTATCAGTACTACTGGATTTAGCTCTTTCGCTCAAGAGTGGGAGAAAATCTGTTAATTCTATTGTTGAATCTCATGCTTATCAGAATTGGGTAAGTTCTGAAAATGACATTTATGACGAAGTATTTGCTGATGAGTAGGTTGGGGAGCCACTGCCTTAGAAGGGTTTCACGTCAATCGCGCAAGTGGCGTTTGAGGAACAAAACCCAACGTTCTCAAAACTGTGTTGGATTTCGCTGTCGCTTAACCCAACCTATTTTTCTTGTTAACTAAAAAATCGTATTGGCTTTTACCTGATTTCAGAATAAATACTCCCGAAACTCCCAAAATTTTGGAAAATAATAAAGTAAGTAGAGTATCACAAGACTCACTTAATTTCCTCATTTATTCTCGGAAAATATGACTCATCCTTTCCTTGAACGCCTGCGTAGTCCAGATAGCCCAGTCCTTGTCTTCGACGGAGCAATGGGAACCAACCTGCAAACGCAAAACCTGACAGCAGAAGACTTTGGCGGCGCACAATATGAAGGTTGTAACGAATATCTAGTCCACAGTAAACCTGAAGCTGTGGCTAAAGTTCACCGTGACTTTCTCGCGGCTGGTGCTGATGTGATTGAAACGGATACCTTTGGCAGTACGTCCATTGTGCTGGCAGAATATGACTTAGCAGACAAGGCTTACTACCTCAGCAAGATAGCCGCAGAACTCGCCAAGCGCGTCGCTGCTGAGTTTTCTACTCCCGAAAAACCCCGGTTTGTAGCTGGTTCCATCGGCCCGACAACCAAACTACCAACCTTGGGACATATTGACTTTGACACTATAAAAGCTGCTTTTGCCGAACAAGCCGAAGCGCTGTGGGATGGTGGTGTCGATTTATTTATTGTGGAAACTTGCCAAGATGTGCTGCAAATCAAAGCAGCGCTGAATGGCATTGAAGAAGTGTTTGCTAAAAAGGGCGATCGCCGTCCGTTGATGGTGTCTGTGACAATGGAAAGCATGGGCACAATGTTGGTGGGTTCAGAAATCAGCGCTGTGCTTACAATTCTAGAACCTTATCCAATTGACATTCTCGGTCTCAACTGCGCTACAGGCCCAGACTTGATGAAACCACATATCAAGTATCTAGCAGAACATTCACCTTTTATTGTTTCCTGTATTCCCAACGCGGGTTTACCTGAGAACGTTGGCGGTCAAGCATACTACCGCTTGACTTCATTGGAATTACGGATGGCGCTGATGCATTTTGTTGAAGATTTGGGTGTCCAAGTGATAGGGGGTTGCTGTGGGACACGTCCAGAACACATTCAACAATTGGCAGAAGTCGCCAAAAATTTGAAGCCAAAAGTTAGACAGCCGAGTTTAGAACCAGCAGCAGCATCAATTTACACTACTCAGCCATACGAGCAAGATAATTCCTTCTTGATTATCGGCGAACGTCTCAACGCCAGTGGTTCTAAGAAGTGCCGCGATTTGCTCAATGCCGAAGATTGGGATGGACTCGTCTCAATGGCGAGGGCGCAAGTAAAAGAAGGCGCACACATCCTCGATGTCAACGTCGATTATGTCGGACGTGATGGCGTGCAGGATATGCACGAACTAGTTTCGCGTCTTGTTAATAATGTGACATTGCCTTTGATGCTTGACTCCACCGAATGGGAAAAAATGGAGGCAGGTTTAAAGGTAGCTGGCGGTAAGTGCTTACTCAACTCGACCAACTACGAAGACGGCGAACCGCGCTTTTTGAAAGTGCTGGAATTGGCGAAAAAGTATGGTGCTGGCGTCGTCATTGGTACTATTGATGAAGAAGGGATGGCGCGGACAGCCGAGAAAAAGTTTCAAATTGCCCAACGCGCCTACCGTCAAGCTGTAGAATACGGCATACCTGCCACAGAAATATTCTTTGATACTCTTGCTCTACCAATTTCTACGGGGATTGAAGAAGACCGAGAAAACGGCAAAGCCACCATTGAAGCCATTCGGCGCATTCGTGAAGAATTACCTGGATGTCATGTAGTTTTAGGTGTTTCTAATATTTCCTTCGGTTTGAATCCCGCAGCCCGGATAGTGCTAAACTCAGTCTTTTTGCACGAAGCGACAACAGTGGGAATGGATGCAGCAATTGTTAGTGCTAACAAGATTTTACCGCTATCCAAGATTGAAGAACGCCATCAAGAAATCTGTCGTCAATTGATTTATGACCAGCGGAAATTTGAGGGTGATGTTTGCGTTTACGACCCCTTGGCAGAGCTGACCACAGTGTTTACAGGAGTGACGACAAAACGCGATCGCTCCTTAGACGAAAGTCTCCCTATCCAAGAACGCCTCAAACGCCATATCATTGACGGCGAACGCATTGGCTTAGAAGAAAATCTCACAAAAGCCTTAGAACAGTATCCCCCCTTAGAAATTATTAACACCTTTTTACTAGATGGCATGAAAGTTGTCGGGGAATTATTCGGTTCTGGACAAATGCAGTTACCTTTCGTTTTACAATCTGCCGAAACCATGAAATCGGCGGTGGCGTATTTAGAACCGTTCATGGAAAAATCAGAATCAGGCAATAATGCCAAGGGAACCTTTATCATTGCCACAGTCAAAGGTGATGTCCACGATATTGGTAAAAACTTAGTAGATATCATCTTGTCCAACAACGGTTACAAAGTAATTAACCTGGGAATTAAGCAGCCGGTGGAAAACATCATTCAAGCTTACCAACAGCATCAAGCTGATTGTATTGCCATGAGTGGTTTGCTAGTGAAATCCACCGCCTTCATGAAAGAGAATTTAGAAGTATTTAACGAAAAGGGAATTACCGTACCTGTGATTTTAGGTGGTGCAGCTTTGACTCCCAAATTTGTCTATGAAGATTGCCAAAACACTTATAAAGGTAAAGTAGTTTATGGCAAAGATGCCTTTTCTGACTTACACTTCATGGATAAACTAATACCTGCAAAGACTGCTGGTAACTGGAATGATTTGCAAGGTTTTTTAAACGAAGTTGTAACTTCTGAAATTTTGACAAATGGTCACAAAAAATCAGCAACCACTACTCAGGAAACAGTATTTACAGAATCAAAACAGATAGATACTCGGCGTTCTGAGGCAGTAGCCATAGATATTGAACGCCCGACACCACCTTTCTGGGGAACACAACTATTACAGTTTAATGATATTCCTGTAGAGGAAATATTCTGGTACTTAGATTTGCAGGCATTGATAGCTGGACAATGGCAATTCCGCAAACCAAAAGAACAATCTAAGGAGGAATATCAAGCTTTTTTAGCTGAAAAAGTCTACCCAGTTTTAGAAAGTTGGAAACAACGGATTATTGAGGAGAAATTATTGCATCCGCAAGTAATTTATGGTTATTTCCCTTGTCAAGCCGAAGGAAATTCTCTACATATATATAACTCAGAGAACCAATCACAACAAACTGCAACTTTCGAGTTTCCCAGACAAAAGTCGTTAAGACGGCTTTGCATAGCAGATTTCTTCGCACCGAAAGAGTCAGGAATTATTGATGTTTTCCCCATGCAGGCGGTGACTGTAGGTGAAATTGCCACAGAATTTGCCCAAAAGCTCTTTTCAGGGAATAAATATACTGATTATCTGTATTTCCACGGTATAGCTGTGCAGATGGCGGAGGCATTGGCAGAGTGGACGCACGCCAGAATTCGCCGTGAATTGGGCTTTGGTGGTGAGGAACCGGATAATATTCGGGATATGTTGGCACAACGCTATCGGGGTTCGCGGTATAGTTTTGGCTATCCTGCTTGTCCGAATATCCAAGACCAGTACAAGCAACTGGAGTTATTGCAGACTGACAGGATTAACTTGTATATGGATGAAAGCGAACAGCTTTATCCAGAACAGTCTACAACGGCGATTATTACTTATCACCCAGTAGCGAAGTACTTTAGCGCATAGAATTTCATACCTTCCTCCTTGAGAAGAGTAGAAATTATAGGGGTTCTCAGTTGCACGGATAAATTTTTCATAGGGGCGTACAGCTAGCTGTGCGCCCCTATTAGTTAATTACTAATGCTACACAAGATTTACGACTTCTCTAACAAGTCAAGAATTGGAGGACAATATCTAATTATTTTGCACGGAACTGATATCTTTCCTTTAAGAAGTGGGTATTATAAGCTTGTTTTTCTAACATCATCTTTATAAATTGGTCTGTCAATAAAATATATTTCCGTATATTTACCATGAAGTTATACTTTTATTTGTCTTCATAATTGATATAAATAACTTTAAAAAATCAGTATTTACCGGATAAAATGAACAACTTTTGAATGATATAACTTTAATAAATTGTCTTTTTTTATAGTTCATTTGTTTTCAACTTCCTCAAACAAGATGTAATAGTTACATAAATTTAGTCTTGACTCTTGCTGGTCAAATTAATTGTCAGCAGAAACATCAATTTTGAGAAAATGAAAAATATTCTAAAAATTACTTGACAGGAAAGCAGCTATGTCTCAAAAAAGTAAGCTAGTCAAGACAATTCAAAAAACCTTCAAACCAATTTGCAAAAAGTTTTTATCTGCAATTAACAAGCAAATTATTTGGTTACTGCGGACTATTTTTGGTACTCGAAGAAGACGCAGTTCGGTGAATGCTGGCTTTGTGTTGCCAACAGTGGCGATGTTAATTTTGGTAGTCGTGCTGTTAACAACTGCAATTTTATTTCGGTCTTTTGAGCGCTCTAAAAACGCGAGTAATGTCCGGGTGAATGAAGCAACAATGCAGGCGGCTACCCCTGCCTTAGATAGAGCTAAAGCAAAAATCACTGCATTGTTTGCCGATCCTACTCTGCCACGTTCTGTTCCATCAAACGTAACGTTATACAATACCTTAGCTTTAGCCTCCAAACTTCCAGTCTATACATTAGGTGATGAAACTCCTATAACCCTGGCTTATGACATTAATAAAAACAATTCCATTGAAGCAGCTAATACGATAGCTTTAGAAAATAGAGAAAACCTAACAACTGCCTGGAAATTTCCTGCTGATACAGATAATAACGGTAAATTTGATAGTTTTATTCTCTACGGCATTTACTTCCGCACTCCCCCCCAAACTGGTACAACCCAAACTAGAAAGAGAACACCGCTAGATGCTAGAACTCCTCCTATGCTGCCAGCTAAAGCAGGTGGAACCTGTGATGTTGCAGGTGAAACTAGTGCCAGTTTGGTAGGCTCTTCTGGTTGGTATAAACTAGCAACTGGCGAATTGAAAAAAAGCTTTTTTGTATATACGGCAACAGTTCCCGTTAGTACTATAGGTAGTCTTGATACAACCAAATATGAAGAATATCAAGGTAATAAAGGCTTTTCGGCTTTAGAAATGCAACAAGACCGCAGTCAAGTTCCCATTACTAATAATGCTGTTGTTTATGAAGATGACTTAGATATTACACCTGGTCCTAGATTCCGTTTGAATGGACGGATTTTTACTAACAGTAATTTATTAATGGGTAAAAGTAATCAAGATATTACGCTGTTCCAGGTCAGCAGTAGATATTCTTGTTATTACGAGCGAGAAAACGGTCAAATAATTGTTGGTGGTAATGTTGCAGGTAGTGGCCCAATAAGCGCCTCAGACATTGGAGCAATTCAAGTAGATTTATTTAAAGAAAATGGTGTCCCTACCCAAACATCAACTGGAAGCACAAATAAATCTACCTCGAATAATAAACCAAATGAAGTTGCTTATAACAGTCAAGCCTATGCTCAACGCCTCGACTTGTTGGTAAATGCACAACTAGCTCACGCTACAACTACTGACCCTCAAGAGGTAGAAGATAACAGAACCAAACGGCTTGCAGCTGACCCCAGCTTAGACTCAGATAAGGTACGTCTAGAAGAACTGCAAATCTACTTCAAAAAACGTACTAGGCGCGTGCCATTTAAAGAAGTACCTTATGGTAGTGATGGCAAAGGTACTTATACTACAGCAAATGTTCTCCAAGATTATAATACTTCAGCAAGAAGTAACGCCCTACGTCCACCAGATAGCTGGATATATCCCACGGATACCAATACAACACTGACGCTAAATACATCAGAACTAGCTGCTACAGACCCAGATACCTTAAAAACTTCTCCTGTAATAGAATCACAGTTAGGCGATCGCATTGTAGTAGGTAACAATCTACCTGAACTCAAATGGGACAGCACAAAAGCAATTTTTGTCGGAGAGGAACAACCCGAATCCATCACTGGTGTGACGTGGACAGGTAGTACTAAAACTCGGACTCGTACTACTAGCGTTAAACAGTTAGCAGATTTGGGGGTAACCGGACGTGACGGATTCTGGGAAATAGCAGCCGCTTCACCCCGCGCTGATGCCCTTGACGTCAACGGTGGACTACGAGTCATTACAGGCGCAGGAATATATAGAACTACAAATTCTGGACTACCTTCTCGCTCAACAACAATACCTGACGATCCAAGCACAACAGACGTACAGGAAAGCGGTGGTACGGTAGTCTGGCCTGATATTATGCCTATGGTTGTACCTGATTCTACCGATCCTCTTAACGGTACGCCAAAACGTGGTGATTTGGTAATGCGTGCCACAGCAGTTTATCACTACAATAGTGATTCCTATGCTCCTTTGGCGGCCACAGCAGACGATTACCAAGCACCTATAGCCTGCGTAAGTAGCTATTACAACCCTACGAATCAGGCAACAGCAACTACAAATACCTACAATCCGCGCGATTTAACCACAGTAGCAGCATCTAACAATGGTCTTGTTTACACAGCTCCCACTACTACATCTGCTGGTGTAACTAGAGGACAGACAGTAAATAGCAATGGTTTTTTTACAGTTGCATCTAACGCTGATGATGTGACTAACACTAGTGTAACTTTACTAGATCGCTTGAAATATCAAGCTAACTTGGTATTTCCCAATGGTCGCCTTGTTAATCCTTTACTACGGCAAGCACTAGCTAAAGCAACAACCAGTAAACTCACTCTCTCTGAGCAATCAGCAATTGACTCTACTATTTGTGCGATCGCAATTGCTGATGGCTCTCTGACTCGGGATGCTACCGTTATTCCTGATGGTGCAATTAAGGAAACTACATTTCTTGATGCCAGACAAATTAAAGCTATAGATAAAGGTGCAGCATTAACTGGAAACTACAATTTAGAAGTTGAACAGCGTCAGCCTTTAGAAATTCGTGCCACTGTCATAGATTTAAATCTGCTTCGCACAACTTCAATCACTGGTACTTGGTCTAACGAATATCTGTTGCCTAATACTGGCATTATCTATGCCTCTCGTGATGATGCTCAAAAAGATCGTAGTAACTCAACTAGCGAAAATGTCAGCGCTAGTGATTACTTGCTCGATCCTGAGCGCCGTCCCAACGCCATTATGTTGATTAATGGTAGTAACTTGAGCCGCCAGAACAATTACAGAGCAGAAGAGAAAGGCTTAATTTTAGTCACTGAACTGCCAGCCTATGTTAAAGGCAATTTTAATCTACACACCAAGCAGGAATTTAAAGGGTCTGGTCTTTTACCTGCTCCCAGTGATAGTAGTTACGATAGTAAATTTTACACTCGCGCTGTCGCCGATCGCGATCCTGACTTTGCTTGTCGTCCTAGTGACTCTAGACTACCAAATTGCACAACAGGCGAAACGTGGCGATCTGCATCAGTGATTGCTGATGCTGTTACCTTGCTTTCTGATAACTTCCGTGAAGGTTTCCGCAATGAAGGTGATTACGACTTGCGAAATAATCAAGGGAGTGATGCCGACACTGTACTCAAAAGACTGAAGGTAGGTTTCTGGAATAACAACTTCGTGACTTCATCTAATTTCTTCACTGCGGCTAATGATGATTCCTACTATGGAGGTACTCCCACTTCTACTGACTCAGTAAACTTTAACAGTTCTTACTTAAACAACTTTGTTACACCCATTCAGCGTCGAGGGAGTTTCCCAGAGTATGTGATGGAGATATGCTTCAAGATACCAGTTTCAGAGTGTGGAGCAGCTGATTGGTATATTGGTTACGATAGCGACAACAACAATACGATCGCTAGTAGTGAAAGAGGAATACAATCCTATAATCTTCCAGCAAATGCGGCAGTTGGACAATTAGTAGCTGGTACTACTGCTCGACCCGCAAAGGCTGGTTTTGAAAGATTTGCCCGTAGGGTTGCGTTTAAACGAAATAGTTCTGGACAGCTAGTTGATGCTTCTAATCTTGCCATAACTTTCTCTGCCACTACTCCCATTGCACTTGGTATAAGAACAGTATCAGGAAGTCAAGTAGTAGTTAGTGATGGTAGTATACCTGAAGCAGCAAATAATGCCCTGTGGTTTGCAACCACAACAAGTACTTCTATTGCCCCACCAGCGTTTAATACTGGCGAGATAAAATATGACAACACTCGTCGTCTCTTCTTTAGGTATCCTCAAGTACCAGCTGCTTCAGCTGCTTCGCTGAGAGATTTTCCTGGAAGCACAACGACATTTATAAGAGATGCGTCTTTCCAGCCACTATTAGAACCTGTATTGCAATTACAGGTAACAACCGCAGCACCTCAAGATCAAGATTATGCCAGCTTAGCAGGATCGTTATCCAATCTCGTTAAAAATACTAGATGGTTGTCTCAGGCAAGTCAAACAACTTTTAATTTAGTAATTGCGGCTGGTGATACCCCTGCTCGTGTGAATCCAACTGCGAGTTCAACAACTCCAACTACCTACGAAATTAATGGGGGTTTGCATAACTTTGTCCGCTTCCTAGAAAACTGGGATGGGATTAATGCCAATATCAACGGTTCATTCATCCAATTTAAACGCAGTATTTATGCTACTGCACCATTCCAAGTTCTTGTGAGACCAGGGCCAACAACTATTGCTGCAACCTCATCTAACCCTTCTCTTCTTTCTTCTACTGCCAATATTAATAGTATCTTTATTAGAGCTTTAAATTCTACAACACCTGGTTACAGATCGGATAGTACTTCTATAAGTACTAGTGCTGCTGGGGAAGCACCTTTTTATATGGCTCCTAACCGTAACTGGGGTTTTGATGTGGCGTTACTGGCGCAAAATCCTGACTTGTTTGCCCAGCGTTTTGTAATTCCAGCCACAGATCCTCCCAATGAATACTACAGAGAAGTCGGTCGGGATGACCTCTGGGTGCAAACTCTATTGTGTGCTGTCCAAACTCAAACAGGGGATGGGTTTGATACTGCGGACAACACCTTCTTTGGCACTGGTTTCAAATTTGCACTACCTGCAACTGAACGTCCTAGTAACTGCAAACTCCAACCATCCTAAAGTATCTCAATGAGAATTTTTACAGTACTTTTCAGGTAACTACTTTCACAAACCTAACCCCAGTCCTTTCTTACCTCTTTCCACCCCTGGCTTTTTACATGGAATAAACAAACGCAAAACCTAACCCTCTAACCTCCTTCCCTAGTAGGGAAGGGGGAAAATTCAAAGCCTCTCTCCCAAAAGGACAAAGGGATATAAGTAAGATTTTTCAAATCCCGCGATTCGAGCGTATTACACTTGCTTGCAAATTGCTGTAAGACATAGCCCTATTGAGGAACTGACTATGAACCCACACCAACAACAAGAATCATCTGCCCAGTTTAATGAGTCTGGTTTTACAATCATTGAGTCGTTGGTGGCCATCCTCGTGGTTAGCATTTTGCTGGTAGCGATCGCACCCGTCCTAGTTATCTCAACTGCAACTCGTGTGCAAGCTAGAAGGGTAGAATTGGCAACAGAAGCAGCTAAAGCCCTCGTCAACGGTATTAATTCTAAAATCGTCTCAGACCCTACAATCACCGTTACATTAACTGCTGATACAACTAGAAAAGTATCCACCTCAACCAGTGACTATTTACTCAGTAGTGCAGCAGTTCCTACTGCTAGCAGTAGTTTGTATTGCTTTAACAAAAATGGCAGTCTTGTTAATCCTGGCTGTACTAGCGATCTGTTTTACATTCAAGCTATTCGGCTAGCAGTCTCAGGTAGTGACCCTGATAAAGGTCAAGGCTATCGTTTGGGAATTCGGGTGTATCGTTCAGATGCCCAGTTTGGTTCCCTAACCGCCGCTAGCAGTGGAAAAAAAGCAGCAACATTCACAGGGGGACTGGGCGATCGCAAAGCACCACTATTAGAAATGACAACTGAAATTGTTAGGGGTCAAAGCTCCTATAGCGCTTTGTGTAGTCGCCTTGGTGGTTGTCAATAATTAATCCAAGAACATAAATGATTTCATTACTCAGTATCCGTCGCTAAGGAGAAAGTATAACAAAATGAATATACTGAGGTGGCTGTTAACTACTCAGCTAAAATCTTCTCACAAGCACAACAAAAACAGTGGCTTCACCCTCATTGAATTACTAGTGGCGATGATCGTTGCATTCCTAGTAATTACGCCGTTATTAGGTTTTATGATCGGCATTTTAAACACTGACCGTCAGGAACAAGCCAAAGCCAACTCTGAGCAAGAAATTAAAACAGCACTTGACTATATCACTCGCGATCTCCAACAAGCACTATATATATACGATGATACAACTTCTACTGGTATCATTTCCCAAATTCCTACGGTAACAAATGGAGTTCCAGTTCTAATATTTTGGAAACGAGAATTTAGCAAAGACGCTGTTGAAACTAAAAATAGTGGGGGTGTGGTTCAATTTAAAGACGATTCTTTTGTGTATTCATTAGTAGCTTACTATTTAATTCAAGACAGTAATTCTAATTGGTCTCAAGCTGCGCGTATTGCCAGATGGGAAATTAAAGATGGCGTTATAAATAGTAGTGGTAATACTTGTACTGGATTTAGTGAAAAATATAGCCAATGTCCAGATAAAGGTTTTAAGTCTTTTGATTTATCACAAAAGGGCGTAACATTACAAACAAAAATGAATAGTTGGACAAATAGTTTGGCAGCAGGGGTAACTTACGATCAAAATCCCGTGGTTCTAGTTGATTTTATAGATCAAACAACAACAACACAGGGAGCGCCAGCAGCAACTTGCTCTAGTGGCTTTCAACAATTTCCAGGAACTATTACAAGAACAGGTTTCTATGCTTGTGTCAAGTCAGTTGATGGAGATAATAGAAGTACTGTTGAAGTTTATTTAAGAGGTAACGCACAAGCTCGCTTAATAAATGATGAAACCAAAGTGCGTTATGCCCAGAACAAATCTAGTTATTTTCCCAGTGGAAATATTAAGGTGCAAGGACGCAGCTTCATCTTTACGAAATAGCTTCTATCTTTAATAAAGATTAATAAAATTAGAATAGTATGCAGAATATTCATAGTTTTCGAATTTTAATTTTTTTTAATTTGTACAAGCAAAAAACAGAATTAAAGCAGCAATATTTAGCAAATAAACACTATAGCGATTGCGACAATCAAGAAGATACCGGATTTAGCCTAATAGAATTAATTGTAGTAGTGCTGATGATCGGAATTTTGGGAGCGATTGCAGCTCCTGGTTGGGTTACTTTTGTAAATCGGCAGCAGTTAAATAAGGTTAATGATGCTGTTTTGGTTGCACTACAAGACGCACAGCGCGAAGCAAAAAAGAAGAAACTTAACTACAGTGTTAGTTTTCAAAAAAATACCACAACCCAAAATATAGAGGTTGCTATTTATCGTACTGATGCTGGAATTAGTACATGGAACACTTTGGGAAAAGATGTAGGAGCCAATTCTAATAAATTACTGCTAGGCGGAAATCTTAGTGGTGAGAACATTGCTAATTCTACTACTAATTCTCCTGTATCTTATCCTTTAAGTACATCAGCAAAAATTACTTTTGATTATATGGGAACTCTGACTCTGCCAAATAACTTTGGAACAGTGGCAGCAGGTACAGAGCCACCTGGGTTAAAAATAGTGGTGGCTGTGCCAAATGCTGCAAATTCTGCATCGCCTAGTAGCGTACAACGATGTGTTATTGTGAAAACTCTATTAGGTTCAATGGTCACAGGAAAAGACTCTGAATGTAATTGAGTAATTTTTATAGCAAAAATTTATAAAAATACGAAATAATACTGAACAAAAAACTGTACATTGATAGCAAAATTGAAGTATTAGGTGCAGTTTTATTGTTTGATAGATTTCTTGATTATTTAAGAACAAATTAGCCATTAGCTGAGCAAATATCAAAATATAACTTTTACCAAATGACTGATTGCTTAGATTTTACTGTAGCTATCCCAACTTATAACGGTGAAAGTCGCTTGCCTGAACTACTAGAGCGACTAAAAAATCAACTTCAGACAGAAAATTTATCTTGGGAAATTATCGTTGTAGATAATAACAGCACTGATAATACAGCTAAACTTATTCAAACCTATCAAGTAAATTGGCAATGTGCTTACCCTTTAAAGTATTGCTTTGAAGCCAAACAAGGTGCAGCTTATGCCCGAAAAAAGGCAGTAGCAGAAGCTAAAGGGAAATTGATAGGTTTTTTAGATGATGATAATTACCCAATACAAAATTGGGTAGCGGCAGCTTATAGTTTTGCCCAAAAGTATCCAAAAGCAGGAGCTTATGGTAGCCAGATTCACCCTGACTGGGAAGTAGAACCACCTAAAAACTTTCAGCGAATCGCTCCATTCTTAGCAATTACAGAACGAGGAAATTTACCTCTATTATATGAACCAAAAAATAGATTACTACCTCCTTCTGCTGGACTTGTTATCTGTAAACAAGCTTGGTTAGAAAGTGTACCAGATAAGTCTATTTTAACTGGTAGAGTCAAAGGTAATATGCTTACCAGTGAAGACTTAGAAATGTTGTCTTATATTCAAAAAGCAGGATGGGAAATTTGGTATAACCCAGAAATGGAAATTTACCACAAAATACCAAGCTCACGATTACAAAAAGATTATTTAGTTCCATTTTTTAAAGGAATTGGACTTAGCCGTTATGTAACTAGAATGGTAAATATACAACCTTGGTATAGACCAATCGCTTTTTTGGCTTATACGCTCAACGATTTGCGTAAAATTACTTTTCATTTATTGAGATATCGAACTAAGTTAAAACAGGATTTGGTAGCTGCTTGCGAAATGCAACTTTTTTTAAGTAGTTTAATAAGTCCGTTTTATCTTTGGAAAAATGGTTATTTGAGAAAAAAAATAGCAAAGTATTAAATATTATGAATGAATTCAAAATGGAAAATTTAGATATTACTATAGCCATTCCTACTTATAACGGAGCAACCCGCTTACCTAAGATTTTGGATAGGTTGTTAACTCAGACAGGAGTAGAAAACCTTAATTGGGAAATTGTTATTGTCGATAATAATAGTTCTGATAACACATTTGAAATAATCCAGAATTATCAAAAACTATATAATGGAAACTGTCATTTAAGATACTTCTTTGAAAGAGAACAGGGAGCTGCCTTTGCACGACTACAGGCAGTACGTGAAGCTAGAGGTGAACTAATTGCATTTTTAGATGATGATAACTTACCTGCACCTGATTGGTTAGCAGAAGCATATACTTTTGGATTGCAATATCCTCAAGCAGGTGTTTGGAGTGGACAAATTCATGGTGAGTTTGAAGTAAAACCGCCAGAAAATTTTGAAAAAATTCAAGCTTTTTTAGCTATCAGAGAACATGGTTCAAATCCACATTTATTTGATGCAGAGAATTTAAGACTTCCCCCTGGGGCAGCACTTGTTGTTCGGAAACAAGCATGGTGTGAGAATGTACCAGAACGACCTATTTTAAGTGGAAAGCTCCCTGGTATTTTGGTGCAAGGTGAAGACTATGAACCATTACTTCATATACATTATGCAGGCTGGCAAATTTGGTATAACCCTACCATGCATACTTACCATCAAATACCACATTGGCGATTTGAAAGAGATTATCTACTAAATTTAGCACGCGGTTGTGGCTTGTGTATTTTTCAATTACGGTTAATAAATACTAAAAATTGGCAAAAGCCGATAATCTTTATAAAAACTGTTTTAGGAAATTTACGTAGAGTATTACAATATTTAATCCAGTATAAAGGACAATTAAAAAGTAATTTGATTATCCTATTTGAAATAGAATTTTATTTGGCTAGTATGATGAGTCCTTTTTATTATTTTAAATGTAATATGAGAAAAGTTTTCAAAAATAAAGTAGCCATATAAAATGATTAATTTTAGTTATAAATTACCCAAAGTTTCTGTAATCATACCTGCATACAATAGTGAAAGTACTATTAGTTATACAATTAATTCTGTTTTAAATCAAACTTTTACTGATTTAGAATTAATTGTAATTAATGACGGTTCACAAGACTCAACTTTAAAGATTGTTAAAGAAATTCAAGACCCACGAATCAAAGTATTTTCTTATGCAAACGCTGGTGGAAATGTTAGTCGTAATAGAGGACTAAATATTGCAGTTGGAGAATTTGTTAGTTTCTTAGATGCTGATGATATTTGGACACCTGAAAAACTAGAATCTCAATTAAAAGCTCTGCAAGAAAATTTGACTGCTAAAGTTGCCTATAGTTGGACTGATTATATTAATGCAAATGGAGAATTTGTCCTTTCTGGAAAGCGTATTAATGTAAATGGAGATATTTATGAAAATTTATTGATAAGTAACTTTCTAGAGAATGGCTCTAATCCTTTAATTTGTAGAAAAGCTTTAATTACATTAGGCGGCTTTGATGAATCTCTAACAGCGGCCCAAGATTGGGATATGTGGCTACGATTAGCATCTAAATTTAATTTTATATGTGTACCATCTGTACAAATATTATACCGAATTAGTGCTAATTCAGTTTCATCCAATCTTGTCAGGCAGGAAAGAGCATGCTTGCAACTACTTAAGAGAGCATATCAAGAAAGACCTTCAGCATTTAATCAAAGTTGGAACACAAGCATTGCAAATTTATACAAGTATCTCACTTGCAAAGCGCTACAAAAGCCATTAAATCGACAAAAAGGTTTAACTGCAGCTAAATTTCTCTGGAAGTATTTTCTGAATGATTCTTCAAAATATCAGAATATATATTTTAGCTTAAAACTATTATTAAAAATTGCTATAATCTTGATTTTGCCTACCTTGCTCTCCAGTATTACTTCCCAGTGTGAAATAAAAAATAAAGAGAGTGAAATCTTACTAAACAACTGGGTAGTTGAAAAAAGATTAGAAAATAAAAATGAATACCCAGGTGCATTTACTGTCTCTAGTTAATGCAAAAAATCTCTGCAATAATCGCTCTAATAGTGGTTTTACTTTACCTGAAATTTTAGTAATTGTTGTATTAATTGGTATCTTAGCCTCCTTGGGAATACCAAACTGGATGGCTTTTGTAGCGACTAGCCGCCTTAACACTGCCCAAAACGAAGTTTACTATGCGATGCGCCAAGCCCAAAGACAAGCTACCAAGGAAAAATTAACTTGGCAAGCTAGTTTTCGTGAGCAAAATGGTATTGTTCAATGGGCTGTTCATCCTGCTACAGTAAACCCATCTAATGCTAACTGGAATAATTTAGATTCTAATGTGCGGTTAGATCCAGAAACAACTTTAGAACAGACAAATGGCATTAAGCAAATCCAATTTAGTCACAAAGGTAATGTTAAGGAACCACCACTGGGACGGATCACGCTATCGAGCAAGTCTGGTGGTAAGGCTAAGCGTTGCGTGATTGTTTCTACGATATTAGGGGCAATGCGGCTGGAAAAAGATCATGTTACAGCTAAAGACAACAAGTATTGCTATTAATATACTTTTAATTGGCGTTGCTGAACCAAAATATGAATCAAGCGCTCGGCTCAAGCTGGCGGGCGCTATGCGCCCGCAGCGCCACTGAGCCGTGCTTAAGATAATATATTATTAAACAAATTGAATGTTTAAGCATTTCCTCGGTTTTAAAGTAACAAAAACTTTTACGATGTAGTTGAGCAAGATAATGCGGAGCCGGAGACGCTCCGCCTCCGGTCTTAAACGACTATTCTCTCCCTCCACTCAAGTCATATATGTTTTACTAATGATGCGATCTCCATTACCGATCGAACAAGCATAAACAGGATAACCGTCGGTGACATAAAAATAAGACTGCCAACATCTTATTATCAACCACAAATGTTTAAATGTTTCTGAACTTCTGTCGCCTAAAACCCAAGCTATAATTCCCGCAACGCTGTGATTGACTGCTGTCCACAGCCAAAGGTGTTTTTTTGAGCCGACAAAAGTTTCTAGTTCATCAACTTCTGTTACTTCCGGTATTTCACTTGTGTAAGCTGTATCTAGTAAAGTGCTAGCCACTTGCCTCACCCAATTGATAACAGTAGTACGATCTACTTTTTTAACTCTTTCTATTGCCCGCAACCCAGAACCATTGACATACATTTCTAGGCATTCACTTTTAATATCTTCCGTGTATCCTTTTTGATCGTAAGATTTAATCAACTGGCGTTGACAATTGACACATATGTAGTTTTGTTTACCACGTTGCCGCCCATTCTTATCCCTCTTTAATCACTACGGGGAAAGAAAAATATTGTTCACAACCTCAACCTTAGACCAAATCAGAAATTGAGCGATCGCGGCCTAGTTTTCTCATTTAAGCTTGTTTGTTGAGAAATGCTTTAATAGAAAGGATCGTCGATTATTCTTTGCTGAAAGTAACAAAAGAGGGATTACGAATATGAGTTGATTCACACCTTGGACATTTCATAGCGATCGCCCTAATTCATATTTCTATTCTGCAACGCCAAAAAGGGAGTAGGATATATTCCTTTTTTATACTATGCTATTATGGGATTTTCTTACGAAGGACTGTTTTGAAAGTCGGGGATAAGAGTTTAGCATTGCTAAATCCTTTTAAAATTTAGCAAGCAAAAGATTTTCATAAGCTGATTGTGTAATAGTCAATTGAGATTAAAATATCTCTGTGTCAGAGACTATTTATAAAGTAAATATTAAGGTAGTAGTGTGGCAAGGCTAATGCTATTAGCCACCACTATTTACATGGTGCGTTAGCTGCTTTCATCATCTTTTTGGTGACAAATCATATCATGTCCGGTTGAATACTTATGATATCTGTGAGGGTTGGTAATAGGTAATGGGGTATAAAAATACAGTTTAACTCTTCCCCTGTTTGCCAGTAACCAATCACCTGTTACCAATTACCAACAATACTAACCATATCGTAAGTAATTAGCCAAACTTAATATCATCTAAAAATATACGGCTAACACACCCTACGGTAATTGATTTTTACTTTATAAATGACCTCTTGGAGTATAATTAATCTTCAACTGAACTAATACTTAGTTCCCATCGCGTTACCAGCTAAATACGCAGTTGTCCAAGCACTTTGGAAGTTAAAACCACCAGTTACACCATCAACATCTAAAATTTCTCCAGCAAAATAAAGACCAGGAACTAATTTACTTTCCATTGTTTTAAAGTTTACTTCTTTAAGATTAACACCGCCACAAGTAACAAATTCTTCTTTGAAAACTCCTTTACCACCGATTAAATATTCCCCCTGAGTGAGTTCTTGTACCAACTGATTTAATGTTTTATTAGATATTCCTGCCCAACGGTCTTCTATGCTAATGCCTGCACGGGCAATGATATATTGCCAGAGACGATGGGGTAGGTCAACACCACGATGCAATGCGATCGCTTTTTTTGCCCATTCATTTTTGATTGCTAAGATTTGTTGTCGCACTTGTTCTTGTTGCAAATCAGGTAGCCAATTAATTAATAATGTTGCTTGATAGCGGCTTTCGTGGAGAATTCTTGCACTCCAAGCAGAAAGCTTCAAAACAGCGGGCCCACTCAAACCCCAATGGGTAATTAGTAATGGGCCAGTTTGTTGTAATTGGGATTTTCCGCCTATAAATAGCCGCAATTGTACAGAGTCAACACTAACTCCAGCTAGATCCCTCAGCTTTTGGTCGAGAATGTTGAAGGTAAATAAAGAAGGAACAGGTGGCTCAATTTTATGCCCTAACTCCCTAGCAATTTTATAACCTAGCAAGTTACTGCCGCTAGCAAGAAGTAGGCGATCGCATTTAATTGTCTCTCCCGACTTCAACAGAATATTAAATCCTCGGTCTTGGTAAGTGTGCTTCACCGAAGTTACAGGTGTAGCAATGCGAAGTTTGACCCCAGATGTCGCTGCCGTTTTAATCAGACATTCTACAATCGTTTCTGAAGTATTAGTAACAGGAAATATCCGACCATCGGCTTCAGTTTTTAAATAGACTCCGTGGCTAGCAAACCAAGCTACTGTATCTTGAGCTTGAAACCGAGTAAAAGCACCCCGCAAGGCTTTTGCGCCTCTGGGGTAATTTTGCACTAATTCTCCAGGATCGAAGCAAGCGTGAGTGACGTTACAGCGTCCGCCACCAGAAATTAGCACTTTCGCTAAGGGTTGGCGACTAGCTTCGAGTAAAGTAACTTGGGCATCGGGATTGACTTTAGCACAAGCGATCGCACCAAAAAAACCCGCTGCCCCACCCCCAATAACTACAATTTGTAACGGTTGCAATTTCAAAAATATCTCTTTTCGGGCATCTACTCTCTAGGCTAGCTGTTATTTTCACTCTTCATAAGGTTCAAAGTCTGATTTTTGGGCACCACAAGTGGGACATGACCAATCATTTGGTATATCTTCAAAAGGTGTTCCGGGTGATATACCGCTGTCTTCATCACCTTCTTGTGGATCGTATAGATAGCCGCAAACAGTACATATATACTTTTGCATTTTCTACTCTCCTGGTAAATTATTGGTATTGCTTGACTATTAAATACTTTAGGCACAAAGTTACAATAGGCACGCCACAATTCTTAAATCAGCGTTGTATATTTGTCTAATTACAACAGTTTTTTCTGCATGAAGTACAAAGCTACGGGTTTTGAGGCAGGAGGCGGGAGGTAGAAACTGTTTATGTCTGATTTTAATTCCTGCATTTTGTACCTCATATACTTGCAAACTGCTATATCCTGTCTGCGTAACGACTACCATCAAACCAACGCTATTAACGTGCATTGTCAAGATTTAATCAAGCGGCGGCTGATGAGGAATAGTGACTGTTGATACAAATTCAGCAGATTTGCCGCTTTTGATGGCATCAAAAGTGCCTTTAATGGTACCAGCAATCGGAACAGCAACAACTGTCCCGAATAACCCGGCAATATCATATCCCATTAAAATAGCAACAAAAATCCAGATAGGATTCAGTCCGATAAAGTTGCCGAGTAATCTAGGAGCTAATAAATTATCTTTAAGCTGCTGCATAACAATTGCTGCTAAAGCAACTTGAACTGCTAACCACCAATTTTGCAATAATACCAAAATTGTCACTAGACCGATGCCGAGAGAGGCTCCAATAAAAGGAATCAGTTCTGAGATCCCAATTAATATGGCAAACAACAGAGCAAAAGGCACCTTTATGATTAAGAAAATTGGCGTTAGGGTTACTATCATGAATAGTCCCAATAACAACTGGCCCAGGAAGAAGTTTTGGAAATTCTGCCGCAAGGATGTAGTGAGGGGATCTCCTATACTAGAGGGCAAAAGATTAACCAGACCATACCAGACGCGCTCGCCATATAAAAGCATATAAAAGGCCAGCACTACTATTAGGACTAGGTCAAGTAATCCTGACAAAAGCGTCCCTGCAAATCCTACTGCACCAGAAGCTAGCTGTTGGACTAGATTCTGAATGTTGGCATTAATTTGATTGCTCACAACCCTCAAATCAATTGGCAAACGTCTTTGTTTGGCAAGTGCTTCAAACTGCGCTAAGTTTGCTTGACTGGCAGTTAACCAATCGGGAATCTTGTTTAATAATTGGATCGTTTGGTCAATCAACATCGGTACTAATGTTACCCCTAGGATTACCAAAATAGTCAAAGTGGCAAGCAGGACAACAATTACCGCCTGAGTGCGAGTAATCAGAGCGCGTTCAAAGAACTTAACCGCGTAATTTAGTAAAAAAGCCAAAATTGCTGCAATACTCAAAATGCTAATTGGATGCTGAAAATAGCGAAAAAACACGGACAGCAACCAGATATTGAGAGCGATCAGCGGACCGCTCAAACCATAGATTAACAAACGTTTAAGGGAAGCGGAACGGCGCATCTAATGCAATCTGCTTTCAAAACTTCTAGAGATAAATTGTAAAACCAGTGTTGATGCCGATCGCGATCGTAGATATTTTTAACAAAGATATTTATTAGCCTATCTGATAGCTAGGAGGCAAATTAGAATGGACAAAACTATAGCCGACCTTCGCAAAGATTATACCTTACAAGGTTTAAGCGAACTCGAAATTGACCTCAATCCTTTTATTCAGTTTAAAAAGTGGTTCGATCAAGCACTATCAGCCCAACTTCCCGAACCCAATGCCATGACCGTTGCTACTGCCACACCAGATGGTAAGCCTTCAGCTAGAATGGTGCTGCTCAAAGATTTCGATCGACGAGGCTTTACTTTCTTCACCAACTATAACAGTCAAAAAGGACAAGAACTGGCAGAAAATCCGCAGGCGGCTTTAGTTTTCTGGTGGGCAGAACTGCAACGTCAAGTGCGGATTAGTGGCTATGTGGAGAAAGTTTCTGAAACCGAGTCTGACCTGTATTTTCAGAGTCGCCCTGTTAACAGTCGCCTGGGTGCGTGGGTATCTAATCAAAGCGAAGCGATCGAAAGTCGAGAAATTCTTGAGCGGCGCTTCCAAGAGTTTAAGAGCCAATATGAAAATCAAGAGATCCGCCGGCCACCTCATTGGGGAGGCTTACGAGTGATCCCTACAGAAATTGAATTTTGGCAAGGGCGTCCTAGCCGTCTCCACGATCGCTTACTCTATATCCATTTAAACAATGACACTTGGAAAATTGAGCGCTTATCACCATAAAGAAGATACGGGAATGGGGGGAGTGGCAGACGTGGGGAAATAAGAGGATGCAAAGATGGAGTGATACCAATTCAAAATTAAAAATTAAAAAAGTCAGAATTAGTAGGCTTTTAGAGTTTGTATCTGTCTATTTATTTTAGTGAATTAGTATGAGGCGGTGACACGGGGAGTAATTTCTCCGTGTCTTTGCGTTCCTGTGTCGCCGCGTCCCCATATCCCTGTGTCTTCATATTCCTTTCTCCTACCACTGAACGATTAAATCTTGAATTGCTGCTCGTGCTTGTGATAGAGATTGGGCACGGCTGTCATCACCCTCATCTAAACTATTAGCGTTAATAAATAGAATGTCAGTAACTCCAATAAAGGCAAAAATTGTCCGCAGGTATGGTTCCTGGAAGTCATAGGCAACGAAAGGAGATGTGGCACTAAAGTCACCGCCGCGAGCAGTGATGATGACTGCCTTTTTACCCTCGACTAAGCCTTTATAACTGCCTTGAGCATCTATAGTAAAAGTTCGGTTAGGGCGAACGATTTGGTCAATGTAAGCCTTAAAAGTGGAAGGTATATTGAAGTTATACATTGGCACTCCAAAAACATAGCGATCGGCAGCTAAAAATTCATCAACTAAGTCGTCTGAAATCCGGATCGCTTTAGCTAATTCTGGAGTGTGGCTTTCTGGTGATGAAAAAGCAGCTGCAATCCAAGGTTCGTCAACGTGAGGAACTGGGTGATGCCCTAAATCTCGATAGGCGATCGCATCTTCAGGATGCGCTGCTTTCCAAGCACTGATGAATTCCTTAGATAGTTGTCTTGAGTGGGATCTTTCACCACGGGGGCTGGAATCAATATGTAAGATGTTTACCACCAAATATCTCCTTGTTACCTGGGATTTACAGCTTTTGAGGCTAAATTTAAAAGCATTACCTCAGATACTAAAAGTAATTACTTACTGAAGTAAAGTAGTTTCTAAAAAGTAACTATAGGACTTTTATTTGATTGCGTCAAAAAACTTGCTTTCAACTGGAAAACACTGATTGTCTACTCCTTACTGCCCACCTCTACAACTTTTATAAATTTTAAAAATTAAAACAAGTTCCTATATCTACGTTTTGGACAATATATTTTTCGATAATTAGTATTAGTAAAAAAGCCGATGGAGAAAACATCGGCTAACTTGAAAATATTGAACAGATGAGTAGTTTCCTATTCTTGGATAGCTGCTTTAGGAGAGAACTGAATCCTAGGATCTGGCATAAAATTGTATCTTAAGTACAATCCTCCCCAAACAAACAAGATAATTAATAATGCACCGATTCCAAGGGGACTGGGAAGCCAAAAAACAGCTTCTATATGATTTAACTGACCAGTCTGAAGTTTCCACAGTAGTTGATTGCCAGTTTTTTCTGGCTGGATCGCAGTTTCAGTTTGGGGAATATTTTTCGCTCCCCAAGGAGTCTTTAAGGCGAATTCTAAATCGAGAATTGAACCAGCGTTAGCTAGGACATTACCTTTATTGGAAATTAGAGACAGCGATCGCAAATCCAAATCATAAATCAACCGATTTTGTACTAAGAGTAAAAAATTGTTCTGCTCCAAAATTACGTTTGATTCAATTTTTGGTAGTTCGGAGTCAGATTGGTTTTGCACAGGCTCAGTAGGTTGATTAGCACGAGAGTTAAAAAATTCGTTGAACTTTTCTTGTAATTCCCTACCATTGCTAAAAGGAATTGTCACAATGATTTCTTCTTGAGACACTCGTTGCGCTTTCCCCTCAAGTTTCCGGGCGCGGCGCTCTATGCTATTTAACCATTCGTATACAGAATCGCCACTAAAACTAGTTAGCTGCTCTCCTAACTTAATATGTTGTACTAATTCGCCACTATTTGCGTTATTAAAGTTAACTCCCACATCATACTTAACACAACCAGACAGTAGCAGGGATGTTAACAGCACTAGCCACAGAATAGGATTTTGGATTGGAAAAATGCGGTTGATTCGATTTCGACCAATCTGTGGCGAAGGAAATTTCATTGTCAATACAAAATTAAACGGTCTGATTAACCACAGAAAAATTTTTTTAACAATTGAAGAATGCATAACTATAAAATCTCCCCAAAGTCAAACTTTTTAACCAATCTTGACTTTTACCTCAACTGAAGGCATTTAGTCTTAGAGGTTTTGACGCTAGTTCGGACAATTTTGGGAAAGTTCGCACCAGACTGGCTTCTTTGGAGAAACTGCTCAAAAGCTTTCCCAATTTTATACGGACTGTAGAGATAACCCTCTGAGAAACATTCAAAAATCATCAGAGTTTGACACTTTAAAGGTCTAAAGTCAAGTCTATGACACCCTGGCAGCTTTTGGATGTGACAGTTGTGAGTAGGATATCAAACAGGCGCTCCAGAAACACTCAACCAAACCAAATACAAAATGGTTAAGCCAATTGCAATTAATCCTACCCAGATAAAGCGATTATCTTTGGTATTAACTTGACTGAGGTCAACAAATTCTCGCTCAGTTGGTTTAGGCTTCTGCTGTTGAGAAGATTTAGGAGACTTAGCAGGTACAGTAATTTTGAGTTCGTTATCGGGTAGTACGCCCAAATCAGGGATTTGAGTCATCCACTCGCTGGGTCTTTTCAGCTTTGGTGCTTTTAAGATATAAAGCATCCGTCGTGCTTGTTTGCTAATTTCAAAATGCGGGTGGCGTTTGAGCCTTTCGCAAAGAGCGATCGCATCATCAGTGCGTCCAGCTGCTTCATAAGCAGTCACCAGACAAATATCTACTTCACCCCCAAGACGAGAATTGCTAACTAACAGGGCGCTTGCCTTTTCTAAATTTTCTACGGCTTGGCGGTACTGCCCATTTTCAAAAGCAATCTTCCCAGTCTGGTAACGGGTTTTAGCAATTTCTATACTTTCTGCACTCACGTTCTGCACACAAATTACCACTGTTTTTATTTTGCCAAGTCCAGCAATCTTTTTAAAATCTTTTCATAGGTAGATAACCTGAAACTAGACAAACTTCTAAAATTTTAATTAAGTAGCTATAGCTATTTTCTCATTAAAAATTCCGGTATCAGATATCAAGTTATCAAAATAAGATGAAAATCAAGCATTTACAATTATATTGGCTAGGAGCAGGTATATCTTTAGCAACGATGAGCGCTACGCTCGCTCCAGCATCCGCCGAAATCATCATAATTGATGGTGGTTCTGGATTTAGGCGAACGCCTGCTGTTGGTTCCTTCATTTATGGTAGTCCGATTCCCACACCGATGCCTGTAGATCCGGCAACGGGATTAATGCCACAACGCACTGATTACTACAATTATTCTTATCCTGGGGTTAGGCACAGGGTGAGAAATTCCACCTTGATTAATCCAGCTTTCGTTAATCCCACAATTCGGGACTCAACACTAGTTAATCCGGTGATTATAAACAATTCATGGCGTCGTACACCATTTAGTGGCGGGCGATCGCGGGTTATTATTACTTATCCCCGGTAGGTGGGAAGTGGGGAGATGAGGATATGAGGAGATGGGGAGGTAGGGGGAAAATAATAACTCCTCACTCCTAACCTTGACTCACCAGTCACCAGTCAACACTCCTAGGAAGTAAACTGAGAACCAAGAATCATCGTCCCAATCCCAATATCAGTAAAGATTTCTAATAACAGGGCATGGGGAATGCGACCATCAATGATGTGTGCTGCACGTACTCCTTGAGCAAGCGATCGCACGCAACAATTGACTTTAGGAATCATACCACCGCCGACTATACCAGCAGCAATCAATTCACGAGCTTCCCGAATGTCTACTTTTGGAACCAAGGTAGATGGGTCTTTATAATCTTTTAAGATACCTCTGGTGTCGGTTAATAAAATTAACTTTTCTGCTCCTAATGCTGCGGCGATTTCTCCAGCTACAGTATCGGCGTTAATATTGTAGGCTTGTCCTGTCTCATCTGCGGCGACGCTGGACACTACTGGAATATAGCCATTACTAGCTAGGGTGTCTAAAATTTTGATATCTACATTGCTGACTTCCCCCACAAAACCGATACCTTCTTGACCTTGGGGACGAGCTGTGATCAGATTACCATCTTTACCACAAAGTCCTACGGCCAACCCTCCAGCTTGGTTAATCAGTGCCACAATTTCTTTATTGACTCGACCGACTAAAACCATTTCCACTACATCCATTGTGGGGGCATCGGTAACTCGCAGACCATTTCTAAATTGCGGTTCTATTCCCAATTTATCTAACCAACTGTTAATTTCTGGGCCACCACCGTGGACTAGAATTGGCCGCAAGCCAACGCAAGATAAGAATACAATGTCACGGATGACTTGATCTTTAAGTGTGCTATCTTTCATCGCCGCGCCACCGTATTTAACAACAACAGTACGACCAGCGAATTGTTGAATGTAAGGAAGTGCTTCGCTTAGTACTTGCACGCGAGTGGCTTCAGCTTGCCTAATGTACTCAGTATCATTAACCGTCATGAGGAGCCGCCATTGAAAATTAAAACTTATTTCAGTCAGTGTAGAAGACTTTGGAACCTGTAACAATAAGGTAATAAGTATAAATTACTACAAAATAACTTCTGATTTTGTCTGTGCTGAAATTGGCGAACGGCTACGGCTTACGATCCAATTATGGGAATCGCTAAAGGTTTGCAGCAAAGTAAAAGCTGCAATGAATTACAAAAGGTGCTACACAGTCCTAGTTTTTTAGTCTTTGCTGTCACAGATAAAATCCAATTTCTGCCATCAGGCGATCGCAATCGCACAGGAATATTAATTAGAGCAGTTTGCAACTAAATGAGGTACACAACTAAAGAATTAAAAATAAAAATTCTTCTTCTCCCTCCTGCCTCCTGCCCTCTGCCTCCTACCTCAAAACCAGTCAATTTGTACCTCATGCACTTGAAATATGCTGTAAGTGCAACCGAGTAGTAAATCTTTTAGAGAGTATGACTTTGTTTTTTTCTAGCTCAGATGGATTTAAGGTAATTTTCCAATTCGCTCAAGTTCCTGTGGAAATACTGGCTTTGTCTTTATTCCACTGATATCCCATCTACATCTATTGTATGCATGTTAGTGCATACTAACAGGTTAAGAGTACTTAATTGGTCTGAGGATATCGGCATGTACTTTCGTATGTTTTTCAAAGCTTAAAAATCTTCATCATCAACAAAAAATTCTGCATCATCTTCTAGTCGAGAATTACCCTGTCCAGAACCAGCAAGATACCAGAGGGGTTGCAGCAATGCCACGCTAATTAACCCGATAACCGCACAAAAAGCTAAAACTAAACCCACTGGTATTTGTATTGATTGAAATGTTAAGAAATTTAACGATACTGGTGTGGCATTTTGAACTGAAATAATCGCGATCGCCATTACCCAAATAGCTATAACTACAATTGTCAATAAAGGAGCTAAAGTTCTCATATTTCGCTCTAAGTCAGGAGTAAAAAGTTAGGAATTAGGAATTGACATCTCGATTAAAGTTATAAATTAAGAGTTAAGAATTGCTAATTTACAATTCTTAACTCCAAACTCATAATTCTTAACTTTGATTCCTAACTCTGACTAAATTAAACTGCTACTGCCTCTAGCTTAGCAATGGCATTCTCTAACTCTTGAGAGATTTGGGTCAATTTTTCCGGAGAGTTGGTTTCTAGGTAAACGCGCACCAAGGGTTCTGTACCGGAAGGACGTAGTAGTACCCAGCTACCTTCTTCTAAATAGAGTTTAATACCGTCTTTACGCCCGACTTCCTTGACTTTAATTCCTGCTACCTCTGTGGGTGGATTTTTGGTGAAGGAGTCGATGACAGCGGTTTTGTGAGACTCGGTGAGGTGCAAGTCAAGACGGGTATTGTAAAGCGGACCATCGGCTTCGGCGATCGCTTCTGCTACTAGCTGACTTAGGGGTTTTCCTTCATAAGCGATGGCTTCTGCCACTAGCATATCGGCTAAAACACCATCTTTTTCAGGAATATGGCCAATTACACTTAATCCGCCTGATTCTTCCCCACCAATCAGGACGGTGGTTTCCCGCATTTTTTCACCGATATATTTAAAGCCTACGGGTGTTTCATAAATTTGTAGCCCATATTTAGCCGCAAAATTGTCTAGCAGATGGGTTGTAGCGACAGTGCGGACAATAGCGCCACTTTTACCTTTATTTTTGATTAAATGTCGTGCTAAAACTAACAGCACAGTATTAGGAGTGAGGACAGTTCCTTGTTCATCAACAATACCAAAGCGATCGCTATCTCCATCTGTCGCCAAACCCAAATCTGCGCGATCGCCCACTACTGCTTCTACTAACCCAACTAATTGTTCTCCTTTGGGTTCTGGCATCCCACCGCCAAATAATACATCCCTCCAAGTGTGGAAACTTTCTAACTGAGCGCCACTATGTTGCAAAACTTCATCTAAATAACCACGAGATGTAGAATAAAGGGCATCGTATTTTACTTTTAAATTCGCGCTCTTAATTCGTTCTACATCAAGCAGGGTATAGATAAATTGCAGGTAATCTGGCTTTGGATCGAAAGTAGAAATTAAATCAGATCGGTTGCTATTAGGCAGACGATCCGATGCACTTTCTATATTTGCCACAATAGTATCAGTAATCTCTGGAGTGGCAGGTCCAGCATAATCGGGGATATATTTAATTCCACAGTATGGTGCTGGATTATGGCTAGCAGTAAACATCAACGCCCCAGCAGAATTTAAGTGACGGGCGTTGTAAGCAATTACTGGTGTGGGACAATCCCGATTGGTAATTTTTACTGTCCAACCTAAGTCTGCCAAGACTTGGGCCGCTGTTTGGGCAAACTGGTCAGCTAAAAACCGAGTATCGTAGGCAATAAGTACTGGTTTGTCTTTTGTGTAGGCTGTTTCGAGGTAACTGGCGATCGCTCTTGTTACTTTCCGCACATTGGGGAAAGTAAAGTCATCGGCAATAATGCCTCGCCATCCATCGGTACCAAATTTTATCTTGCTGGAATTGCTACTAGCGCTCATTTTTGCCACTTGCTCCGGTACATCATCAGTACTATTAAAAGCTTCCCGCAAAGCGTGTGTAGCAGCAAGTATCCTCGGAAGTTATCTTCAGCGGATACTGTCGAAGATAGTTCTTCCCACCGTACTTTTTCTCACTGTTTCTGAGCAATGTCAACCCCCGATCGACCTTTTGCCAGTTATCACCTTTGGTCTTTAGTTGCCCCAGCGTCAGGGCAAGAACGCTGGCATTGCCAGATGAGACGGGGGTTTATCAAAGCGCGGCAACACGAACCACAAATCAAAGCACTATTAGCGAAAGCTACCGCACCGCAGCGGATTGGGATACTTGCCCAAAAAGGCGTTTATGAGTTTCATAATCACAGACATCTTTTGCAGCAATCAGATGGCGTAGAAAAAGTTGCCCAGCTATTACAATTGAGTAACTCAAGCGAGCAAGTCAGACAACGGGTGCTACAAATTTTAAAAAAATATCATGATGCTCCGTTGCTTTTGAATAAAAATATTATCCAACTAACTCCTGGCGACGAAGGTTTTCCTAAACCGATTGTGATTGAACAAAATGATTATTGCTTTCGCTTATATGCGGCAATGGATTGTGTTTTCATTGAAAGCGATCGCACTTTACATATTTTAGATTTTAAAACTGGTAAATCGGCTTTTGACCGACGACAGGCTTTAGTTTATCTCCTTGCTGCTCGTTATCTTTACCCCGGACGGCAAGCTGTCGCTTCATTTTATAATTTAGAAATTTCTAAAAAATCGGAATTAATTAGCATTAATAATAGTGAATTAGAATCTTTAAAATTTGAATTAGCAAGCATTGCCCATAAACATCAGTACGATTTACAACAATATCAAGAAGAAACCAGTAATTTTAGTAAAATTTTTCCTCCCAATCCTGGCTCTCACTGCCGCTTTTGCCCATTTAATTCTATTTGTGAATTTGCCGATTTAAAGCAGCCTCAATCGTATCCATTGCCCAGTTTAAGAGCTAATAGCTAATATTTTGAGGCATTGGCAAGAGGCAGGAAGGCATAGGACAAATTGCAGCACTTTCCCCTGTGCCCTCCTACTCCTGTGCTTCCCCTGCACCCCTCATTCAGACAACCGCCAAATTTTAATAGTATTATCGTCACTACCGCTGACAAGAGTCTTGCTATCAGGACTGAAGGCGACGGATGTCACAGTGTTGGTGTGCGCTACCAATGAGAGAATCTCTTCTCCGGTAGCGATATTCCAAAGTTTAATGGTGCGATCGCGGCTACCACTAGCAAGAATTTGACCATCGGCACTAAAGGCTACAGTTGTGACTGTGTTGGTATGTCCCACTAGGGTGCGAATTTCTTTTCCGGTGGCAATATTCCAAAGTTTAATCGTGCGATCGCGGCTAGCACTGGCTAAAGTTTTACCATCCGGGCTAATAGCTACAGCTGTTACTGTTTGAGAATTTCCTTCTAAGGTGCGGATTGAGTATCCTTTTGTCAGATTCCAAATTTTAATGGTTTTGTCAAAACTGCCACTAATCAGAATCACGCTATCGGGGCTGATGGCCACTGACCGCACCCAGAATGTATGCCCTACTAGTGTTTTAATTTGCTCTCCAGTTACTAAATCCCAGATTTTGATGGTATTGTCATCACTACCACTAATTAGGGTCTGGCTATCAGCAGCGATCGCTAAGGCATGAACTGAGTCAGAATGCCCTGTCAGAGTGCGAATTTGCCGTCCTGTTGCCAGATTCCAAACTTTGATGGTGCTGTCATCACCACCACTCACCAGAGTTTTGCCATCTGGGCTAATAACCACGATATTCACCTGCCTTGAATAGGTGTTGAGTGAAGAGATTTGTTTTCCAGTTACTAAATTCCAAAGTTTAATTTTGCGGTCGTCGCCACTACTGGCGATGGTTTTACCATCAGGAGTGATGGCGACGGATAAAACTGAGTTTTCATGTCCTTGGAGGCTGTTAGCTAAGAAAACCTTGCCCAAAGTAATTTTTGACGCTCGATCGACAAGCGAGTTATTTTTGCTCGGACTATGCCCAATGAGTCTAGAAGACAAACTAGTTTGAATCTGGCGAAAATGTTTATACCAAGATTCGCTAAATCCAAACAACATAATCAAAGCACTTACTAAGATTAAAATTCTTACTAAGCCATAACTTTTTGGTAAATCTGAAGCTTTGGTGACTGGAATTGTAGCAGTTGACTTCCCGGCTGGTGGGAGTGCGAGTGGTTGTTTTTGCACCAAGTCTCTTAGGACTTCATCGGCTGACTGATATCGTTGTTGGATGTCTTTTTTTAAAAGTTTGTCTATTACTAAATCCAATTCAGCATTTAATGGACTGCGTAAATATTGCCGCCAATTACTTACCCAGGCATACCCAGATTCCATCCACAATTGAAACGGGGAAGTTCCTGTTAGTAAGTGAAAGCAGGTAGCCCCTAAACCGAACAAGTCACTCGCTTTTAAAGCTTTACCATCTCTAATTTGTTCTAGAGGAGAATAACCATGCGAACCAATAGACGTGCCAGATTTATTTTGAACTCTGGCTGTGAATTGCTTTGAAGAACCAAAATCAATTAAGCTTAATCGCCCGTCACTTTTATGCCGGATAATATTTTCTGGTTTGATATCTCGATGAATCACATTGCGATCGTGGATAAACTTGACTACAGGCAGTAAATCCAGCAAAATAGCTTGAATTTCCCAAGCGCTATAGGTCTTCTTGCGCTGTTGCAACTCCTTTAATAAATTCTCTCCATTGATAAACTGCTGTACTAAATACAAACAGCCGTCTTGCTCAAAATAAGCCAATAAAGTCGGAATTTGGGGATGTTCTCCAAGTTCTTGTAGTCGCTGCGCTTCTTGAGCAAACAACTCCATCGCTTTTTTTTGCGACCAAGTTCCTTGAAATTTTGGAGCTAATTGCTTGATGACACAGCGTTCATTGAGTTTATCTATGTCTTCTGATAGATAAGTTCTGCCAAATCCCCCCTCATCTGAAAGGACTCGGATAACACGGAAGCGATTTCTCAAAAGTGACACTAATGGGATGCCACAACTTTGGCAAAACTTCTTTCCATTCGGATTCAGGGGATTTGGGCAATCGGGATTTAAGCAGCAGATCATGATCTGACAGGCGCGACTGCATGACAACTTAAGCTAAGTTTGCCCCGTATTTACCCTTAAAAGAATTGACTCTCGCTTACTTGTGGTAGAAAAACCCTGTTTTGGGGTTTCGGGAATTACTTAATATAGTTAGCGTTTGTAAATAGCAAGCCGTAACGCATTTAAATAGTATATTTACTCATAAACTTGTCATTTGTCCTTTTTGACAAAGTAGAGGCAGGACTTCCTGAACGCGAGTGCGTCTTTGTCAGCAGAAGGGTAGCAAGTAGCGTCTGCTCTGAAAAAACCTCCGCTCATACTTGGCGCTTTGTCATTTGTTATCTGTGAATAACCAATGCCCAATGCCCCATGACCCATGCTCAATGACAATCTTCATGAAAAGATATGCTATTTTTCAGCGCTTTAGCTTAGTCAGTCTTCCTCATTCGTGGAAAACTACGAGAGCCATAGGATTAATTATTCTTTCGATTATATAATAATCTGAATAATAATTTTTTTAGAAGTATTCGCTTTAGTACTTTTTCTTGTATATTTGCAATCAATCAATAACTAAGTATTAAAGAATAACCGAGATTAATTAATCATCACTGACTTTCAAACATAGTCAAAATTCTTACTAAACTTGTTTTTTATATTTTCTCTTTTCCATAATTAATTATTCATTTGATACTTGCTTGACTTAATTGTGCGACCTAAGGGACTGACAAATAAAAAAATATTCCCCTGTTCAGACTCAACAGGAGCCAGTACATTGCGTACTTTCCCCCCGTTGTTCGCGCAGCGTCTCCGTCAGGAGAAGCAACTGGCGTTCATCAATCATTAACTTTAAACGAGATAATTTATTTCTTGAAGTTGCCTTATTTATTTTAGTCTTGCTCTCCATTTGCGAATTGCAGTAGCAGTTCTGACTACAGGTGGCAAATACACATCAGAATTTTCTTGTTGTGTAATTTGGGAATGGTTAACTTGGTGATATGTAATTTCGGGTTCTGGAATTTCGTAATGTTTAATACTTTTCTTATGTAATTTTTGGTTAGTTAGGCAGTTTGCCAAGCTAGGCAAATAATTTTCCTTACCTAAAGCTTTTATTACTTCATCCGCAGTTTGAAAACGCTCGTGTAAAGAAAATTTCACCATTTTTTCTAAAACCTGGGCAAAATTATCGCTGATATTTACCTCTTTTTGCCAACAAATCTCGCCACTACTTGGATCTTGGTCGAATTCTAAAGGACTTTTGCCAGTTAACATATAAATACAAGTTACACCGAGTGCATAAATATCACTTGCATAAACTGGACGTAAAGAAAACTGTTCTGGTGGTGCAAATCCCATAGTCCCAACAAAACAGGTGTTTCTAGATAAATTAATTGAGTTTTCACAAGTATCAATTAATTGTTCTTTCACTGCACCAAAATCAATTAGTACTACCCGTCCATCATCTTCACACCGCAATAAATTTTGGGGCTTAATATCTCGATGAATTACATGATGTTGATGAAGATACCGTAATACTGGCAAGAATTCGTATAAAAACTGTTTAACTAAGGCTTCACTTTTAGTTCCAGTTCGTCGTACTTCGCGTGCCAATGTTGAACCTTTTACGTATTCTTGAACCAAGTAAAACTCTTTATTCACTTGAAAGTAGTCTAATAACATGGGAATTTGAGGATGACTACCGAGTAGAGCCAAGGTTTTTGCTTCTTTTTCAAAGCGCATACATGCCTTTTGCCAACTTTGGTGACTAGTCACTTTTGGTAATAGCTGTTTAATCACACACAGGGTATTCCCTGGCAATATGGTATTTTTAGCTAAAAATGTGATGCCAAAACCACCTCTACCTAAAACTTGAAGTATTTTATAGCGATCGCGGAGTAGTTGCTTGCAACCAGACACTTGGCTTAGCTCAATGTGTTGTGAAGTGCTATCGTAAGAATCCGTAATTTTTTGAGAAAAGCGATTCATTCTTGGAGAATATCTGTTCTGAAGTGTCTTTAATTCTACGATGAATCTTCTCTGGCAACAGTAACATTACTGAAACTTTGTCAAATCATTACTACTCGCTAAGTAAAAATTCAAAAAGTACAGTCAGAACAGTTACATAGCAATACACTTGAGTGATATTTGGTGTTGAAAGCTCCTCGCCACCTTTTTTTGAGATACTCTAGTTGAATTCACTAACACTGACTTTTATATTGGCTAGCTTTACTTTAAATTTTCATTATGAATCATCTGTGAAAGCTGATTTAAGAATGCTCGATCAGCGGTAATTTAATTTGGAACGTCGAGCCTTGACCTTCATGACTCATCACCTGAATGTGACAGCCGTGAGCTTGGACAATTTGTTGAGCGCTCGCTTACTCCCTCCAGTTTTTAACAATTCAGTAAAGCTAACTTTTTTGCAAGTTGAGAAAACAATCAAGATTCCAGCATTGACCGCTTACCAGAGATATGGCAACAACTTATACCTAACTCTTTGAGTGTAGGTGTCATAGCCCTTGAGTTCTTGCCGCAAAAATTGCTCCTCAAATTGAATCCGTACAACCAGGATGGCAACGGGAACGATCGTTAGTAGAGCTGCCGCGTAGGATTCTAACTACAGGGACATACCAACTATCAGCAGAATAGCACCTGCATACATAGGATGCCGCACAACGCTGTAAACTCCCGTATCAATCACTGTTTGTTTTCGGTCTGCCTAGATGTTTGACCGCAGTTGCCGCAAAGGTATTTACCTTAAAGAACATAGAGATAAGGCACCAACCAATGACATATACGACCAATCCCAGTACCGAAGCGAGATCGCTTGGTTGAGCAAACAGATGAAATCGAAACACATCTAAGGGAATGAAGGCAATTAAACCCAGGAATGCTGCGATCGGTAAGCTGGCGATAATTTTGTTAGCAAGGGGTTGTTCCTCTTGAATGGGTGGTTTGAGGCCTTCCTTTAATAAATTGTCATCCTCTCGGAACACACCAATCATCGTCGCCACAGTGCCAACAATGATAACACCGAGAAACACCCAGGCACAGTGGAACAGGAAGTTGCTCGGATGGGAAAGCAACGTTTACGAGTGCTAGCTTTTGCTAGAAAAGAAGTTACCCCTAACAAGCGTTCCTTGCAACGCCATGATATCGCTCAAGGACTGGTGTTTTTAGGATTTCAAGACATAATCGATCCGTCCGGTGAAGAAGCGATCGCCGCAGTCAACGCCTGTCAATCTGCGCTCTGTTAACTTGCACATTTTAAAACCGTTATACAGTATGACTTTGAGGAATATCAGAAAAATGTGCTTGTTTCATATTTTGCGGGAGCGTTAATCGCGCCCGTGAGAGGCTCTCATCTTGCAGCGTTTCGATCCGCTTAACTAGAAATAGTGCTAAAGAAACTACTAAGTAGGTCAATATTAAGTGTATTGAATTATAGCACAAGCCTTGGTGGTTAGGACATTAAAAGATGATAAAACCTAGACACCAAAAGACTTTTCACCTAGTCCCCAGCGATGCACTGAGCTTGTCGTACTCCTACGGAGAAGCAAGCTACGCCAAGCGTCTCGCACAGAAGTGTCCCCAGTCCCCAGTCCCCTGCTATATATATAGGACTTACGCATCATACATATGTACTATACTAAACTTGGGCTATTGAGCCATATTGAACACTCAACACAGTCAATGTGCGACCAAATCAAAGTTTTGTTCAACGCCTGAAACAGTCATTTTGCATAGCACATATTATAGTTACAGCAGATTGCAACTAAGTGAGGTACAAAATCCAGGACTGATTTATCACAGATAAAGAGTTTCTGCCTCCTGCCCCCTGCCCACTGCCTCCTGCCTCCTGCCCCCTGCCTCCTGCCTTAAAACCCGTAACTTTGTACTTCATGCGAATAGAAAAGTGCTGTAATTTGTACAGTGCGTAAGTCCTAATATTAGCCCTTTCAAGGTGTGTTATTTTCTAGCTTTATCCCCGACTTTTCCAAGAAGTCGAGGATTCTGAGCCTTGGGATTTACACAAATCAAAAAAGTTCTAAGGCACCTCAATCGGAATCAAAGCATTTTCTGGCAAATAGTTGAAAAAACGCCCTTCATCAGCAAGTACCAAAATCAAGCGTAGCGGATAATCTGGGGGAACTTGCAAGTCTGCCCACGGCACTGCCAACTCTAAACAACTATTTAAAGCAACTTGAGCGCGACTAGCACGGGGATGCCATTGATAATTGTCTCCAGCTTCCTGAAATTGAATCGATTGCGTCAGCAAGTTAATTTCCAAAAGGTGGTGGAAAAGGTAATTAAGTGGTGCTGCATTTGGCACATTTGCTAGGGGAACTGGGCTATTGACCATTGTTTTTTCTGGATAAAACCAGAGCAAATTCAACTCTGCTGGTAAATCCCGCCCTGGTGCAGCGCCACTTTTAAAGTCCACCCGTAAATAAAAATTCAGGTGATCCACCCCATACCAAAGTCGCTGAATGACACTGCTGTTATGCATCGTCCCTCGCGCCCCGCCGATTTCTAAGCGTCCGGCTTTGTCCCAGTCTTGTTCATCACCCCTACCATCAATCACCGGATGAATAAACCCTTGTGGGCTGTGGTTTCCCTGCGCTTGGTGGATTTCCACTGGTTGCTTAAGATAGGGCGGTGCAGGTTCATTTAATGCCTTGTAAATGCCAAACAAGTGTTCTCGAAATAACCGATCGAAGATGGCATCCTGATTTGAGGAGTGTCCTGCACCAAACCACCAGAACCAGTCAGAACCCTCTGCGGCATACAATGCTTCCCATGCTTCTGGGTTGTTTTGTTCTGTTGCTTCGGAATGACTTGCTAACATAACTCTTGCTTCTGTCAAGTAATCCCAAGCACGATTTTTGGCGGGGTCGCCGATCCAAGTGGTGAAACTGCCATCCACCCAAGAACCACTATGTAGTTGCCCTCCAGGGATGGTGGCTGTAGCTGGAAATTCTTCTAGAAATTCGGAGACGGTGACGAGTTTGAGACGGGGTTCATCGCTCAAACTTTGATACAAAGCTTCTAGGAAGGGTTTACCGTCTTGGGGATAAAATTCCCAGCAATTCTCTCCATCCAAAGCGATGGTAACTAGCCAAGGTTGTTGAGTTTGGCTGTCTCTTTGCATTTTCGCGATCGCTTGCAAATGTCCCACTAAGTCGGCTGCTGCCTGTTTTGCTGGCATCGCACTGTAGGTAAAGCCAATCAAATCTGATAATCTGTGGTCGCGAAACACAATTGACAAATCACCTGCTGGGGTTTGCAGGCGATATGGTCGGTACAAAAGTTCTGGTTGCTCTACATTCCCCGCCCCATCCCGATGAAAAAAGTGTTTTAGCGTCCATCCCAATACTGCTTCGTCTGAGCATATCCACTTAAATCCTTGGTCAATAATATCAGGAAGGATTTGTGGGCTTACCGACTGTTCCGAAGGCCATAAACCACGGGGTATCTGTCCAAAGCGGTCTTTATACAAGTCCCAAGCTTTCTTCAAGTGACGCGGGATATCTTCTGCCCACTGAAATCGCTGCTTAGGTAGTGTCATTTTTGGCACAGCTACCCGACCAGAGTTGGTATCGGCTAGCAAAGGTAAAATCGGGTGAGTGTAAGGCGTGGTGGTAACTTCTAACTGTCCCGCCTCCTGCATTTTCCGATGTTGGGGGATAATGCGACTGAGGATTTCTCGCTGTTTGGAATAAATGCGTTGGCGATCGCTTAAAGTAAAATTTCGACCTTGCTTTAACCAACTAGCAATTTCTGGGTCATCCCAAAATAACGGATCGATCCAAGCCAGATTGTGCCAAGCAAGCAAATCACCATAATCTGACAATTGCCAATTTGCCAAACACCAACTTGGCCCTTTTTCCTGTCTTTGCTGGTACAACTGGGCATATCGAGGATGGGGATCGATTAAGGTGTGGTGATTGGCATCAAAAAAGTGTTCAATAATAAATTCTTGCTGTTGCTGGTTGAGTTGTTCATCTGGCGTCAAACTAGCTGTGAGGTAAGGGTCAAAAGCAGTGCCAGCAATATAATCTTCGAGTTGCAAAATCAGCGATGGTACTAAATTTACCGTTTGGTGTAACTTAGGATACCGTTCTAACATTAATACTAAATCTAAATAATCTTTAGTGCCGTGTAAACGCACCCAAGGTAAACGGTACTGCTGGCTAGAAGGCAGCGAAACGCCACTTCCAGGAGATTTGTATAGCGGTTGATGTTGATGCCAGATAAAAGCGACGTAGAGGGGATGAGACATAACAATAGTCAAGAGTAAGGAGTTATGAGTTGGAAGTTAATTTAATAGTCATAACTCATAACTCATAACTCCTAACTTTTACACCACTTGTTCAACTTCTGCAATTTCGGGAATCATTTCCCGCAGGCGGCGCTCAATACCCATTCTCAAAGTCATTGTAGAGCTTGGGCAAGAACCACAGGCGCCTTGCAACCGCAGTTTGACAACAGGACCATCGAGTTCTACAAGTTCCACATTGCCGCCATCAGACATGAGATAAGGGCGCATTTCATCTAAGACTGTTTCAACGTTGTCAATTGTGAGTTCCATAGTTTTAGACCTAGTCAGTTAGGGATGCCCATCCTTAACTTAACATTCAGCACTAGGAACTTTTTATTGAATCGCCATCATTAGATGAAACTATCACTGGTTGTTGATATAAAGGCACGGTAAATGTGACTGTAGAACCGAGTCCCTCGCCCAAACTGTAGAAATGTACTTCACCGCCCATTGCTTCTACTAGTTTCTGGGAAATTGCTAGTCCTAAACCTGTACCGCCGTACTGGCGAGTGCGCGAGCCATCCACTTGAGAGAATAATTGAAAAAGTTTATCTTGTTTGTCTAAAGAAACACCAATGCCTGTATCTGCTACACGCACTTTCACCATACCTGGAAATTGCTGTCCCTGAAATTGTGCCTTGGCTTTTTTAAGTACTAAATCGGCGCTGACGGTAATGCCGCCTTCATGAGTAAATTTGATCGCATTGTTCACCAAATTTAGCATCACTTGTAGCAAGCGTTGGTAATTACTTTGGACGATGATTTCATCGGATGTAGCAGGCATTTGCATCTGGAAGCTGAGGTTTTTCGTCTCTGCTTGAGGACGCATGAAATTTTCGACATCTGTGAATAGCTCACCTAGCTTGACTGGAGCGTAAGCTAGTTCCATTTTGCCAGCTTCAATTTTAGCAATGTCCAAAATATCATTGATGATATGCAGCAGGTGTATTGATAACTGATGAGCTTCTTGTAAAAACTGATTTTTTTCTTCTATGTCATCTGCCATGCCTTCCAAAATCAGCTTTAAAAAGCCAATCATCCCGTTGAGGGGGGTACGAATTTCATGGGATACATTGGCGAGAAACTCGCTCTTGAGGCGGGAGGCGTCTTCAGCTTTTTGACGGGCTGCTTCTAATTCTTTATATAAAGTAGCGTGAGCGATCGCTGTTCCTAATTGATCGGCTGCTTCTTTTGCTAATTCTAATTCCGATTCTGTTAATGTATAGCATTGATCTTGCCAACTCAAAACAACCAATCCATTGGCTCGATCTTGATAACAAGTTGCAATGACTAAAGTTTTATACCGCCCAGACTCACTGTATCTTGACACGTCCATGACAACTGGCTCTAAGGTTGCCAAGGCCTGAGCAAAGGCAGGTTCAGAAGCAATATCTATTTGTAAGCCAATCATTGAGCTAAGTTCTGGCTGGTGATACTCAGCCTTTACCTCTACTTTTGAGCTACAAGGTTGACAAATAATACAGCGTTCTAACCGCAGTGCTTTCCCCAAACTGTCAACCGTTTGCTGCCAAATAATATCTAAATCCAATGTCCGCCGAATATTCCTAGTAATCCGATTTACCAGTTTTTGGTGTTGCTGCGAACGTAAAACTAACTCTATTTGTGTAGGTGTTTTTGCTGTTGCACCCACTTGTTTTTTGTTGATTGTAGCTTGCAGTAACCGCCCCATGACTAAAACTGTAGTGGCAGCTGTTCCCAAACTTGGCATAATTGGACTGATGGCTAAGTCCAACTCAAATAATTCCTGATGATAGCTAAACCAGCACTGAAACCTTTCTGGTATCAGACTTGTCAAGATTCTGTGCAATCGTTCCAAATAAGCAACCTTATCCACCGGAGCAAAGGTTTGAGTCTGGTTAAGTTCATCAACTATCTTCTCGGTCTTTAACCCCAGGAGTTCGCTGTGCTGCCAACAAAAGGTCAGATAGCGCCCTGCCCCATCTTGCGTGTACACCAACTCGGCTCCTAGAGTTGGTAATGAGCCATCACTCTTACTGGTAATAGATTCCAGATTTTGGGAAAATATATTCGGCAATTGGGATTTGGCAGTAATAGTCATTAATTGAGTTGGATAAACAAAAAGTATCCGACCGTGATTTTACCAAAGCTGTTCAGATTTTGGCATAAATTTTTACAGCTTTTACATCTTAGTGAGTATTTCTTGGTGTTCTGAGATTCAAGTTGGCAAACTTTACTTTTTTAACTGGGATTACAGTTAATTGATAGTCAATCGTTCCATTCACCCCGAGCCGGAACGGGAGTACGGACAGGTGTGCGGGTCAGTTCATCATCTCTTAGTATTTCACCTCGCAACCACTGGCGAATTGCCACCTCAATTACTTTGCTTGGGTCGTTAGTGAGATGCTGAATTTGCTCTAATAACTCGGAGTCTAGGCGGATAGCAATTTCTACCTTATCGGCTCGTGTTTTTCCCGCATCGGTAGCTCTGTGTTGCATATTCATAGGTTTATATACTCTGAATTGGTTTGGTTTAAAGCTTTGTAAAGTAGTTATATTCATAATTTGGGCTAATTCACTGAAGAATCTTCAAAGGTATAGTTACATAGTTCCCTGAAATAGCACCAAAATAACAGCTTTAAATTTTAAGTCGCATTTTTCATATAACTGACTAGACAAGAGCTCTGTGGAAGTTTTGCCGATGAACCAGTGACTCCGGACAATTACGGGTGGCAATTGCCCACGATCCCTACATGTACTTACTTTACATTTATTGTACGCTTCCAGCTGATGAATACTAGCACCGACAAATAGACTTTCATAATATTCTTAAAAGTCCACCTATTTATATGCAAAGTTAAAGATGGGGTGAAGAGGCACAGGGTGCAGAGGCGCAGAGCGGCAGGGGAGCAGGGGAAATAACTCTTAACTCCTAATTTCTAGCTCCTAACTCTTAACTCAGCCCTAAAAAGCAAGGAGCGTCTTGGCGAAGAAAGCATTAAAATACATTAAGTAAATTGCTTTTTTAACTTTGGTTGCTGGTAAGGCAAAGATAGTATATGACTGACGTTCCCGCAGTTCGCATTCGCAATTTCTGTATTATTGCTCACATCGACCACGGGAAATCAACCCTCGCCGATCGCTTGCTACAAGCCACTGGTACTGTTGACGAGCGGCAGATGAAGGAACAGTTTCTCGACAACATGGATCTAGAACGGGAGCGCGGCATTACCATTAAGCTGCAAGCTGCCCGGATGAATTACACAGCCAAAGATGGTCAGCAATATGTTCTGAACTTAATTGATACTCCAGGGCATGTGGATTTCTCTTATGAAGTATCGCGTTCTCTGGTTGCTTGTGAAGGAGCGTTATTGGTAGTAGATGCCTCCCAAGGTGTGGAGGCGCAAACTTTGGCAAATGTATATTTAGCGTTAGAAAATAACCTGGAAATTATCCCGGTTTTGAATAAAATTGATTTGCCGGGGGCTGAACCAGAACGAGTAATTGGCGAAATTGAAGAAATTATTGGTCTAGATTGCAGTGGTGCAATTCTCGCCTCTGCTAAAGAAGGAATTGGGATCGATCGGATTTTAGAAGCAGTTGTTGAGCGGATACCACCACCAGCAAATACAATAAATGAACGCTTACGGGCATTAATTTTTGATAGCTATTACGACAGCTATCGGGGAGTAATTGTATATTTCCGGGTGATGGATGGCACATTGAAAAAAGGCGATCGCATCCATTTAATGGCATCTGGTAAAGAATTTGAAATTGACGAGTTAGGCGTTCTTTCTCCTACTCAAAAGCAAGTTGAAGAACTGCACGCTGGGGAAGTAGGCTATTTGGCAGCGGCAATTAAAGCTGTAGCTGATGCACGGGTAGGAGACACAATCACTTTAAATAAGGCCAAAGCAGAGGCACCCTTACCAGGTTACGCGGAAGCAAACCCAATGGTTTTTTGTGGTATGTTCCCCATTGATGCTGACCAATTTGAAGACTTGCGGGAAGCCCTAGAAAAACTCAGACTCAACGATGCGGCGCTGCACTACGAACCAGAAACTTCCAGCGCAATGGGATTTGGTTTCCGTTGCGGCTTCTTGGGCTTACTGCACATGGAAATTGTCCAAGAACGTTTGGAAAGAGAATATGACCTTGATTTAATTATTACAGCACCTTCAGTAGTTTACCGCGTGACTACAAATAAGGGTGAGGAAATCTACATCGATAATCCCAGCCACTTGCCTGCTCCTAACGATCGCGAAAAAATTGAAGAACCCTACGTTCAGGTAGAAATGATTACGCCAGAAACCTACGTTGGGACTTTAATGGAGTTATCACAAAACAGACGTGGCGTTTTCAAAGATATGAAATATCTTACCCAAGGACGAACCACACTTACGTATGAGTTACCCTTGGCGGAAGTTGTCACCGACTTTTTTGACCAGATGAAATCGCGATCGCGCGGTTATGCCAGCATGGAATATCACCTCATCGGCTACCGAGAAAATCCGCTGGTGAAGCTGGATATTTTAATTAATGGCGATCCTGTGGATTCTTTGGCGATGATTGTCCATCGAGATAAAGCTTACAACGTTGGGCGATCGATGGCAGAAAAACTCAAAGAATTAATTCCCCGCCATCAATTTAAAGTACCAATTCAAGCTTCTATTGGCAGTAAAGTCATTGCTAGCGAACATATCCCTGCTTTGCGGAAAGATGTGTTAGCCAAGTGCTACGGTGGTGACATCAGCCGCAAGAAGAAACTTTTACAAAAGCAGGCAAAAGGTAAAAAACGAATGAAATCCGTGGGTACAGTAGATGTACCTCAGGAAGCCTTTATGGCAGTATTGCGCTTGGATCAAAGCTAATTTAATTGTGCTTAATCTTTAAAAATGATTGGCTGCTTGCGGCTACATCTCAAATGCCAACGGCAGGCTAAACTAAAGAAATTTGGGCTTGCTGTTGGCAGATTTTGTTTTTACTCACTTGCTGTGTAAGATTACTGATATAGCAGGAGGCACACTTCGGCTACGCTCAGTGACCAGAAGGCAGTTATTGTAGGAGACAGGAGGTATAAATATTAATATTCTTAGTATTCATATCTTTCAAAATGTTCTAACTTATATAAATCGCGGTATATATTTTTTAACTCTAATTTAACGGTAATCTTTGGGTGCAAAAGGAGTAGTCTGCAACTGCAACAATTATCAGGTATTGCCCCACCGAAGAACTATTGGGTATTGAGTGTCGGATGATTAAGCGCCACGCTACAACAATCTAAGTACAAAACCGAGCCAATATCATTCTTTGTGTGGATAGACAAAGTCCACTGCTTCAGTGTTTAGTGTTTGATATCAGCAGATGCAAACACGTGAAAGCAGGACTAAAAGAAAGCGAAACTCGTTATCTTGCCATTCTTGAAGACCAAACGGAACTGATTGCTCGAAGCTTACCCAATGGCACTGTTACGTTTGTTAATGAAGCTTTCTGTCGATTTTTTGGACTCAAGCGCCAACAGCTTATCGGCCACCACTACAAACCTATTGTGTTTCAGGAAGACCGAGAACGTGTAGTTAATCTGGTAAATTCTATCAGCTTAGAAAATCCCGTTATCACCTTTGAAAATCGGGTTATTGCTTGCCAAAAGGTGCGTTGGGCCCAGTGGATTACACGAGGTATATTTGATGAGCAAGGTAATCTTGTAGAACTGCAATCGGTGGGACGAGATATTACTGACAGCAAACAAGCACAAGAAGCTTTAAGTGAAAGCGAGCAAAAATTCCGTGCGATCTTCAATCAAACCATTCAGTTTATCGGATTGCTTGAGCCGAGTGGAATTGTTTTAGAAGTCAACCAAACAGCACTAGACTTTGCAGGAATTACGCGAGAAGAAGTCGTCGGTAAATTATTTTGGGAAGCAAAATGGTGGACGATTTCTCCAGAAACACAACTACAATTAAGAACTGCGATCGCTGCTGCTGCCAATGGTGAATTTATTCGCTACGAAGTAGACATATGGGGTCGAGATTGTCAAGCGATCGCCATTGATTTTTCTTTACGTCCAATACTCGATCGAACAGGGCGTGTGACACTAATCATTTGTGAAGGACGAGATATTAGTCAATGGCAAGCCGCCTTGCGCGAACGCCACAAAGCTGAAGAAGCATTGCGCTCAAGTCAAGACTTTTTACAAAAGGTTGCTAATACCGTACCGCATATTTTATATTTATTTGACCTGTTACAAGGAACAAGTATTTATCTTAACCAGCAAAGTTTAACAGTTTTAGGATATTCTCCAGAGGAAATTTGTCAAGCAGATCGGCAGTGGTTGATGAATTGCTTTCATCCAGACGATCGACACCTCTGCTATGACTTATTAAGTCGCTTTGCCAACCTCAGGGACAATGAAGTTCTTTCCACTGAATACCGATTTCGACACAAAAATGGTGAGTGGCGTTGGCTGAATACACGAGAAGTCGTATTTGCCAGAGATGCTAGCGGTACTCCAACGCAGATTCTTGGCTCAATAGAGGACATTAGCACTCGCAAACAAGCCGAAGCAGTACTGCGACAACAGGCAACAGGGGAGAGGCTAATTACTCAAGTAACTCAACAGATTCGGCAATCGCTAAATTTAGAAGAAGTTTTGAATACAACGGTAAATAGTATTCGCGAGTGTTTGCGTTCAGATTGTGTGGCTATTTACCAATTAACAGCTGACGGCAGTGGTTATTTTGCAGCAGAATCTTTGGCCGATGGCTATCCTCAAAAATTAAAACAGACAATTTTAGCATTTTGCATTAAGGGAGATTTTAGCGATTATTACCAACGATTACCCACAATTTTGCATAATATCCAGCAGTGTGATTTGTCAGCTGATTTTGAATTATTGCAACTTCATCAGGTGAAGGCTGCAATGGTAGTGCCGATTTTGAATGGCCAGCATCTATGGGGTTTAGTTATAACTTACCAGTGTGCGATACCTCGTTACTGGCAACCATTTGAAGTTAATTTATTGCAGCAATTGGCTTCTCAAGTAGCGATAGCTATTCATCAATCGGTACTTTATCAGCAGCTACAAGATGCCAATGAAGAACTACAAAGACTGGTTACCTTAGATGGTTTGACTCAAATAGCCAATCGTCGCCGATTTAATGAATATCTTGAGAGTGAGTGGCATCGACTCAAACGAGAGAAAATGCCGCTGTCGTTAATTTTGTTCGATGTCGATTTTTTTAAACTCTACAATGACAGCTATGGACATTTAGCAGGAGATAATTGTTTGCAAAAAATTGCCAGTGCCCTCTTAAGTACTGTTAAGCGCCCAGCTGATTTAGTAGCTCGTTATGGTGGAGAAGAATTTTCTGTAATTTTGCCAAATACAGAGACTAAAGGCGCAATTCATCTAGCTCAAGCGATTTTACAAGCAGTACGCGACTTAGCGATTCCCCATGCTCAGTCTAGCGTGTCTGACCATGTAACTGTTAGTCTGGGCGTTGTCAGCACTGTTCCAAATTGCGAAATGTCGCCGCAATACTTGATTAATGCAGCAGACAAAGCACTTTATACAGCCAAACAACAAGGACGCGATCGAGTTCGTAGTGTTTGCTGTTCGCCTGTCGAGTGTTTTTAATATCAAATTCAGCAAGTCAGTCAAATCGCTAAATTTACCAATTCAGAATTAGGAAGTATAACAAACTTGATGTCTGGTTACCAAACCTAAGTTTCTACCTCACGAAGTTAAAATCGCTTACATTTTTGAACGCATTCCATCTCGCCATCGCCACCTCAATCTCTAGCTCACAGTTCATATCCTTTGATAAGCTTTAACAAAATAACTATTAAAAATCTCAAAATACGAGTAAATCCACTTAATAAAATTGGCAGACTTGTATTTTTAGATAAATCTAGTTTTTTAGATATTTGTCAAGTCTCAGGAAATCTAACAGATGAAAATACTGGTACTGAGTTGGGAGTTTCCACCCAGGATAGTTGGAGGAATTGCGCGTCATGTAGCTGAGTTGTACCCAGAACTAGTAAAGTTAGGGCATGAAGTCCATTTGATTACAGTGGAGTTTGGTCAGGCATCAATGTATGAAGTGGTGGAGGGAGTAAACATACATCGAGTGCCAGTGGGATATAGTAATGACTTTTTCCACTGGGTAGTCAATCTCAACCAAAGCATGGGACATCATGGTGGTAAATTAATCTTAGAGGAAGGCCCGTTTGATTTAATTCATGCCCATGATTGGTTAGTCGGAGACGCCGCGATCGCTCTCAAGCATAATTTTAAGATCTCATTAATTGCTACAATTCACGCTACAGAATACGGACGCTATAACGGTATTCATACTGATATACAACGTTATATTAATGGTAAAGAAACCCTATTAGCTTACAACGCTTGGCGGATTATCGTTTGTAGCGATTATATGCGGCGGGAAGTAGAACGAGCGCTACACAGTCCTTGGGACAAAATCGATATCATTTATAACGGTATCCGAGCCGAAAAGAAACGACACCATGAAGATTTTCATGCTCTGGATTTTCGCCGCCAATTTGCCGACGACGATGAGAAAATCGTTTACTACCTTGGTCGGATGACTTATGAAAAGGGTGTACCTACATTGTTGAATGCTGCACCCAAAATACTTTGGCAAATGGCCGGTAAGGTGAAATTTGTCATCGTTGGTGGTGGCAATACCGACCATCTCAAACGCCAATCTTGGGATTTAGGAATTTGGCACAATTGCTATTTTACTGGTTTTCTCTCCGATGATTACTTAGATAAATTTCAAACTGTTGCTGACTGTGCCGTGTTTCCCAGTCTTTACGAACCCTTTGGAATTGTCGCTTTAGAAAGCTTTGCTTCTCGTGTGCCTGTAGTTGTATCTGATACAGGTGGTTTTCCAGAAGTCGTGCAACATACCAAAACAGGTATTGTCACTTGGGTAAATAACGCCGATTCCTTAGCTTGGGGAATTTTGGAGGTATTAAGAAATCCAGGTTATCGACAATGGCTGGTGGATAATGCTTATGAAGATTTAGAACGACGCTTTAGCTGGCCGAAATTAGCCAAGCAAACCGAAGAAGTTTATCAGCAAGTTGTGCAAGAGCGATCGCAAATTATTTGGTAATTAAGTATACTACCTATATTTTTGGACTTTGGATAAAAAGAATAGGTTTGCAAATAGTTCTACGCGAATTAAGACACAAGCATAAAAAGAATAGCTACCAGTCCCCCCGGATTTCTCACAAGAGTGTTGAGAGTGTGGGAAGTGTGGGGAGAGAGGGGGATGGGGGAGTGTGGGAAGAGAAGGGGGCAAGATTTCTTCTTCATCCTTCCACACTTCCTTTTCCTCCCACACCTCCCACACTCCTTGGATTTCTTACTTGTGAGAAATCCAGATCCCCCTATACATAGTAATATCAATGACAAAGCATTTATGGGAAAATACTGGTGGCTTTGCCTCAATTAAATCACAATCAATTGATAGGCTTTTATCCGATCTAAATAAAAAGCTACAAGTAATCTAGAGATTATTGCAGAATAATGCAGATAATTAACGAACGCTTTCGGTTATTTAGTATTAAAAAACAGTACAAGCCCTGTACGCTGGAATTTCAAGCTTTATGATGCCAAAGTTAAGATAATGGGCGTCTAAATTGCTTTAAACTGTCCTTTGTCATTTGTCATTGGTCATTTGTCTTTACAAAGAACAAAGCGCAAAGTCGAGCCTCTGCTACCTCAGCGCCCTACGTCTGAATCTTGTGGCGTTGTAGCAGAAGTTTCCTCCAATCAGACGGCAGTTCCTTTAAGCGGGGGAACCCCGCCAACGGACTGCCTCAACTTTGTAACAGAGAACAAATAACTAAGGGCAATATTCACGAGTAAATGAGCAATTCAAATACGTAACAGCTTAGCAATAATTGGAGTTTGCATCATAAGTTTAGTATGACAAAGGCATTCCCAAACGTATCAAGCCGCTTGAAAAGTAGAGCAATCAAATTATTTAAGATGGGAATTTTCCTTATAACCCGTTTTATCGCAAACTGGAAACGCTATTTCTTAGGCGACAGTCTTGATGTCAGTCCCTCCCCCTCTTTCGATGTCCGTTCTTCTTCCTTGTCTGGCCCTGTTCTTAGCTTGGGTGGAGGAGGTCCCGATGTGGACGACGCTATCCAGTGGATGATTAACGAAGTTAGGGGAGGTACTAACTCCGCCACCAAACTTAATGTTGTTGTAATCCGGACTTATGGTAATCACGATTACAATCGCCTAATTTCTGCAATGAAAGGCGTAAACTCAGTAGAAACTCTAGTTATTAGCAATCGCCAAGAAGCAAACAAAGCTGAGATTGTTGAAAAAGTCAGAAATGCTGATGTGATTTTCTTTGCTGGCGGCGACCAATGTCAATACATTCGCAGTTGGAAAGACACGAAGTTGGAAGCTGCTGTGAAGTCAGTTTACCTGAAGGGAGGTGGTATTGGTGGCACCAGTGCGGGTGCGATGATCCAAAGTGAGTATGTTTACGATGCTTGTGCTTCTTCCGAAAAAGGCATTGAAACTAGAGATGCACTCGAAGACCCTTACCGAGACATTACTTTTACTTACAACTTTTTTAACTGGAGTTATTTGAAGGGAACTATCGTAGATACACACTTCGACAGGCGGGAAAGAATGGGTCGAATTATGACTTTTATTGCTCGTCAAATTAAAGACGGTGTATCTAGCAGTGTTTTAGGTATAGCAGTCAGTGAAAGTACATCGGTTGTTGTAGATAAATACGGTCTAGTGAAAGTTATAGGTAGAGGTGCAGCGTACTTTGTACTAGGCGATCATATGCCAGAAGTATGCGAACCGCGATCGCCTTTGACGTTTTCCAACTACAAGATTTGGAGAGTCCCTCGCGGCGATACATTCAACTTGAGAAACAGACCAACCTCCGGATACTATCTTAGGAGTGTTAAAAGAGGACGGATTGATTCAAATCCTTATTGAGTGGGGAATGGGGAGATGGGGGAGTGTGGGGAGAGAGGGGGGATGGGGGGATGGGGGAGTGTGGGGAGAGAGGGGGGCAAGATTTCTTCTCCATCCTCCCATACCTCCCACACCTCCCACACCTCCCACCCTTCCCACACTTCCTGTTCGCCCAATACTCAATACCCCTTTACCAGGGAACTACGCCGTCTTCATCAAAAAACCCTCCACTAGAACCATCATCAGGAAGAGTAGCAAGTCTGACTGCTGCGTTGGCTCCCTGTTCGACGGTACGGTGACCTTGATTTTGATTGATGTCGGTTGCTGTGTAACCAGGGTCGGCAGCATTAACTTTTATTGGAGTATCTTTGAGTTCAGCAGCAAGCAGAACTGTGAGCGCGTTTAATGCTGTCTTTGATGAGTTATAAGCAAGAAGCTTATAATCAGCAAACTCAAAATTTGGGTCGGAGTTTTGAGTTAGAGAACCTAAACCACTTGACATATTTACTATTCGCCCTGCTGTTGATTTCTTTAACAGTGGTAACAAAGCTTTTGTAACTGCAAATACTCCAAAGACATTTGTCTCATAAGTGTGTCGGAGTGTTTGAATATCAACTTGACTGGGTGGAAGGCGATCGCCATCGCTTATTATCCCAGCATTATTGACCAGGATATCAAGTTTTCCAAATTCGCTTTCGATTTGTTGGGCCGTAAAGTCGATTGTTTTTTGGTCTACTACATCTAGTTGAATTGCTTTGGCATCAATATAGTTTAAACAAAGGTTATTCGCCGCTTCTTCACCACGTCCAATATCTCTGGCACCAACAAGAACAGTAGCACCTTTAGAACCTAGTTGACGTGCGATTTCGTACCCAATACCCTTATTTGCACCTGTAATGAGTGCAATTTTGCCCTTTAATTCTTCTGACATATTATTCTCTGTATTTAACTGATAATTGCTACTATTTTCGAGCCACTCTAGTTTATATGTAGTATGTTAACAACACAAGACTTAAGAATTGATAATGCCACGCCTGCGGTATTTACGAGTGTTAATTGTTAACTGAGGACTGTTAACCGTCAACCGTCAATGTGAAATCTCATCCTCTTTTAAGGGTGGGATGAGCTAAAACCAGTAGTCATTCACACCTGAGATAGCGGTTGAAACAATTATTTACAGCCTAGACTACTAATTGATTCAAAAATTCTTGGAGAAATTAGATATGCAAACCAAACAGCTTGGGAATTCGGAGCTTCACATTACCCCAATTGGCTTTGGTGCTTGGGCAATCGGTGGAGGTGAATGGGCTTTTGGTTGGGGAGAGCAGGATGACCAGGAATCGATCGCAGCCATCAATCACGCTCTCGACCTCGGTATGAATTGGATTGACACCGCAGCTGTCTATGGTCTAGGACATTCGGAGGAGGTTGTTGCCAAAGCACTCAAAGGTCGCTCCGATCGCCCCTATATTTTCACCAAATGCTCGTTGATTTGGGATGAAAAGGGGAAAATTGGTAACAGCCTCAAGGCGGATTCTCTGCGACGGGAGGTTGAAGCTAGTCTGCGCCGACTGAATATTGAAAGCATTGACCTTTACCAAATCCACTGGCCGAACCCAGATTCAGAAGTTGAAGAAGGGTGGACAACTCTGGCTAAGCTAAAGGATGAAGGTAAAGTTCGTTATATCGGGGTTTCAAACTTCAATGTCCAACAGTTGCAACGTGCCCAGAAGATTGCGCCAGTCACTTCATTGCAACCGCCTTACTCACTAGTCAAACCTGATGTTGAAAACGAGATATTACCTTTCTGCAAGGAAAACAACATTGGTGTGATTGTTTATTCACCGATGCAATCTGGCTTGCTCACAGGAAAGATGACACCTGAGCGGGTTGCCAATTTTCCGGATAATGATTGGCGCAAGGATAACAAAGAATTTCAAGAGCCACGCCTATCTCGTAATCTAAAACTAGTGGAAGTGTTGCAACGCATTGGTGAAAAACACGGCCGTTCGCCTGGTGAAGTGGCGATCGCTTGGACTTTAAATAATCCAGCACTGACGGGAGCGATCGTTGGCGGACGCAATCCCAAGCAGGTGGAAGGAATCATCGGTGCTGGAGAATTTCGTCTCAATCAGCAGGAACTAGATGAAATTGAGACTTTCATCCGCGAGAATCCGTAGAAGGGGCTGGGGCATGGGGCATTGTGAGTCGTAACTGTTGCCCAAGAAGTATTATCATTAGTGTCAACTTAAGCTGAAAGATTTACCATATAAGTGTTTCAGACATTCCCTCATCCCCTAACCCCTTCTCCCATTCTAGGAGAAGGGGAATTTAATCTCCGCCTCCCCTCTCCCAAAATTGGGAGAGGGGTTGGGGGTGAGGGCAAAATGTTGTTGCAAAGCAAGTTTGAAGTTAAGTTGACACGTATGAAGTATTATTCGCCCCTCGTTCCCCTGATTGCTATCAACCCTAGAGTTTCTAACTTTTTGGAAATCTGTATTATCCAAATCGCGCATCTGGGATCGATACTCTAATCAGTTATCCCTTAGTTGGGCGATCGCAGACTGTATCGCTGTAGATAATATACTTTGTGGAAAAGCAGACACAATTTGCTGTTCCTGTTGAATTAAAAATTGCTTTAAAATCAAATCCTTCTGTGCCTCAGCCAAAATCATCTGCTGCACAAGTTCTGCTTGCATCTCTAGATCTGTGGCAACACTCTGACGTTGGAGTTTTGCTAAGAAATTTTGTAATACAGCTGTGGCTTGTCCTGAATCAGCACCGACAAACGTTTCGCCTACTTCTTGGTTGTGAAGACCGGGAAGTTGAATTAATTT
>JAQYWR010000002.1:206401-269733 GCA_029379225.1 Nostoc sp. S4 | reverse complement strand
ATCTTTACTTCAACAGCAAGATTTTATTCGCGGGTTAACGGGTTTTCATTGGTGGCTTCAGATTGGAGCTTAATCGTAACTAATTACCCGGACATGATATGACAATTAATCTCGAAATATGCGCCTAATATCATGTCCGGCTAATCACTTATAATTACCGTATCTGTGCAAAAATCCCAAAAGTCTCTTTCTCCCTGCCCTCTAAATGATAAGTCTTCAACCGGACATGACATAACATATCCTACAAGAATTTTGTCTTTATTTTATAAATAGTCTCTAAATTAGAGCAGTTTAAATTATTTGTAAAGTAACGTAAATATCTCGACGATTATCGCTCTAGCCTCCGATAGTCCTTTGTAGGGTAAAAAGCGCACTGATTATCCAATCATTAATAGGCGATTTTCTTCTCTACAAAAATCAGACTTTTCAAAAGTTAATTCCATACTCTGCAAATGATTTCATCGTTTGCAAAAGCTTTGCTGTCAATAGTCATACTATTGCAAAGTACATAGTTTCAAGTCATCCATTTATTATACAACGCTAAACTATGAATATCAGACAAATTGCTTGGATTTGGATTTTAGTAGTTAGTAGCATAGGGCTGTTTGGAATCGAGTCAGCAAATGCGAAAAGCGCCAAAACAGAAGCACCTAAAACTGCATCTTCGACCGATGTTGCTCAATCTTCGCAAGTTACTATAGCTCAAGTATCAGATTTAGTTACTCCAATTTATGGAAGTTGGAAGCTAAGATATAGCGGTCATGGAATTGTTTATGAAAGCATTCTCAAAATGAATGGATATTCTGGAACTATGAGAACCAGATTTCGTAACACTGACTCGTTCCAGACGGAAGCTGTAGATCAGACGATGTACCTCAAGCCCGATCCAGATGGATTACTTATCTGGGGTTATAACCCCGTCTATGCTGGAACTCACACAAAGCATCCGATTTATAGTCCTGACAACTTTTTCTTTTCAATTCCGCCTGATAAACCACCAATATTTCTTACTTGCGATGATAGAAAGCAATGTTCTCCTGTATCTATAGAGCCGATTAGATAAGCAAATGTTTTTAGATTTTAGATTTGTCAATAAATCGAGAATCTAAAATCTAGAACGATTCATCAATACAATCCTTTAGCCACCTATGCCAAAATTCTCAGAGAAAATTGGCGATCGCGTATTGGAAAGAGGATGGGAGGACAAGCGAAAAGACTTGTTGTGTTGTAAGTTATCCTCTTGTCCCCTTGTCTCCTTGTCTTCCCCTCCCCTGCTAGGCTAGAAATAGCCGATACAGAGAGAGGGAATCGAGAATATGCCGCACACAATTGTTACAGAAGTCTGTGAAGGCGTTGCTGACTGCGTAGGTGCTTGTCCGGTAGCTTGCATTCATGAAGGCCCAGGCAAAAATGCCAAGGGAACCGATTGGTACTGGATTGACTTTACTACCTGCATCGACTGTGGTATATGTCTGCAAGTTTGCCCAGTCGAAGATGCGATTCTTCCAGAAGAACGACCGGAGTTGCAAAAAACTCCGGAATAGTTCATAGTCAGTGGTCAGTTGTCAGTTGTTTTTTACCAATGACGACTGACAAAGCGCAAAGTCGAGCTACTGCTACCTCAGCGCCCTGCGTCGGACAGCAAGTGGCGTTGAGCGGAGGTTTCCTCCGTAGACACCCGAAGGGTGGCTTGTCGTCAGACATCGGAACTTTGTAACAGAGGACAAATGACTAATAACAAATGACACATGACAAATGATTATTTACTAGAAGTTCAAAACGTCCACGCTGGATATATTAAAGACGTAGATATCCTCCAAGGTGTGAATTTTCAGGTTGCACCAGGGGAATTGGTAGCAGTAATTGGCCCCAATGGTGCTGGTAAATCTACTTTAGCAAAAACAATTTTTGGGCTTTTACTGCCTCATACCGGCACAATTAATTTCAAAGGTGAAAATATTGTGGGGCTAAAGTCGAATCAAATCGTCCAACGGGGAATGTGCTACGTACCGCAAATAGTTAATGTTTTTCCCTCGCTGAGTGTCGATGAAAACTTAGAAATGGGTGCTTTTGTTCTCAATGTTCCTTTGAAACCACTCAAAGATAAAATATTTACCATGTTTCCCAGACTGAGCGATCGCCGTAATCAACGCGCTGGTACTCTATCTGGAGGAGAACGCCAGATGCTAGCGATGGGCAAAGCTTTGATGTTAGAACCGAATTTGCTAATTTTGGATGAACCTTCTGCTGCTTTATCGCCCATCTTGGTAACACAAGTGTTTGAGCAGATAAAGCAAATAAATCAAACGGGTACTGCGATCGTATTAGTAGAACAAAATGCCCGTAAGGCTTTAGAAATGGCTAATCGCGGATATGTACTAGAGTCTGGACGCGATGCTATCTCCGGCCCCGGTGAAGAATTATTGAACGATCCGAAAGTCGGTGAACTGTATCTGGGAGCAGGTAAAGGGCATTAGGGAACTCCAAAAAATAAATTATCTCGTTTGAAGTTGTTGGTTGATGACTGATAACTGTTGACTGTGAGCAGTGGAATATTTTTTATTTTAAAGTTTATTAAATACAGCAGAATTTAGGAGTATAGCAGCAGGTAAAACATTACTATTCCTAACATCCAGGCTTTCAAGATGTCCTAACCTTTAATTTGCTTGCTATAAAACAGCTTTTAGATCCAGATTTTAAAATTAGCTTTTGTACTTCACTCACCTGTAAATTGTTGTAATTGAAAATGACTAGCAAATTAAAAATAATTTCTGGTGGTCAAACAGGAGCAGACCGTGCAGCTCTCGATTGGGCTATAGCTCGTCAAGTTCCTCATGGAGGCTGGTGTCCCAAAGGACGTAAAGCAGAAGATGGTGTTATTAATTCACGCTATAACCTAACTGAAACACCATCAGATGAATATTCCCAGCGAACTGAATGGAATGTCCGTGATTCAGATGGAACAGTGATATTTTCTATTGCTAAAAAACTTTTTACAGGTAGTTTGTTAACTGCTGAATTAGCAGAAAAATATCAGAAACCTTATTTACATATATCTCAAGAACTAACTGATGTAAATACTGTCAACGAATTACTATTATTTATCTTCAACTATAAAATAGTAACCCTGAATGTTGCTGGACCAAGAGCTTCAAATGAACCAGACATATATCAGTTTGTCAACTCTATTTTTGAAGAAGCTTTTTTAAAAATTAAATAATGAGTATCGTCTTTCTACTGATTAATCAAAGATTAAATAACTCTTAAACCGTGTAACAGGGTACTATTGGATTTGATTTATATCTGATATCTTCCTGATACTAAGAAAAATGTTATCAGGTAGATTGATGAGTAAAATTCATCGATTCGTAGGGCGACGGGATTTCTTGAAATTTGCAGGTGTAATGGGTATTGCAGTTACTACTTTTGGCGATCGCTGGAATACACAACAAGCTGTTGCGGCTGATATTCACCCAGTTAACCCTCATTCAGTCAGTCCTAATGAAGCTATTAGACGTTTGCTAAATGGTAATCAAAGATTTGTCTGTCAACAACGCGAATATCCCGACCAATCATTAGAACGTTTACGATTAGTTGCGAAAGCTCAATATCCATTTGCAGCTATATTAGGCTGTGCAGATTCTAGAGTCCCTGCGGAAATTGTCTTCGACCAAGGACTTGGAGATTTATTTGTTGTACGAGTGGCTGGTAATGTTGTTAATGACATGGCTATAGGTAGTTTAGAATATTCTACAGCTGTATTAGGTTCGCAATTAATTGTAGTTTTAGGTCATAAAAGATGCGGTGCAGTCACAGAAGCAATCAACAATGAACCACTTCCTGGTAGAATTAGTCTTGTTGTTGAAAGCATCAAACCTGCTTTAACAAACATCAAATTAACAACTAGTAATACTATTGATGACGCAGTTATCGCTAATGTTAAATATCAGGCTGAAAAATTGCAAGAAAGCTCAATAATTTTAAGTAAATTGCTGCGTGCTGGTAAACTAAAAATTGTTGGTGCATATTATGATATTGACACTGGTAAAGTCAACGTACTTTGATAAATTACCTATTACCTATATAACACTTGTACGCTGATAAAAATCTATATATATATTTATTACAAATATTTTTGCAAATGGAATTATCTGGCGCTGTCTGAGTTGGGCTACACCAACACAAACTTATCAAGATTCGCAAAAACCTAAAAGCCAAGTATCACTGAAGCTTATAAGAAATAAACCCAGCAGGGGTCATATAACAAGACCGCCTGCTAGGAAGGTATAGTTTATTCTGGCCATGTTTGAATTCGGTTAGCGCTTATTTTTCAAGAATAATGCGTATCCCCAGTTAGGATAACTAAAATGTTTGTAAAATTAAGTTAAGAAAGATTAAGCAATAGGTTAATTTACAGTTAAGCCTAAATGAATCAGGAGTAGGAAGCGGATAAGGGGGTGTCGGGAAATGTGAGAAGTAGCCAATGATTAATAATATAAGAAAGCGCTTCACACTTCTTAAATAATCAGCTTTACAAGAACTATGGCCAGAGACTTACGGGGATTCATAAAGATTCTAGAAGAAAGAGGGCAATTACGGCGGATTTGTGCGTTAGTTGACCCAGATTTAGAAATTGCTGAAATTTCTAACCGGATGCTACAGAAAGGTGGACCAGGGTTGTTGTTTGAAAACGTCAAAGGTGCTTCTTTCCCGGTGGCGGTGAATTTGATGGGAACTGTGGAAAGGATTTGCTGGGCGATGAATATGCAGCATCCACAGGAGTTGGAAACTCTGGGTAAAAAGTTGAGTATGCTGCAACAACCAAAACCACCGAAGAAGATTTCCCAGGCGATAGATTTTGGTAAGGTGCTGTTTGACGTGGTGAAGGCGAAACCGGGACGGGACTTTTTTCCTGCTTGTCAGCAAGTTGTGATTCAAGGCGATGATTTAGATTTAAATAAGTTGCCTTTGATACGTCCTTATTCTGGTGATGCTGGCAAGATTATCACGCTGGGATTGGTAATCACCAAAGATTGTGAGACGGGTACGCCGAATGTAGGGGTGTATCGTTTGCAACTACAATCCCAAAATACAATGACGGTTCACTGGTTATCGGTGCGGGGTGGTGCAAGGCATTTGCGAAAAGCGGCTGAACGTGGGAAGAAATTAGAAGTGGCGATCGCACTTGGTGTAGATCCTTTAATTATTATGGCAGCAGCTACACCCATCCCAGTAGATTTATCAGAATGGCTGTTTGCTGGACTTTATGGCGGTTCGGGTGTGCAGTTGGCGAAGTGTAAAACTGTAGATTTGGAAGTTCCCGCAGATTCAGAATTTGTTTTGGAAGGAACAATTACACCTGGGGAAGTTTTAGCAGATGGGCCTTTTGGCGACCACATGGGTTATTACGGCGGTGTAGAAGATTCACCATTGATTCGCTTTGAGTGTATGACACACCGCAAAGATCCAATTTACTTAACAACATTTAGCGGTCGTCCACCCAAAGAAGAAGCGATGATGGCGATCGCACTTAATCGCATCTATACTCCTATTCTGCGGCAACAAGTTTCCGAAATCGTCGATTTCTTCTTACCAATGGAAGCTTTGAGTTATAAAGCGGCGATTATTTCTATTGATAAAGCATATCCGGGACAAGCAAGACGGGCGGCTTTGGCGTTTTGGAGTGCTTTACCACAATTTACTTACACCAAGTTTGTGATTGTGGTGGATAAAGACATAAATATTCGCGATCCGCGTCAAGTTGTTTGGGCGATTAGTTCTAAAGTTGACCCAGTGCGGGATGTCTTTATTTTGCCGAATACACCTTTTGATACGTTGGATTTTGCCAGTGAAAAGATTGGCTTAGGTGGACGCATGGGAATTGATGCGACTACAAAGATTCCACCGGAAACAAACCATGAATGGGGTTCACCTTTGGAATCTGACCCAGATGTGGCGGCGATGGTAGATAGAAGATGGGCGGAATATGGTTTAGCAGAGTTGCAATTAGGAGAAGTTGACCCAAATTTGTTTGGCTACGATATGAAATAGTATGATGTTCGTTACAGCAGTTATTCAGATAACTGCTGTTAAGTATTCGGGACTGTTTTCAAACGTAAAATTATATCAGCTTTAATGAAGACTGATGATTAGGACTGACGCTTTTGTTCAAAAAGGAAAAGCTGGGGAACATAACCTAATATAAATATCTCTTTGATTGTCAGCAAAAGCCCTTCTCCCATGAAGGATTCTTGTATTATCAATCATTAAAATATCACCTTTTTGCCAAGCAATTTTGGTAGTAATTTTTTCAGCAATTTGATTAAGTTCAGACATCACCTCATCAGGAATCTCTGAATCATCCTCAAACTTCAAAATTTGGGAACTTAACTGCTTTGTGGGCAATAGGCTATTAATAAACACTTGAAACTTTCCGCATCGGCTAGGGATGATTGCTGGACAAATGTATTGCAGTATAATCGATTGGTCATCGTTTACTGTGAGACAAGTATTATTTTTGGAACACATCTCTTTTAGTTTCTTCAAATCATCTGTTTGATATTTTTTTTGCCAGTCCTCTTGAGACATCCGAACAGTAAATTTTAAATTATTTTTCATAAATAATTCTTTGGTTGAACTACTAAGTTCATTAAAAAATTGTCGTCCATCACATACAGTAGTTTCACCATCTTTTAAGGGCGGATTAGCACAGAAAAACCACAACATCAAAGGAATATTCTGCTGATAATACATTTCTCCATGCAATTTAATTTCCGACTGAAAATCATTTACACTTAAAAGAGTCTCATCTCCATTAATGACTCTTCTACTGAATGCGCCACCAGCATAATTGATAAAATCTGTACTCAATGAATTAGTAAATTGTTTAAAAATCTCGGTTTCAGCCAGAAATCCTCTAAAAAGCAAGATTCCATAAGATTTAAATAGATTAATAATTTCTTCCTGGTCTAATTCTAAGATACTGATATTATTGATATTAATAATCTCTTTGACTATCCCATCTGATATTGACTGGATTTTGGTATTCATATTAGTTTAATAAATATTAATGTTAAAAGTCCGGATTGGGGTTAACTACACTATATATTGACATCATAATACTCAATCGTGTGGTTGTGTTGCTTTGAGGGGCGATCGCCAAACTAAATTCTCTCAAATCAAGAGTTATTACAGCCCAAAAATCTATTTTAAAGATAGTTAATATGTGATATAGAAAGATGATTCCACCTTTGAGCAATGATGCCAGTCGATTGGAGAAATTATGACAAAAAAAGGCAAAAATTCAGCGAATAAGTTAGCCTTTGCATTGGGATTGAGTTGTATTAGTATAATGCTCAATAGTGGTATAGCTAATCAAATAGCTTTAGCAAAATCAACTAATCTACAAAAGTGTGATATTTTTGCCTATGTTACTGATACAGGTTTGCGAGGTTTAAATGTGCGGAGTGGTGGAAGCACAAAAAATAGAATTTTAGGGCAAATACCCATTAATCAAACAGTTAAAGTTGTTGCTGCTGCTGGAAAATGGGCGCAGATTACGAATGCTAGTGATGGTTTTCAAGGAACTGGATGGGTATTTGTGCCAAAGTTAGGCTTATCAACTCGGGGCTACGGTACTAATGGGGTCAATCTTTACGCTAGTAACAGTGAAAGCCGAAAAGTGGCAAGAATTCGTGCTAATACACCTGTCAAATTGTTAAGCTGTCAGGGAGATTGGGCGCAGGTAGAATATCAAGGTATTAAAGGCTGGTTGAAAAAGGAAGATCAATGTGGTGCAGCCCTTACTAGTTGTTCGTAAAAATTCAAGAGTCAGAATTCAGAAGTTATGTCGTAATATACTTGCTTTCTGTGAAAATAATTGTGTTAAGTTAAATGAAGATTTACTAGATAAAATGAAGCAATTTTTGGGAATATCACGCAAGACAATTAAAAGGTTTACGCCGAATGAATATTTTAATAGAATAATCTCATCAAAAGATTCGCAGCAATCAAAATGGACTGGATTACGCTACTGCGATCGCTACAGTCTGATTTTATCAAAAGGTTAACATCTGGTTGTCTGCTTCATTGTGAAACAGAACGTCAATATAGTGAATTAACCATAATTTCTGGAGAGAGGTTAAAGGCACTACGAGAATTTTGCTGGCAAATGGCTGAGAAATATAAGCGTGTTTTGCCAGTTCGTGATGTTTTTATTAACTATCTTAAGGGAAAACTTGGTGAGGAAGTTGTCAAGGAACGTTTAGCCGATTTTATCACCGAAGTCGATTATGAAAAGCGATTTGGTGGTGATGGAAAAATAGATTTTACCTTGACTTCTGACCCATCTATTGGTATTGAAGTCAAATCGCGTCACGGTAGAATTGATAGAGTTAGATGGTCAATTAGTTCTGAAGAAGTTGAAAAAAATGCAGTTGTAGTTTGTATTTTAATTCAAGAAGATGTCAGCGAGGCACAATCTGAGTATCACCTTTTTTTAGCTGGTTTTCTCCCAACCCGAATGATTAAGTTAAAAACTGGTAAAATTTCATTTGGGATAGACCAATTACTTTATGGTGGTGGCTTATTTTGTTACTTAGAACAATTACAGTCTTCAGTTAATCATAATTCTTCTTTGCAACAGCCACCAATTTATAAATATCTCTTAAAAGAAACACCACTCCAGCCGATTAATAATCATTTGTTGAAATCTTATTTTCAACCTCATGGAGAAAATAATTTACATTCTCGAGATGAAGATTTAAATATAGTTTATATAAAATTAGGTGATGAATGTTTTAATAAAGGAGAGTATCCAAATGCAATCGCTAATTATAATCAAGCTTTGACAGTTAACTATAGCGATGCTGACTTGTATTATAAACGAGGTTTAGCTCACTATCAAATAGGTGATTATGAAGCAGCGATCGCAGATTATGCTCAAGCAATCCAGATAAATATTCATGATGCTAAATCTTATGATAAACGAGGTTTAGCTTTATATCAAATTGGCAGATTAGAAGAAGCAATTAATGATTATACCCAAGCTATTAGAATTAATCCTAACCTTGGTGTAGCTTATAAAAACCGGGCTGAAGCTCGTTTATATATAGGAGATAATCAAGGAGCAATTGAAGATTATACCCAAGCTATTAAAATTAATCCCGATTATGCTGATGTCTATAAAAACCGTGGTATTACTCGTTATTTACTAGGAACTCCATTAGGATTTTCCCAAGCAATTAAAATTAATCCTCAAGATGCTGTAGCTTATAAAAATCGCGGTAACGCTCGTTCCGATTTAGGAGATTTAGAGGGAGCAATTGAAGATTATACCCAGGCAATCCAGATTAATCCTAATTATGCAGATGCTTATTATAACTGTGGTAATGCTCGTTATGACTTAGGAGATTTAGAGGGAGCCATTGAAGATTATACCCAGGCAATCCAGATTAATCCTAATTATGCAGATGCTTATTATAATAGAGGCAATATTTGTTTACAAATATTAGATAAACAGATAGCAATTGAAGATTTTCAAAAAGCAGCAGATATCTATCACAAAGAAGGTAACTTAGAAGCTCTTAAAGATACCAAACAAAGAATATTAGATTTAGAAATAGAAGAATCATTAGATATTTTAAATTTTTAATTTTTCGACAATTACAAATAAATAAAATAAATTTTAAATAAAGTATTATATATACTAAAATCTCAATTTTTGATAACAAATTATCTTCAAATATATTCTTGAATTTGGAATAATTATTAATTATTGATATAGATTATCATTCTTAAAAAATAAGTTGTAAAAACTTATTTTTTTAATTACATTAAAATATAGGTTCTATATTAAATAACTTACCAATATCAAGAAAAATGAAGCCAAAACTACATTTAGAATCTTCAGGTTGTGGTCACTGTGAACACGAGCATCCTGAGAATCATAACCATCATCATGATGAGAATCATAACCATGACCACAATCATCATCACAGTGAAGAATTCAATCTTAAAAATGAGTTATTTCCTTTAGTAGTGATTTTAAGTTTATATATACCTGGTGTAATTTTTGAAGAAAAGTTACATAATACACTTTATTCAATAGGTGAATATTTGATTTTCATTCCTGCTTATTTATTAAGTGGATGGAGTGTTTTAAAAACTGCTGGACGGAATATACTTAGAGGCAGAATATTTGATGAAACGTTTTTAATGACAGTAGCGACACTCGGGGCGATCGCAATTCATAAATTACCCGAAGCTGTTGGAGTTATGCTATTTTACAAAATTGGGGAATTGTTCCAAGATATCGCCGTCAGTCGTTCCCGTAATTCGATCAAAGCTTTATTAGAAGTACGCCCAGACTATGCAAATATCCAGACAGAAAAAGGACTCAAAACAGTCTCGCCAGAAACAGTAAGTATTGGAGATATTATTGTTGTTAAACCTGGAGAAAAGATTCCTTTAGATGGTGAAATCATCGAAGGGAATTCCCAAATTGATACATCTGCATTAACTGGAGAATCTGTACCGCGAACAGTGAAGCTAGGAGAAACAGTTTTAGCTGGGACAATCAATAAAATAGGTGTTCTCAGCATCAAAGTCACAAAACTTTTTGATGAATCTTCTATTGCTAAAATATTAGACTTGGTGCAAAATGCCAAAAGCAAAAAAGCAGAAACAGAGAAATTTATTACTAAATTTGCTCGATATTACACGCCAATAGTAGTTTTTACATCTGTTGCAGTTGCTTTGTTACCTCCTTTATTTATTTCTGGTGCAACTTCTTCAGAATGGATTTATCGCGCCCTGATTTTATTAGTTATTTCTTGCCCATGTGGGTTAGTTATTAGTATTCCATTAGGTTACTTTGGAGGTGTAGGAGGAGCGGCTAGACGTGGGATTTTAGTGAAAGGCTCTACCTTTTTAGATAGTTTGAATGCAGTCAAAACAGTTGTTTTTGATAAAACAGGGACGTTAACCAAAGGAGTATTTCAAGTAGCAAATATAGTACCAAAGAATGGCTTTAATGAAAAAGAATTAATAGAATTAGCTGCTAAGGTAGAATCACATTCAAATCATCCCATTGCCCAATCTATCCGTAATGCTTACGGTGGCAAAATCGATGCATCTGACGTAAGAGATTATGAAGAGATAGCAGGTTATGGAATTAGAGCTAAAGTTGAAAATAAGGTGATAATAGCAGGAAGCGATCGCCTATTGCATAAAGAACACATTGCTCATGATAATTGCCTAGTAGAAGGAACAGTTATTAATTTAGCAGTAGATAATATTTATGCTGGATATATAGTAATTGCTGACGAAGTTAAAGAAGATGCAAAACAGGCAATTCAAACACTTAAAAAAATGGGTGTAGATAAAATAGTAATGTTGACAGGAGATAATCAAGCGATCGCCTCTCAAATTGCTCAAGAAATTGGCATAGATATTTACGAAGCAGAGTTATTACCTGAAGAAAAAGTCAATGCTATTGAAAAATTCCTCAGCACAGCCGACAAACATAGTAAAGTAGCCTTTATTGGCGATGGTATTAATGATGCGCCAGTAATTGCCAGAGCAGATGTTGGTATGGCAATGGGCGGTTTGGGTTCAGATGCAGCTATAGAAACTGCCGATATTGTCATCATGACAGATGCACCGTCAAAAGTAGCAGAAGCAATCCAAATTGCAAAAAAAACCCGGACAATTGTTTGGCAAAATATTGGGTTTGCTTTAGCAATTAAAGGTGTATTTATTGGATTGGGTATTTTCGGGATAGCGACAATGTGGGAAGCTGTATTTGCAGATGTCGGGGTAGCAATGCTGGCAATTTTAAACGCAACTAGAGTAATCAAATAAAGTTTTGATAAAATCGGGAATCCGTGATTGGGAAATTGTAGTCGTTAAAACTGAAAAGTAATAATTGAAGCAACCATTCCCAATCGTATTATTTCGAGGTACACCGTGAAATCATATATTAAAAGTATTGCCACAACTGTGTTAGTTTTACTGCTAACTTACTCAGCAAAACAAGCAGTTGCACTCCCCCACAAAATTGAGCATTCGGTTACTATTGCTAAATCGCAATCATTAACAGACACCTTGATTGTTCCTGGCGAAAGAGTTGGGTCGATAACGCGTACAACCACCAAACAGGATTTAGTAAAGCTGTTTGGTGCGTCTCGTCTTGTCGATCAAACCATTTCCGGTGCTGAAGGAATCGGTAGTTTTGCTGCTACTCAATTAAACTTAGACCGAGGGCGATCGCTGTTGGTAGTCTGGAGTGATAATACTCGCACCAAACCTCTAGATGTGCGTAACTTGGGTTCAGCTTGGAAAACTCGTGAGGGTATCGGCGTAGGAACTCCTTTAAGCGAGTTACGCCAGAAATTAGGTAACTTTAAACTTTATGGGTTGGCGTGGGATTACGGCGGTACGATTTTATTGGATAGTAGTAAATTATCTCGCTATCAAGGCAAACTTATTTTACGAGTAGACGCTGCTGCTAATGCTTCCGAAAAGTATCCCAATCATTACCAAGCAGTGTCAGGAGATGGTACTTTTTCTTCCAGCAATCCCCACTGGAAACCTTTGGGAATTAAGCTAGCAGAAATTATTGTTGTATTGAATCCAAGTCAGGAATAATCGGCTGCTCAATATCTAATTTGTTAGCTTAGGCAAAGGCGGACTGTCTAAACCAGATTTTTATACTAGGTCTGGAAGTGGTAAATTACTTTTAGAATAAACTACATAAGTTACATCTAGCCTCAGAATATAGTGTTTCAGCCATTGAAACAAAAGGCGATCGCTCAGATTGCCGTATCGACATTCTCACTACTCGTCTAAGTAAAAATTATTCACTAAAAAAGTAATTGAATGTCCGCTGAGCAGTACTTAGAGCAGAAAAGCCAAGCTTTACAACAGCAGTATGATTTACTGATGGAGAAGCAAAGTAGACTACGGCGTGATTTTGCGATCGCAGCAGATACTCTCATTCGCTTCCAATTAGAAAAGCAAATTGAACAAACTGAAGCTGAACTAAACGAATTAGTTCAGCAGCTTGACGATCTAGAACGAGCTTTATCTAGCGGAAAAGTGTATCGTGCTTTGTTGAAATTGGGCTATAGAGAGCAAACGCGAGCATTTCGGAAATTTATTGAGACTCAATCAGTAGCAGCTTTTCTAATCTACGGTTCGCTTTACTATGGTCAACGCTGGTTGTTGAATCGGTTAGTGGTACAAAATGTTCCCAATATCATCACCGGAAAGGTTGTGCGAATTGAACTTAGTCGCATTGCTCGCAGGAGCGACAGTGCTGCTTTGTGGCGCGAACTTGCTGCCAGAGTCGGTCTGGAGAGGCAAAGCTCAATTCCTGAAATTGCCGAACGAGTTTATCAATGGTGGCGAACTCAGAATGTGGTGTTAATTTTGTACGATGTAGATTGCCTTTCGGAAACTTTTTTACACGAACTGATCCAAGATTTTTGGTTAGTATTAGCTACTAAAGTTAAGACGGCTAGCCTGCAAGCGAGTCAATTCAAATTATTAATGTTCTTAGTAGATTATGATGGCTGCGTAGGTAGTTGGAATATTCCTTTTGTAGAAAAGCTCGACCCTACCTGGAAGCCAGATAATCCTGTGAAACTGCCTGAGATTAACCAATTTTCTGACGATGAACTGACTAACTGGCTAGAGTATGCAGCGGACGAATTGCCAACTAAACTAATAGATCGGTTAGATGAAACAGTACAAACAATACTGAAAAACAGTGATAATGGCATTCCAGAACCCGCACTGGGCGAAATTTGTCACCTGTCTGGCTGTAATTGGTATGACGAAGAGGAAAAATGGTTAAGGCTATAGGTGGAAAACTCTTAGAATATACAGGTAAAGTGCAGCCCCAACTAGGAGAAAGGGGGACGAACGGACAGCTATTATATCCCTATTTGCCTAATCCTGAACTGATAGAAGCAGTCAACTTAGCAATTTACTTGGAACGTCCCTTACTGCTTAAAGGTGAACCGGGATGCGGTAAGACTCAACTTGCAAGTGCAGTTGCCTACGAGCTAGGTTTGAACTTGGAAGCTTGGTATATTAAATCCACTAGTCGGGCAAAGGATGGGTTGTATAACTACGATGCCGTTGGACGTTTACGGGATGCCCAACTAGCTGCTTCCAATCGCCTGACAGTAGAACAAATCGAGCGAATTGATGACCCAACTACCTATGTACGCTGGGGGCCTGTGGGACGGGCATTTCAGCAAGAAAACCGCACTATCGTACTGATTGATGAAATTGATAAAGCTGACATTGACTTTCCCAACGACCTGTTGCTGGAATTAGATGAGCGACGGTTTATTGTCGAGGAAACAGGTCAGGAAGTTAAAGCTAAGGCAGCACCAATTATCTTAATCACCAGCAATGATGAGAAAGATTTGCCTGATGCTTTCTTACGAAGGTGCTTGTTTCACTATGTTGAATTTCCTAGTCGTGAGCGGTTGATACAGATTGTTAATGCTCTGTTTCCTGCTTCACCCCAAGCTTTGGTGGATAAAACCGTAGCTCGCTTTTTAGTCTTGCGGGAAGAAATGCGAAAAGATAAAGGAGAAGCTGGCAAAAAAGCCAGCACCAGTGAATTAATTGACTGGTTTCGCGTTCTGCGTCGTTATCCTCAAGATGAGGCTCTGGCAAAACTGGATGGTAAGATCCCATTTGGTGGTGTGTTGCTCAAAAGTTGGGATGACCATATCCGTTATTTGAGATAGAGCCGTGGAAGTGAATGATTTGCCTCTACTGGAACTTTTTACTAAACTGCGTGAAGCTGGTCTACCACTTGGCATAGAGGAGTATCAGTTAGTATTGCAAGCTATGCAAGCTGGTTTTGGGATTAATGACCAAGCTGCTTTGAAGCGTCTGTGCCGGACTTTGTGGGTTAAATCGGTTGAGGAGTTACGATTATTTGAATATCACTTTGAACAATTGATAAGTATTAATAGTATCTTGCCGACATCAGAAAAAGTTGTTAGATATTCTGGGCAGGATCAATCATCTCTAATTACTCGCTACTTGATTTTGGGGTTTGTCGGAATAGGAATTGTCTTGGGTGTTGGATTAACTTTAAAACAGCGAACTCAGGCACCACAACCAACCGCACAGTCAACAGCACAGCCAACCACAACACCACAGCCAACCGCAGCACCAACATCATACCCAACCTCAATACCAAGAACACAGCCAACGGCAATACCAAAAGACACAAACCAGCCAGATTTAATTTTTTGGAGCTTGCTATTAGTTATAAACTTGAGTGCTGGATCTGGATATATATTTTTTAGATGGATATTTCAGCGGAGGGTTGAACAACGCATTAATCGGAGTACCTCCCTTGCCAAACCAACTCCCAGTTCGGTTGCTTCTCCTATTCCTACAAAATTGACACAAACAATAAAAGATGAGGTACAAGTAGCTCAAGTAGTGCTGCAAGCTACCAGTAGAAGTGAGGAAATTCTTTACAATCGTTTCATCCTGACTACTGAGTATCTTCCTGTAACTGAACGGCAAATGAAGCAGATTTGGCGATACTTGCGCCGTCCAGTACGTGAGGGACAACGCACAGAGTTGGACGTAGAAACAACAGTCAAACAGATAGGACATCAAGGTATACTGCTCGAACCTGTTTTGCTACCGCGTCGAGTGAACCGAGCAGAACTACTGTTACTAATTGACCACGATGGTTCAATGGTGCCTTTTCATGACATGTCATATCGTTTGGCAAGAACTTCCTGGCGCGGTGGTCATTTGGGCAGATCTGGAATTTACTATTTTCACAATTGCCCTAGTGAATATCTTTACCACGATCGCAATTATCAAGAAGCAGAGTTAGTCAGTGATATCATCACTCACAGTTGCTCTAACCGCACGGCTGTATTAATTTATAGTGATGCTGGCGCTGCTCGTGGGGGCTATAGTGAGGAACGTTACGAATTAACCAAAAAATTTCTTGCCCAGTTCAAACAAAAGGTGCGTCACATTGCTTGGCTCAATCCGATGCCAAAAAAGCGTTGGCTTGGGACAACATCTGGAGAAATTGCCCGCATTGTTCCAATGTTTGAAGTCAATCGTCGGGGTTTACAAGATGCTGTAAATGTGCTGCGTGGACGCACTACGAACTTTGAGGGGCAGAGAAAATGAGTAAAATTAGTCCTCAAGTTGCTAACCGACGTATAGAGTCTTTTGGTAAACGATTCACAAAAGCGCATCTGTATTTGGCATATCATGCTGCTTTTCCCTTAGCGCTCACACCCAATCTTTTATATCGGATATGGGCTAATTTCCAACGAGATATTCACGCCGAAGTGTTAGATATTCCCTGGATAGCGGTAGCGGATCTGTTGCTTTCTAGCCTTTGTGATGAAGTTGGACATGAACTCTACGAAATGGATTTGTCCATACGAAATCTGCTGTTAAAGCGATTACAGGAAGATGAAAAGTTTGGTCAACAGCGGATTAATCAACTGTCGAACTTTTTACTGGATTATGTACAACAGCAACTTCAAAGTGACGATCCCGATGTGCGCGACTTTGCTCAAGCCCAATATTGGACGGCGATCGCATATACTAAACCCAGTCAGGCAGCTGGTGAACTCACAGCCACTCTCAAAAAAGCCTATCACACTGATAGAGCTGATTTAATTCGCTTAGCATCATTGGTAGAAACCTTATCAGAGCCACTAAGAGAATTTGAGGAACTATTGGTTGATGCTCGTAAGATGAGGAGCTTTGCTTCTAGCAATCAAGAGATTGTAGAGCCTCCAGTAGCAAAAAATAGATTTTCTAAGTCTTTAATTTTTTCTGGATTGGCTTTAGTACTGGTTAATCTCAGTTTTTGGTATCTTTACGAGCCAGCAAAAGCAATTCCAATGTGTATGCAGTCTTTCATTGAGCCACAGGGCAGTGACAAAGCACTTGGTATCGATGTTGCTGAATTCAGTGGAAATGTAGATTGGGAAAAGGTGAAAAGTCAGGGGATTGGCTTTGCTTATGCCAGAGTGAATAACGGAACCGATAGGCAAGATACTCTATTTGCTTCTTACTGGCCTGCCATGAAGAAAGCTGGTATTATTCGTGGGGCTTATTTCTTCTTTCGTCCTTCTGAAGAGGTTGACCCGCAGGTAAAAATGTTTGCTCAAGCCCTAGAGATAGAACCAGGTGATCTCCCCCCAGTTGTAGACATTGAGCCAGATTATTACAATGGACAGAACGATCACTGGGATGACTTGACTTTGACACAGAGGTTAGACCGTGTTTCCAAGGTCTTAACTGCGGTGGAAGTTATTACAGGTTACAAGCCGATAATATACACAGTAAATTCCTTTTGGCGAGATAAGTTGGGGAACACTTCACGCTTTGCTGATTATCCTCTGTGGATTGCACACTTAGATACAGATACTCCTAATGTTCCAGGCGGTTGGCAATTTTACACTTTTCACCAATACCGGGAAGATCAGACTGGTTTTCCTGGTATCTCAGGTGATGTAGATCGCAATAGATTTAACGGCTTAACACAAGACCTTAAATGTTTTGTCAAGTCGCCATCCCTCTTCCAAGTTATATCCCAATTACGTAATCTTATATCAGGACAAAAAGTTACAAAAAATCTAGAGCCTTATGTTAGCCCAACTTCCACACAACTAAAATAGCTAAAACTAGTCAATACTAATATTTCTGGTGATTAAAAGCTTTAAAATTCTCTTAGCTCTAATTAAAACAGCAGCTTCTTGATGAACAGGTAAAATTAGCAAATCTTTGCAATGAACAGATAAAATTGAGTCTGCATTACAATTATAAAATTTAGTAAATATGCAGTTATGTACCTGATATTAATTGGGATTTTCTAAGTCAGAAAAAGAGGAAAATACAGATATTCCACTAATTGGTGTTTGTTTATACTATTTCAATTTTTTGTAGTCGTTATACTCATGACTTAGGTTCTACCTGGGAATTAGGAAGTGGCTTTGCCACTTCTTTTTATTTATATCGTAGTCCAGTAAAAAATAAATTAAAAGTTAAAAGTAATTTAGTGAAACTTTTAACTTTTATTGAGTTATTACAGCAATTTGCAACTAAATGCAATAAAATTCATTTTTGCTCAAAGCCAGACTAAAGCTTTTTTCACTCCTGCTATTGAATTTACTAATTCTAATATCAGTCATTACTCATGCTATCTCGCCATCTTTCACGCTTGAGCTTGCTTTCGGTATCGCGCGATCGCGTTTCTTCCCAAGTCCCCCACATTCGAGACTGCTGTTTTTCAACATAATTAATGAACTGCATAATTGACTGATCAGCCTTAATTGGGGTTTTCAAATCAAACTGAATAGTTTGAACAACTTTGATATCACCCATAAGAAAATATTGACCTGCAATCTTAGTCAGCCACAGCACAACTCGATTGAACAACCAACTAAAAATTCCCTTGCGTTTTTTAACCATCAACAGAATTTGACCTTCAGCTTTTCCCCCTTCGTGAAGGCGTGTAGCAAACATCATGTGGACATGCAGAAAATCGGGGCCAACTGTTACAATGCCAATGCTACCGTACCAATAGCAAACGCTATAAGTGATGGTCTTTTTGTAGAAAAGACGGATGAGCTTGATAATAAATGAATTTTCTTTAACGGGTGCAGTATTGGTAAAGATAATTGCATTTTCGTTGAATTGCTGTCTTTCAAAGAAAACTTCTACAGGCAATTTGTGAACTGTATTCAGGTGCTGAGCATCAATTGCATTAATCATCACCACATTAGGGTGACAATTCATTAAGAAGTGAGAATGGATAGCAATATCACACTCTTTCTGTTCTAATTCTGGCACAAAAGGTAAAGGTTGTTGTGGTATTTCTCCAGTCCAAATCCAAATCATCCCGTACTTTTCAGCAGTCGGCCAAGATTGTAACTTTAAAGAAAGCGGCGTATCTAAACATGGGATATCAATACACATTCCTTCACTATCAAACTTCCAGTGATGGAAAAAACAGCGTAGTGCATTCCCCTCAACTTTGCCTTCAGCAAGGTGAGCACCCATGTGCGGACAGTAGGCATCAAAAATCACTACTCTTGTATCTTTACCACGATAAATAACTAGTTCTCTCCCTAAAATCGTGACAGGTTTTACTTCACCTACCCGCAGATTTCGAGAGGGTATTACCCAATACCATCCTTCAATAAAACACTCTACATTATTAAAAGTTTTAGGTTTACGAGTTGAGTTAAAAGCCTGGGAGTTGAGATTCATTTTTATAGTTTCACTTCCAGTGAAGCGGTTGATCTAGAAGTAGCATGGAAACTATAAACAAACAGTTACTTTCAGTACTAGCCCAATAATTTGCCCAATAAATTAATATGAAAGCTGGAACATTTATCTGTAAAAATGTTAAAAATATAGCAATGAAATATAAGCTTATATAAGCTGGTAGAGGCTGATAATAAATAATTGAAAAATTCTAACTACGGAAAATTTCTAATTAGATAAAAATTCTAGATACTGATTTGAAAATTTGGCTATCCAACTTCCGAGGTCTTTGATTGATTCAAGCCCCGACCAATCATTCCCCACACCCTACATACAGTCCATACCCTTTTTTAACTTAATGACCACTAAAAATGTGAAATCCCACAACCAACAGGCGTGGGACTGGCTCAAATAAGTTTTTCGGCAATTTTACATTTGATCCAATTGCTTGCGTAGGGAATCCAACTCGGCATCAACCACTTCATTAGACTTAGGAGCAGCCGTTTGTTGTTGGGGTGGGAGTTGGGGTTGACTTTGGGGCGTGGCGGGTGGTAGCATTTGCGCTTTCAAAGCAGCTAATTCATCATCAACATCGCTACTACCTTCTAAGCGGGCAAATTGGCTTTCTAAATCGGCACCTGCCAACTCTCCTGCTGACTGGGCACGGGCTTCTTGCATCAAGACTTTTTCTTCCATCCGCTCGAAGGCAGCCATTGCACTGCTGGTATTCATCCCACGCACCATACCTTGAAGTTGTTCTTGGGCTTTGGCAGTGGTAATCCGAGCTTTGAGCATTTCTTTCTTAGTCTTAGCCTCAGAAATTTTGCTTTCTAACTGGATTAAGTTGCGCTTGAGCGTTTCAACTTGGGTACTTTGTTGATCTAAGCTGGCTTTAAGCGCTCCGCTGGTATCAGTATAAGTTTTCTTGCGCTCTAGGGCTTGTCGTGCTAAGTTTTCATCACCTTTTTGCAGCGCCAGTTGGGCATTGCGTTGCCACTTATTGATTTCATTTTGAGCATCAGTATACTGTTTATCAGTGCGTTTTTGAGCGGCGATCGCCTGGGCTACTCCCTGGCGTAGTTGAACCAAGTCTTCCTGCATTTCCAGGATGGCTTGCTCTAGCATTTTTTCGGGGTCTTCGGCTTTGTTAACTAAGTCATTGAGGTTAGCGCTAACAACTCGTCTAATGCGATCGAATAATCCCATAACTTTGTTTTTCCTTGTTTCGGTTTACGCTCTTTGTTGGACAGTTAGCTTTTTTACTTTTTAATAGCTACCTATTTCAATGTAATCTTTCCAGTTTGAATCAGTACCTTCCAACAACTCTTAATTGTTAAGATATCTCGAAGCTGCGGCAATTTACCCAACTTCAAGAGTCCTGTGTTTTGGGTAGCTGCTGTTGGGGAGGCTGCCCTATATTCTGGTTGTCTTCCATGAGGCGATTGTTGGGCTGTATGTTTTCTGCCTCATTTAAAACCTGCACCTTCATCGCTGCCAATTCGGCATCCACATCATTAGTAGATTCTAAGGAGGCAAATTGTGTTTCCAGTCGATCGCTACTAAGTTGAGTAATTGCTTCTGATTTAGCTTCTATTTGTAAAACTTTTTCTTCCATCTGTTCAAAAGCATTCAAACTGCTGGTTGCAGAAACTCCGTCGAGCATTTCTTGCAGGCGATAAGAGGCCTCAGCAGAACGAGCGCGAGCAATATACATATCTTTTTTAGTTTTTGCCTCGGCAATTTTTAACTCTAGCGATCGCATATCCTTTTTCAGCCTAGCTACAATCTCATTTTGCTGTTCTATCTGGTTAAACAGGGCTGTACTGGTTTCTTTATATGCTTGGCGCTTAGTTAAAGCTTCCCGTGCTAGAGGTTCATTAGCTTGTTGCAATGCTAGCTGAGCGCGGCGATACCATTCTTCGGCTTGAGACTGAGCAGCAGCAGCTTGTCGTTCGGTGCGTTTTTGGGTAGCGATCGCTTGTGCTACACCCTGCCTTAACCGCACTAAATTTTCTTGCATCTCCATCACAGTTTGCTCCAGAATCTTTTCTGGATCTTCTGTACTGCTTACCAAACTATTGAGGTTAGCGCGAATCACCCGCAGGATACGCTTGATTAACTCCATCTCTGCTCTCCATTCATGAAACTGAGTCACCATTCGCCTGTTGCGTCTCCCTTTGGGAGAAGTTCAGATGTCTAACGACAAGCCGATGCAGTGTCTACGGCGCAAGCCGCTGAGTCATGACTTCTCGCGCTCGTGCTGCGTGTTGAGTAGCTAAGTAGACTCTTTAAGTATAAAAAATCGTAGTAGGGTGGTTAACAAGCAAGATTTTATCTCTACTACTCATCAAATCCTCACTCAACACTCTTAACTCAGCACTGGCTCAACGCCCCCACGAAAGTTAACAGTACTCGGAACTCAGCACTGTTATCTCATGGTATCGTAGATTTTTGCGACTCATGGCTGTTGAACTCGTGCTTTAATTCCTCTGGACTGTAGTAATTGCATCTGTTTTTGTACTTGCTCTTTAGTCTTAAAAGCACCTAGAAAAATCAATTGTTTGTTATCTGATAAATATGCATCCGGAACTACTTGCCTTGCTGAGGCTAAAACACCGCCTTGATTGTCTATCACTATGTGATATAGCCCATCTGTAGATGGTTTGATTTGTGCATTTGGCTGAGGTGAGGTTTTTGGCTTTGGAGTGGGGGACTTCACATCAGGTAAGGGCTTTGCCGTCGGTACAGGTGCTAGAGCGATGGGATTTCTTGGTTTGAGGGGCGTGATGGGGTCAGGCAATCTAGCTTGAGGATTTGCCGGGTTTTGGGGAATAACTGGATTCGTTACTACTGGAGGTGTTGGTTGGACTTTGGGTTTTAAGCCAACTAGATCGTTGGGGTTTCTCACCTCAGGAAACTCTTCGTTAGCCAGATTGGGATATTTGGGTATAGATGTACTTGGTGGCTGGATCTGAGATTGGACATTAGTTGCAACTTCCTGAGTATTTTCTGGTGCAGCAGGCGAGTTACTATTAAACTTGCCTAAATTCCACTGTGGCAAGCTTTTTGGATTAAAAACTATATAACCCAAGGTAAGACTTGCCACTAATAGCAGCAACATCGAGCCAATACCCAAAGGTGATAGCAGACTGTCACTATAGTTACTTGGTTTTTTAGTTTGTGGCTGTTCTTCTGTGAGACTTCGCAGCAGTGCTTCACTGGATTCCAAATAGTCATCTGGCTGCTTAATGGGATCATCCGGCTGCACGAGATTTTCGCCTTTAGTATCTTTGACGACTGCTGGCACGATGCTGCTACTAAAGTTGGGCGGTGGTGGTGGAAGTTGAGTTTGTTTTTTAGCAGCATCCAAATCAGACGAAACATTACTAGTCTTACTCAAATCCTCAATGTTTACCGTTACTGATTCCGAGTTACCATCAGAATTCACCGCTACAGACATCGGTCGTTCGTCAATTTTGACCACGGTTACTGCTGGAGTTACCAGAGGATTCACAGGTACAGACACAGGGGGAGGTGGTGGTACATTAGTTTTAGTTTCTGCTCTTGATGGTACAGTTGTATCGGATGCTGGAGAAACGGCAGTGAACTGCTGAGGTTGAGTGTTAATGTAATTGCCAACACGTAGCTGGTTAGGGGACACCGAACCAGTTCGCGTGCGTCGGTATCGAGCTAACTCTCGATCTAATGGCACCTCTAAACTCGTCAGTGCTGCTGCTAGTGCTGGTTTCAACCCAGGTATTTTAGACGATTGAGTACCGGAATCATTCAGGGGGTTTTGAGTCATTGCCTCTACACCTCAAACGTAGATTGCTGGAATTAACTTTAGACATATTTGTGCCAATATTAGCGAAAATTACTTAGAAAGTGGGGAGTGGGACTGTTGACTGTTGACTGTTGAATGATAACAGTTGAGTTAGGAATTATTTTCTTCCTCATCTCTCCCATCTCTCCACCTTTTAATAATGTCGTTGAAATCAGTTAATGATATTTTGGACGTTCTAGAAAAGCAGGCTAAATGGCAGGAGCAACCATTTCAACGCTTGCTCAAGTGTTGGACAGAGGTTGTTGGCTCTGTGGTTGCGGCACAGACTCGACCATTGTCGATTCAGCGTGATGTTTTGTGGGTAGCAACTTCGAGTGCAGCTTGGGCGCAAAACCTGACTTTTGGTCGCTCGCCTCTGCTTTTAAAATTGAATAAAAAGCTGTCAACACCTTTGGTTGATATTCGTTTCTCAACTGTTGGTTGGCAGCATCCATCTGTGGAGCCAAAACAGCAACAAACAATTTTGCCTCATGAGCATCCCAGTTATCTTAGCGATCGCATTAGCCGCCCTGAGAGTACACTCAGTATCCAAGATGCGAATGCTGCTTTTGGGCATTGGGCTAAGATTGTGCAAGCGCGATCGCATGGTCTACCTCTTTGTCCTCAATGTCAATGCCCCACTCCACCCGGTGAACTCGAGCGTTGGAGTGTCTGCTCTATCTGTGCTGCTAAGCAATTTTCAAGTTAGTCTTCACTGAAAAAGCAGGAAAGCAGAGGTCTAGTACCCTTGCCTTGTCAGTCAAAAGTCAAAAGCTTACACTCAGCGAAGTCGAAGTGTCAAAAGAATTGTATTTTTGGCTTTTGTGCCATTTTGTAGACACGAACTGGCTACTCTTGCGAGAACGCCTAAAGGCGAACCCGCAGGGTATAGTCTATTTATTTCCACCGTGCTGTATTAAAGAAATTAAATTTATCTCTAGCATCACAAACACAGCAACTAAATTTATTTATGGAAAATGAACAAATATCCTTAAGTAACTTTGTGCAACCATATACAATAATTTTGATGAGTAAAAAATTAGATATTTTAGCAAAAAAATATCTAAAGTGCGATATCAATGCATACTATTTCTCTTAAATTCTCTGCTTTTAGCTATCCTTAAGGAGGAAGTTAAAAGGCTAGATAAATTCAAAACTTTATTTTTACTCTTGATCCCTAATGATTTTTAGCTAAAAGCTATGGGTAGGCACTCTAGGAAAGATTTAAAAATATAACAACAATATAAAAATATTCTAAAATTTATTTTTTCATTGGGATCGCTGAAACCTAGAGCAAATAATGATTTTTTGCCTTTTCTCTCTCTTTATATATAGAAGCAAAATGTAAGGGTGAACTTAGCCTGAAATGGCACTAAAGATGAACCCAAATGAAACCCATTAAATTTTTAGCATCTGCCTGTAGATATTGCCGTCATTACCAGCCAGAGGGTCGTCGTGGCGGAATGTGTGAGCAATTGGGAGCGCCAGTTCAAGCAAGCTGGAAGGCTTGCTCTTTAGCGCTCCCACCTTTTGCACCTTCTTGGGAAACTTTGGAAGATGTTTGGGGTTTGGCAGATGCAAAACCAGTTTTAGCTTCTTCTCAGTCCCTAGCCTCAGATTTAGATAATGCTGCTCTTGCTCTTGTACAGGAAACAACTGTTTCTACTTGATAAGAGGTTAAGACTAAAACTGTGCTTATTTAGTCACTCATTATTACTCGACTGAGTTCGTAATCTGCTTAAAATAATATTTGTTTTTAAGATTTTTAGTGCTGTAAATTTTGACATCTACAAAAATCGCACCTTCCCAAAGGGTGCGATTTTTGCAATTTTAAGGTAGCCAAGGAAAAGAGCGAAAATCTGGTGGACGTTTTTCGAGAAACGCTTTTTTGCCTTCAGACCCTTCTTCTGTCATGTAATACAGTAAGGTGGCATTGCCAGCAAGTTCTTGTAAACCCGCTTGTCCGTCACAATCAGCGTTGAATGCAGCTTTGAGACAGCGAATTGCGATCGGACTTTTTTCTAAAATCTCTTGCGCCCATTGAATACCTTCGGCTTCTAGTTGTTCGACTGGGACGATGCAATTAATTAAGCCCATTTCTAGGGCTTGTTGTGCATTATATTGACGGCAGAGAAACCAAATTTCCCGGGCTTTTTTTTGTCCCACGATGCGGGCGAGATAACTGGCGCCAAAACCACCATCAAAACTGCCGACTTTCGGTCCGGTCTGGCCGAAAATGGCGTTATCAGCGGCGATGGTGAGGTCGCAAATCAAGTGTAGGACATGTCCACCACCGATCGCATATCCAGCTACCAAAGCAATCACTACTTTCGGCATGGAACGAATCAAGCGTTGTAAATCCAGTACATTTAACCGGGGTATGCCAGTATCATCGACATAACCAGCATGTCCGCGCACGCTTTGGTCGCCACCAGCACAGAAAGCATATTTTCCATCAGTGTGTGGGCCATAACCAGTAAATAGGACAACACCAATAGTAGTATCTTCACGAGCATCACAGAAAGCATCGTAAAGTTCAAAGACAGTTTTTGGACGGAAAGCATTGCGTTTGTGGGGGCGGTTGATAGTGATTTTCGCAATACCATCAGTTTTTTGATACAGAATATCTTCGTAGGATTTGGCAGTTTGCCAGTTGATTTGCATTGGCCTGGAGTGCGCTATTGTGCTTGAGAATTTTATCGCGGACGCAGGGACAAGTGATACCTGCGGTGGGCTACGCCTACGCTAAGATTAATGTCTCAAGCTTTACAATCAGGGCTGGTAATTGATTAGCAACAACAATGCGGCGTGACTCCATCTTCTATAAATTGTTTAAACAATTTCCAGGATTGCTGTTTGAATTAGTAGACCAACCACCCTCACAAGCAGCAGAGTATCAGTTTGAATCGGTTGAGGTTAAAGAAACGGCCTTCCGAATTGATGGAGTCTTTCTACCTCCAGCCAATGCGGTTTCTAAAATAGTCTTCTTTGCTGAAGTCCAGTTCCAGAAAGACGAAGACCTTTATCACCGCTTCTTTAGCGAATTGTTTTTGTTTCTTTATCGCCACTCTATTCGTTACGATGACTGGTTTGGAGTGCTAATTTTTCCTTCTCGTAACCTGGAACCATCAAATGTAATGATTCATCGCGCTTTGTTGGACAGTGGACAAGTCAGGCGGGTTTATCTCGATGAGTTGGGAGATTTACGACAACAACCTTTGGGATTGGGTTTGATGTTGCTGACGAATGTTACTGGTGAAGCAGAAGCAGTGGAAGGGGCGCGATTTTTGCTTGAACAAGCACGGCAACAATCAGAGCAAGCGATAATTGATTTAGTGACGACGATTATCGTCTACAAGTTTTCTACCCTGAGTCGAGAGGAGATTGAAGCGATGTTAGGACTTAATTTGGAAGAACCACGGGCTATTGTAGAAGCGAAGGAAAAAGGACGAGAGGAAGGAAAGGTTGAAGGAGAAAGAACAATTGTTTTACGACTATTAAATCGGCGCGTAGGTAATATTCCTAATGCAGTTCTGTCCCAGATTCAAGGGTTATCGGTGGAACAGTTGGAAGCTTTAACTGATGCTTTGTTGGATTTCTCTACTCTTGCTGATTTGGAAGAGTGGTTAGAAGGTGAACCAAGAGGATAAATCTCACGCAGAGGCACAGAGGCAGAGAGAGGAAAGGCGATCGCACTCCGTAAAATAATTATGACTACAAATAAAGTTTCCTGAAGTGAAGAAGCATTTGCAGGCACGCGTGTATATCACAAACGGTAGAAGAAAAAGTGCGATCGCTTGTCCTCTGACAATTAAAACGGAGATTTGGATTTTTCTGTGATCGCGAAGCTGGAAGGGTGGTTGTAAGGTCAATTAGAAAATTAAGAGCGATCAGCCTAAGGTGAGAGGATTTATAGGTAGGTATTTTACCACAAGCGTTTTCAAGGCTAATGCTGCTCGCTCTTGTTGCTTAGTTGTGGTTAAGGTAAGGGTTGAGTGAGATCAATTGGAAATCCTAATTTATTAGATAGTTCTAAAACATTATTACTAAAGTCTACAGATCCAGCTACAACACTGGCGATTGTAGCAGCGACTGCTAACAATGCAACAATACGAGCCTTGATTCTCTGAGGCTTTTGCTTTTCAGGAGTAATGATATCTTCTTGCAAATCATCTAAATGTACTATGGCTGCTTCACGTTGGGCTTCAGGAAAGTCTTGAGCGATCTCACGAAGAGAGCTAATTAGCTTGAGTATTTCATCAGCATTTTGACCAATATTTTGAGAAAAATTGGAAGCTACTTGCCGTGAATTATCCCGAACTTGATTTGCAAAGTTGCCAATAGTTGCTCTCTGTAAGTCATTATTGAATGTTTCTGAGTTGAATTGATTTTGTGATGATGAATTTTGCATTTGTTGTGACTGATCTAATTTGATAATTAAACCACTATAATTGTGACTGGCAGCAATCTGTTTTTCCTCTTTACTGAATGTCAATCCTTCTCCTGTAATTCCATCTTTTTTAAGTTTAATTACCCAAGAAAGAATAGTATCTATTACAGAATTTACTACTCTTTTTATGGCTGCACTGCTGAAACTAATTTTTACTTTAGTCTCTACACTAGAAACTAGTATTGATTCTAATTGAGGTGACAATTGTAATACCAGGTCACTTTCTCCATTTTCGATCAGTGCAACCAGTTCACTAATTGGCTGACGAATCTGGATATTACATAAATCTTCATAAAAACTTAACATTTCTTGATTTTGCATAATTATTGGCTGCCATCCATGAAAAGGATTCCATCCCCTAATCTGCCCTCTAGTTGTACGGTATCCAGGTATTGAACTATTAATATAGCCATAGGTTTCTAATTCTATCCATTTCTGAAACTCTTTAATCTCTAGTTCAGTGGCAACCACCAATGCTTTACGAAGCAGATTTATAACAGATAAAGATGGACTAAGAGCTTCTCGTTGTAATTCTAGGATTAAGGAACTCACAATTTTTTATATGTTTACATAGGTATCTACATTGTTATAGTTTATTTCTCAAAATTTTGTAACCTATTTTTTTATACAATTATCTCTGCAATTTGTACGGTAATTACTACATTATGACTTGAAATGCCTATGCTCAAACAATTTTAACTCTGACTCCACAAGTGTTTCACTTAATAGCTATATTTCATTCACCTATTCAATAACACCTAACAGAATAGTTAAATTGCAGTATCTGCTGCAAACTTCCTTAAATTATCTTGTCGCCACTTAGCATCAGCTTTACGATTTGTCTGTAACTCTAAAACCCGAATTCCTTTAGCTGGTAACGGGTTTAATCTTTGTTGCAACTGTTCCCAAGAAGTAATTAATTCATGCTGCACATTATAAGTAGCACATAACTGAGCGAAATCAATATCCTGGGGAGTGCCGAAAAATTCTTCAAATGGTGGGTCAAATTTGGCGATGGGTAACATTTCAAAAATGCCACCGCCATTGTTGTTAATTAACACAATCGTGAGATGCCCAATAAATTTATTGCGGATTAAAAAACCATTGGTGTCATGCAACAGTGCTAAATCTCCTGTTAACATCACACTACTTTGCTGGCGGTGGGCAATTCCTAATGCTGTGGATAATGTGCCGTCAATGCCATTTGCACCCCGGTTAAAATACGATCGCACCCCCAAATTATTCGGTTTCCAGAAAAATTCCACATCCCGCACAGGCATACTATTAGCAATAAATAGCGGCGTTCCTGGTGGTAGCATCTGAGAAATTAACCAAGCTGCTTTCCCTTCAAACAATTCCTCCATATTCCCCATAGTTTGGTCAACAGCAGTCCTAACTTCCACTTCTGCTGCACACCACTGGTGGAGATAGTCGGGGGGAAATGAGGGAGATAAAGAAGTATTTTCTTCCTCATCTCCCATTACTTCCTCATTTTCCCAAAGAAGCTGCTCCACCCTCATCCGCAAATGCGTTGTCCTCCCGTGCAAAGGGTCGAGGTTTTGGCCACTAGGGTCAATTACCCAACGTTGAGGTTGGGTTGCATCTATCCAGGTACGTAGTTCTTTACTGGTAGGCATTTCTCCTATCTGAATCACCATTTTGGGTGCTAGCTGTTTGGCTAGTGGCTGATTTCGCAAAATTAGATCGTAGGTGGAAATTAAATAGGGGTTGAGGTCAGCATAATTTCTCAGTGGGGAAAGTCCCTCTGCTAAAACAGGCCATTTAAGAGTTTGGGAAAGTTGGGCGATCGCCTGACAATACTCCTGTGGTTGCTGTGGTTGGGCTACACCTGCGATAATAATGCCGCGATCGCATTCCTTCCATTCCTGGGGAATAAGGAATGCGGCATGGGGCATGGACAATGGGGTGGTGTTTGCTATTCCTTTAAAAAACTCTTCTGGATGGAACTGGGATTGTAAAAAACTCAAGTCACTTGCATCGGGAACTGGCGCTAAAGGGTCGCGAAAGGGAATATTCAAATGTACTGGGCCTTTCGTAGGGATTTGCGTCGTTTCCCAGCTATGAATTACCATTTGCCGCAAGTAAGCCAACATTGCCATCTCAGCAGAGGGTAAGGCTAACTCGGCTTGCCAATTTGGGTAATTGCCATATAATCTCAACTGGTCTATGGTTTGGCCAGAGTGACAATCTCGCAATTCTGGCGGTCTATCGCTGGTTAATACTAATAGTGGTACGCGGCTATATGCAGCTTCAATTACTGCTGAATAAAAGTTCGCTCCTGCTGTACCAGAGGTGCAAACAACTACCACAGGGCGTCCGGTTGCTTTAGCCTGTCCTAAAGCAAAAAAGGCGGCGGAGCGTTCGTCAAGCACGGAAATTGCTTCAATCTCAGGTGCTTGTTGAGCAAAAGCTACTGCTAGGGGTGTAGAACGCGAACCAGGACAAATGATGGCACAAGTCAATCCCAACTGCTTTAGAGTCTCTGTTAAGATATAAGCCCAAAGTTGATTAATATTTTTAAAGGCGATCGGCATCAAATCAAACATAGCTATAAAACAATCTTAAATTTTAGATTTTATTTAGGGAAATTCAATTTAAAATCCATCTTGGAAAGTTGAACAAGCAAAAGTCTAAGGCTCAGTTTTTGACCTTTGGAGGTTCAAAAGCAGCTTTCCCTAAAATTGTGTTGCAAGTTCATCCTCGCATTTGTGAAGATGGAAATCGACACCGCCACCCGAGTTTGTTGGCAATAAAATTTCCAGACAGACTAGCTTAACGCCAGTTGATTCAACTTTGAGAAAGTTGACAACACAGTGACTACACTTTGTACAACATGCACACAATTTGCTCTCAAACTTTTATGGATTGCATTTATTTAACAGGAATTCGCTGCTATGGCTACACTGGGTATCTCCCAGAAGAACAGGTGCTAGGACAATGGTTTGAAGTGGATGTAAGGTTATGGTTAGATATCTCCACAGCGGCTAAGACTGACGCGATCGAAGATACTTTAGATTATCGCAGTGTTATTAGTTTGATACAACATTTGGTCAAAACTTCTAAGTTCGCTTTGATAGAGAAGCTAGTAACGACAATCGCAGATTCTATCCTCCAACAGTACGATCGCATAACACAAGTTCAAGTCAATCTCAGCAAACCTAGCGCACCAATTCCAGACTTTGGGGGCAAAATTACTATTGAACTGACTAAAAGTAAGTCCAATCTCTAAACCATAAAGTGTGTTTTTGCGAGCGAGACTTATAAACTAGCAAAAGCAGGGGTTTAGCTGGAGTGTGGAAATATCTAACAAAGAAAATTTTTCCTTCCATTTATTCCCCCAGCACTCGTTCTCAAAAACCTCAAACAAAATTGAGCGCAGTCTAAAGCCAGTGCAATTTTAAATTCCTTTTGAATCCCAGTCTTAGATAATTCATGCCTTGAGTCTTATTCCTAACTGTTTAAAAGTTAATATTTCCTAACTCTACTTCAGAAGGATAAAATGACAAATTAATATATTGTGAATTTCTCAAGTTTTATTCTTGATTAATTTTTGGAGAAATACTATACTATTCATCTATAATTTTCTCAATATCGTTATTCCACATTTGTAAAGAGCAATTTTTGATTGTTACTAATTTAGATTCAATATTATCAGCAGCCTGATATCAACTGTATTATTTGGTGAAATTAGCTTTAAGAAACATAGAAATTATCGCAGGTAAATAACATGTTGTCTGCTATTTAGCTAAGTATTGAGAGATTGTTTATGATATGATTATCGAATTTTAGATCGAGTTGATAGTGACAATAAAACTCAACCTTAGCAAACAGGCTATTGTAACATGTTCGCCCGCAAAATCCTAGTTGTTGAGGATGAAAAAACCCAAGCCTCAAATATCAGAAAAAGTTTACAAAAATTAGGCTATTCTGTTTCAGATATAACTGAGTCTGGTGAAGAGGCTATAAAAAAGGTAGCAGAAACTCATCCAAATTTAGTATTAATTGATATCTGCCTAGCTGTGGAAATTAACGGTATACAACTTGCGGATATTATCCAGGACAACTTTCATGTGCCTGTAGTCTATCTCATAGACCGTTACGAATATAAAATATTACAAAAAAATCAGCCAAGTGAGCCTTTTACCTACATATTCAAACCACTTGTTGAAAGTGATTTACATTTTGTGATTGAAATGGCTCTGCATAAACATCAGAGTGAAAAGAGATTACAGGAAGAAAAACAGAGGTTGACAGCAATTATTAACAGTATGGGTCATGCCGTGATTGTGACATATGCAAATGGTTGTATTCAAATGATGAATCCAATAGCAGAAATTCTTACTGGATGGAAACAAAGCGAAGCCTTCGGTAAAAATTTAGTAGAAGTTGTCAGCTTAGTTGACAAAGATGTAGGAGAAGCAATTGAAATAGTCACACATGTAATCGAAGCAGGTGAAGCTTTAAATCTACCGGAAAATTGTACGCTAATTAACAAAGATGGAAAAGAAATACCAATTGGGGATAATGTTGCACCCATCCGCGATCGCAATGGCAATATTACTGGTGCAGTTTTAGTTTTTCAAGACATCAGCCAACGCAAGCAGACAGAAGCAGAACTGCTCCGTAATGCATTTTATGATGGATTAACAGAATTACCGAATCGTGTTTTATTTCTAGACCGACTCCGACAAGCTATTGAACGCGGTAAACGTAAAAGCGATTATTATTTTGGAGTTTTGTTTTTAGATTTGGATAACTTCAAAGAGATTAACGATTGCTTTGGGCATGGAGTAGGGGATGATTTTTTAATAGCGGTCGCTAGACGTTTAGAGTCATGCTTACGCAGTGGCGATACTGTAGCACGGTTTGGTGGTGATGAGTTTACCGTTCTTTTAGAGGATATTAAAGATGTTAATGACGCTACTAATGTTGCCAAACGTATTCAAGACTCCTTAAGGTTACCCCTTAGCCTCAATGGAAATCAATTATGTACTACAGCCAGTATTGGTATTGCTTGGAATTGTAGTAATTATGAAGAACCTGCAACTCTGCTACAAGATGCTGATATTGCCATGTATCGAGCTAAGCGACAAGGAAAAGCTACTTACGCGATATTTTAGTAATCTACAAAAATTCTTTTGGGATTAATACGCTTGGTGTTAGTGTCAGAAATCATAAACTCGGAACGTGAGTTTAACCAACACATCTAGGGAGCATCCCAATCCAAAATCTGTTTGTGTTATGGGAAAAACCGAAAAACAGAAAATGCTCGGAGGCGAGTTATATTTTGCAGAAGATCCCGAATTAGCCGCCGAAAATAAGCGAACTAGTCGTTTGTCGAAAAAGTACAATCCTACAACTCAAGAACAGCAACGACACCAAATTTTGCAGGAATTATTTGGAAAAATTGGTTAAAAAGCAACAGTTATACCACCTTTTCACTGTGACTATAGCAGTAATATTTTAGCTGGCGATAGATTATATTTAAATTATGGGTGTGTAATTTTAGACTGTAATACAGTTCACATTGGCGATAGTGTCTTATGCGCTCCTTACGTGCAAATTTATACTGCTTATCACCCTACAGAGCCGAAACTTCGCCTTACTGGTAGAGAACTAGCAGCTCCAATTAAGATTGGTAATAATGTCTGGATTGGTGGTAATGCAATTATTTGTCCAGGTGTAACTATTGGCGATAACACAACCATTGGTGCTGGAAGTGTAGTTACTAAAGATATACCTGAAAATGTTATTGCTGCTGGCAATCCTTGTCGCGTGATTCGGAATTTATCCTAGAATTTAAAATTTATACCCTCTAGCAATCCAATAGAGCCAATCTGCGATCGCTTCTTGAGTTTCAGTGTCAGCATCAATGGCCGCTATTTCCGATAACTTGGCAGAATATACATCATCATCCTTACCATTAACATCAGCCACTTCTACAAACATATCCTTTAAGCACTCATCATCAGGTGCCATTCCTAGTACTTCAACTTGTTTCTCCTCCACCGAAGCCGATTTGCGCCCCTTCTTAGTCCATTTAGCCATAAACGGAAAATTCAGAGTTTCTTCTAGGTAGTAGTACCAACCCATAGCCCGGTCTTCTTTGTCTTCAGCATCTACAACGATCTCTGTTTGAATGCGATGCTCTCGTTTTTCGTCAGGTTCAACACTAGGCATAAAAAAACGGTTTGCGTATAATGCACTATATGGTATATCCTTTTGGCGACTGTCTGTCAATTATTCTAATTGATACTTCCATCCAAAAAAAGAAGTAGCGGGTGTTGACTGTTAACTGACTGGGAACAGTGGGATATTTTTTATCAAGAAGCGCTTAGGTTCAAAACCGAGTGGAATTGCGGGCGAAGAGTTAATACTTCCGACTTCATTTTTTATTTGTCAGTCTCTAAAATTATTAAAAAGTCCATTCCATCTGACTTTTGACTTTCAAGAGTCAGTTGATACCCTCACAGAAGGCTAAAGCTCGATAAGTCGGCTCAAGTCAAGAAACGCGCCTACGGTGTTCTCTTGCCAATGTACTGACTGCTATTTACTTTTGTCTTACAGTACTAGTAGTGGGTATAGTAATCAACTGTTAGACATCGTTTCATTTCTTAACCTAAGCTTATCAATAAATTAAAAATAAAACTTATTTTTAATTACATCACAATCGCAGGTTGAGAGCTAAGTAATAGTAAGTCGGCATTATTAAACGTAACTATCTTTTTGTAATTTTTTAGAGTTTAAAGGCTTGGTATCAATCTTGATACTTAATTATCCAAAGTGATGTTTATTTTTAACCTAATAACTAATTTTCGATTTTTATCTGTATAGATTAAAAAATGTTATTAAATTGATGGTTGCTTCATTTCAACTTTAAAATCAACATTATTTCCCCAAGTACAGGCTCATTTATCAACAGCGCTCGCCAAAATTTAAGATAAAGTTGGTAATTTACTCAGAGAGTTGAAAAAATATGGTAGTGTATAAAAAGAATTAAAAAGTATCTATAAATGTTGATGCAAACTCATCGTTAAATTCACTTAGCCATTTGATAAGCAGCTATTTAAATGCTTATCTAAATTGTTTATTATCTATAAATATTTATAATTTATAATTGGTGAATTTATAGGACTTAGAGACCCCAACTTCATAATTTTAACCAAATTAAATAGGTGTAATACCCTTAATTGTCTAGGAATTCTGACTCTCCGAACTTCTGAGCGGTGGCTTACATTGCTCAGAGTTCTTTCTGAATTAGGACGATTTTTTAATGTGTTATTGAACTAACAATCAAGTTTGATTCTATTTTGAGAGCATAAATTTGATTAATAATTAAAGATGATAAATTTTGAAAAATCTGATAAATCAAGATAATAAATAAAAAGATAAAAGTACAGATAATATCTGTAAAAAATAAAATAGGAATCTAAATTAATAGAAAAGTTTTCAACATCAAATCGTTGAATTATCTCAAGGTAAACACATAAAATCAGGAGGGTCTATGCGTTTTTCTCACCTTACAGCAATTATTGGTTGTACGACAGCGGCTTTTATATTGATTGCACCTATACAAGTAGAAGCTGCAACTTTTAAAATAGAATCTGGAGTCACCAGCATCGATCGCGACCATGAAGATATTCTCAAAAGTATTGGGCTAATCATCACAGATACAGAGAATACAGTCCCACCAATTCCTAGCAATTATTTAGTTGGCTTGCCAATCGATTCAGATACCAACTTCACCTTCAGTGACGAAGGCGGTTTTACTCCACTCTTTGGTACAATCGAGCATACTGGCACTATTACCTTCAACGACCAAATGACTGTTGGTAACTTTTCAATTGGTTTTGCTCCCGGACGCACAGTCCCCGATGCTAGCGGACTCGTTTTAAGAGACACAGTTTCTCCCCTTCATCCGATTTTGTTTGACTTGGGCGCCCCGCAATCTGTGACATTTGATAAAGACAATTTAAGTTTAACTCTGGCTGATGTTAAATTGTTTTTTTCTCCAGAGTTTGCTCAGGGACTTGGCAAGTCTAATTTGGCAGGTTCGTTTGCTGGAACTGCACGAATTGATGCTAAAGTTGCTGCCGTACCCGAACCTGGAAGTGCCTTAGCAACTTTGGCAGCGGGTGCGGCTCTGTTAGCAGCGAGATTTTGTAGTCAAAGAACTAAATACATTTGATATCCTCAAGCATATCTAAATGCTTGTTAACAGGTGCAAGGGTATTGGCGGCAATCATCCCACTAGCGGCAACTGCTGGTAAACCAATACCCGGAAATGTCGAATCTCCACAGCACAATAGCCCTGGTAGGGGAGTAGTGGGGCCAGGAAATATACCAGAACCAGCCGCAATTGCTGGACCGTATGAACCTTGGTGACGACGCAGAAAACGTTCGTGGGTTAGAGGTGTACCAACAAGTGTGACTTCGCAACGAGAGCGAATATCTGGAATAATCCGCTCTAGCGCTTGCCACATTACTTCTGCACGCGATCGCTTTTGTTCGGCATATTCTTGGCTTTTTCTATTCATCCCCTGCCAAATAGCATATGGCTCATTCCCCGGAGTATAAACGTGAATTACATGCTTCCCAGGTGGTGCGAGGGATGAATCGAGAGTTGAAGGAATTGATATCACCACCATATTTTGAGGTGCTGTTACCCCCGCTTCCCAATTATTCACCACAACGTAATGACATTGTAAATTTGTCTGTAATCCTTGGGCGTCAATACCTAAATGCAGATGCATGAAACTATCACACTCAGGCGTTGCCTGTCGTTTAGCGCGGAAATGTTTTGATACTGCATTTTCTGGTAACAGCTTTAGCGTGTCCCAAACCGATGCATTAGAAATTACTGCTTTTCGGGCGCGGATTTCTTGGCGATCGCCAAGATGCACACCTACCGCTCGATTACCTTCTACCAGCACTTGCTCGACATGCGCGCCCAGTTTCAATTGACCACCGTGACGCTGCAATCCTTGTACAAGAGCGTCAACTAAAGCACCACTACCACCAATCGGATAGTCAAGCACCGCTCCTGGTTTATACCAGTCTGCAAACATAAATGCTACCTCTGCGGCAATAGTGCCATCTGCTGGCAGTCCTGAAAGTAGAAAACACAGCAAATTCAGCCAATTTTGGGTAAATTGGTCTTTGACAACACCATCCATAATCCGGCTGAAAGGCCCAGTCAGCTTAATGATACTTCCAATATGTTTTGCCAAAGAAGGAGCAAATCGTCCCACAGTTTGCACTGCACCCAAATCAAAGCGTAATGCTGCTGGTGACATAGCCGTTGCTGCACTTGCTAATGGTTCCATAACCTGCTGGAGTTGCTGCCATTCAGCTACAGCATCACGACCGCGCAATTTCAGTAACACTTCAGAAAATTGCTCAGCCCCAACTGACGTATCAAAATAACCTTCAGGCAGGAAACAACCCCAAGTATCATAGGTAATGCATGGTAATTTTGAGCCAATAGCGTCTAACACTTGGCGCAGTGGGTTTGCCGAGGAACTCGAAGACAGTCCAGAGTAGAGAGACGGGCCAGACTCAAACTTAAAACCATTGCGCTCAAAAGCGTGGGCGGCACCACCAGGTATGGAATGACTTTCGCAGACTATGACATCAAAGCCATATCGTGCCAAAAGAGCGGCACAACTTAAACCGCCAATACCGCTACCAATGACAACTACATCTGTGTTTTGCATATCCTATGTTTGCAACGATGGCTCTTAAGATTTGTTAAGCGATATTTGGCAGTATAGCTTGTTGCGATTATAAAAGTCCGATCGCAGCCTAAACTAGACTTCTTGCAGAAGTAGGGAAAAGGGTAAGGGGGAAAGGGAAAAGGAATAAAAAAACCTTTCCCCTTTAACCTTTACCCTTTTCCCGCCTCTTGCAAAAGTAACTTTTGCAAGAGGTCTACTGTATTAGTGTTTTCAAGTAGCTTATAGGTAGCTCAAGTAGCCCGTCGTTTTTGGGTAGAAGGGGGTTGACATCCACCCTAGTCAGATCCACGTCAAGAATAAGAAAAATGCCTTCTCAGTGTATTTACTAGCGCCAAAACCTTGACTCTAAACAATTGAAGCACTGCGATCGCATCTTGTAGCATGAGGCTGAGTAACTTGTAAGCTAAACAAAAATCAGTATGACCATTATCGTTTTTGGCAGCATCAATATAGACTTAGTAGCCACAGCACCCCGCTTACCAGTCGGAGGAGAAACCTTACTTGGAGAAGATTTTTTTCAAGTTTCGGGAGGTAAAGGAGCCAATCAAGCTGTAGCACTAGCCAGATTGGGAATTCCCGCACAAATGGTGGGGCGTGTCGGTGCAGACAATTTTGGTGTAGAACTTGTCAACAATTTGCAAGCTTCTGGCGTGCGGACAAACAATGTTTTTGTTGATCAAACTGTTAGTTCTGGAGTCGCCATCATCACCGTTAGCCAGAGTGGAGAAAATCAAATTGTTGTAATTCCTGGTGCAAATGGCCGCGTCAATCAAGAAGATGTGCAACGATTATCTTACTTATTACCAGAAGCTACAGCACTGCTTTTACAATTAGAAATTCCGATTCCGGCTGTGGTTGCAGCAGCGAAAGCAGCAACAAGTGCAAACATCAAAGTCATTCTTGATCCCGCACCCGCACAATCTAATTTACCTGCTGAACTTTATCGATTGGTAGACATTATCACACCGAATGAAGTTGAGGCTGGGCAGTTGGTGGGTTTTACTGTGGATGGAGAAGAAACAGCAGCCAAGGCGGCTGAGATTTTATTGCAACGAGGTGTGAAATGTGCGATCGTCAAACTGGGTGCTAAGGGTGTTTTTTGTGCAACTCTTGAAGAAAAGTTTTTTGTACCCGCCTTTGGAGTTCATGTAGTTGACACAGTAGCCGCTGGGGACGCTTTTAATGGCGGTTTGGCAGCGGCACTTTTTGCAGGAATACCTTTACACCAAGCAGTTGTTTGGGGTGCAGCAGCAGGTGCTTTAGCCGCGACAAAACCAGGCGCACAAACTTCACTACCAGATAGGTTGACGTTTGATGCTTTTCTCAAAGAAAAAGATAAAAGCTAAAAGTAAAAAGAGTGTTAGGTATAACGACTCTCTTAGAAGTCAAAGAGCGATCGCAATTTATCACTTATTTAATCACCCTAAATCCTGTCACCTATGTTTTATAAAGTGTGTTATGCCGTTTTCTTTCGTACCTAAAATGCAGGAAGGTGCGTTAGGATTAACATCCATAACGCACCCTACCATTTGAATCTCTCGCTATAAAGATTTTTGAATTCTGGATTCTTCTTCAAAATCCAAAATTGGTATTAGCTCACAAAATTGTTCCAGTTTCTTTCAAATAAACTCGTGTAAATGGTTCTTCTTCACCCAAAGTGTAATCTTCAATTAAGCCTTTGCGACGAATAGAAATGTTGTTGCCTTTTTTAATTATCACAGTAGAACCATCGAAGACATCCCGCGCCAAAATCATCTCAGTTTCCGTAGGGTCATCCAAAACTACAATATTACTGCGCTGGTAAAACATACCATCTTGCTCTAATATCTCTTGTGGATACTCAGCAATCAACAAATCAACTTTGGGATGACGCAGCAAAGTTTGAACGTTACTGTTGTAATTTTTGCTTAATACTTTTTTCGAGCGATTTATAAAAACTGCGTCATGACAAACAGCGCCGATTGTCCAGTCGGGATGTTGCAAAAGAATATGGTCAATTGTTGTTTGCAGTTCTTCAACTGAGATTTTATTAAATGTAATAATTGGTATCCTCGCATCTGCACCGGACTCAAAAAACGTTTCTAAAATATGAGAAGGCACATTAACACTTTCACCTTCAGAAGGTTTAAGATGCATTAAAATTCCTGGTGCAGCGTTGATTTCCAAGATAGCAAAGTTACTCGATTTCCAAGATTCTGAGAGACTTTTGGTAATGACATCAATACCCAGACAAGTTAACTGAAAGTGTTGGGCAATATCTTGAGCGAGGATAATATTGTCATCATGAACCGTGTGTGTTGCATTGATGCTTACACCGCCAGCAGATAGATTGGCAACTTTACGTAGGTAGATAGTGCGCCCTTTCTCAATCACACTGTTCAATGACAAACGCTGTTCGTCTAAATAAAGTTCCATCGCATCATCCACCAGAATTTTACTCATAGGCGAGGTGGGTGAGTCTAAACGTGCGGGGAGGCGGTTCTCTTGGCGAATTAATTCGGCGATAGTTAAGTAGCCATCACCAACAATTGATGCTGGACGGCGTTCTGTGGCGGCGACAAATTTGCCATCGACACACAACAAGCGAAAATCCGATCCGGAAATGCTTTTCTCGACAATTATTCGGGTTGGCTGGTCTTCGGGAATTGCTGCTACTGCCCTACTGTAAGCAGATTCCAGTTCTTTTGAGTCTTGCACGTCAGCCGTGACGCCAATTCCTTTGTGACCTACCACTGGCTTAACTGCTACTGGGTAACCAATCTCTTTAGCTGCTGCTAAAGCTTCCTTTTCAGAAAAAACAATATCGCCTTCGGGCACTGGAAAACCCAAAGTTTTTAAAAATGCCTTACAGTCATCTTTACGGGTAGTAAATTCCGAATCTAGATGGCTATCACAGTTAAATGTTGTTGCTACTCCCCGCACATGTTTTCTTCCTAAACCGTATTGCATTAATCCTTCTTCCCACAGATAAAATGCAGGAATACCTTTTTCGTAGGCTGTTCGCAATAGGGCGTAGATTGTGGGGCCACCGAAAACAGATGTGCGAAATCTACTTTGCAGCTTTACTAACCGCTCCTCAAAGTCGAAGTCTTCGTCTTCGGTAATGGCTTCAAACCAATCCCAAACAAAGTAGACTACTTCTCTAGTTGTGCGTTCATGTAAAGATTCGACACTAATTCGCGTGCATTTTGGATATGACTTGACACTCCAGTGGTTAAGGTGCAAATCCATGTCCAATTTTCCGACTTGTGACACCACTTGAGCAAATAGATAGGCATAGGATTCGTAGCTTTGCTCGCCTAGATGGGGATAGCGCGAGCCAATCCTGGAAATATAATCCTCAATAGGCAAAGGCTCTCTGGACTCAACTAGAGCAAAATCAAATACTAATGCCCCTCTATCTAAATAAGGGTTAGATCCAATATAATGCTTGAAGTTGAAAATATCGAATACATCCCTTTTCCTAGCATTAATTCGGACTAAATCACTACTTTTTTGTTGAACCATTGATTACGAACCTTTGGCTAAACACCCTGAAATTGAGATGGTGAGTTGCGATCGCTCAGACTTAATGATTGTTAGAATTCAAGAGTCAGAAGACTTACACAATCATCAGAATATTTAATGAATCAGATAAAAAAGTATACGAAGTATACTACAATCTAGATAAATTATCACTGATGAACGGTAGTTGCTTCAACTTTGTAAACTAGAGTAATGTACTACCTCCTCTAGAATCCTAAATTCTGACGATTAATTTACATTTATTTTGGGTAGTTATGGCTTTGCCATTGAATTCAACCGAACCTAACCTAACGATATTACTAAGCATCTTCAACTATCTGAGGGCAGAATTCAATTTTCATTTGTGAGCAAAAAAAATTACATTTAGTTCATCCTGATGAATAATCAAAGATATGACCTTTGAAAGGTGCTATCATTTACCAAAAGTTGGTATAACACAGTTATAAGGTATTAATAAAAAGGGTATTAGGGAGACAGCAAAGTATGAATGGGACACAAGCTGCTCTAAGAGATGAAGTTAGATTACTGGCTGAAGAAGCTTTTCATCAAAAGCTGATTTCTGGACATGGGGACGGACCAGATATTAAAGAGTATCAAATTGTGTATCAAGGTAAACCCAGGCATCTCCCACTTGAACAAGCACGTCTTTTTTTAAACAACTTGCTTTTCAGAAGCAAAATTTATTAAATATATTAGATTAATTACTTGAGAAGTTTAATTGCAGCTATAGTCATCTCATCTAAATTTTTGAAATTATTTGGTTTAGTAGCGAGTAGGAAGTAGGAAATTAAAGAGTCAGTATTTTGCGATTTTACATAGCAAGAGTAAAAATAAAATAGAATTTAGATAACTAGAATTAATAAGAATTACTCTTACACAAAAAGTTTGCGATCGCCACTTACCAATATCATTAACAAAGCCTCTAGAAAATAACTCTAGAGGCTGTTGACACTGTAGGTTTTATTTAGTATGTGATACTTAGTTTTGAATAGAGTTATTTTTTGATTTTGTTTTAGTGAAAAATCACTTAGTTCCATTAAGGTTACAAATTTTAATACTAGCTTTTTTCAAGTAATCTACCAAATGGAAGATATTAGAAGTTTAATTGTCATGGTTTATTGAAATTTAGCTAAATCAAATTAGGAGTCGTTATGTTAGAAAGTAATCCTAAACGACAGTTGGTAATTATTGGTGGAGCCGAAGACAGAGACGGAGATTCCCAAATTTTACGGGAATTTGTGCGTCGTTCTGGGGGTACAAAAGCGAACATTGTGATTATGACAGCGGCGACAGAACTACCGAGAGAAGTGGGAGAAAATTATATTAGAGTGTTTGAGCGATTAGGAGCCGAGAGTGTTCGTATCATTGATACAGAAAGTCGTGATGATGCGTCTTCATCTACAGCATTGCAAGCTATTGGTAAAGCAACCGGGGTATTTTTTACTGGCGGAGACCAAGCTCGCATTACCAGCATCCTCAAGGACACTGAAATCGATGCGGCAATTCACAAACGGTTCTCTGAAGGCATAGTTATTGCAGGCACCAGCGCCGGAGCTGCTGTAATGCCAGATAAAATGATTGTCGAAGGTGACTCCCAAACCAACCCAAGGATGGAAACTGTGGAAATGGGGCCTGGTATGGGATTTCTCCCAGGGGTGGTAATCGATCAACATTTTTCTCAGCGTGGACGATTGGGACGCTTAATTTCCGCTTTAATACTAGAGCCTGCTGTTTTGGGATTCGGTATTGATGAGAATACCGCAATGGTTGTCACAGATAATCAAATTGAAGTGGTTGGTCAAGGTGCAGTCACAATTGTCGATGAATCAGAGGCTACATATAATAATATGGATGAAATTTTGAAAGATGAGCCGTTGGCGATTTGCGGAGCCAAACTGCATATTTTGCCACATGGCTTTAAATTTGACCTCGAAACCCGCCAGCCTATCCTCAATAACGGCTCTGTAGCAAATGTCTCTGTACCAGTTAGCTCAGTTTAAGCAACAGTTAACCATTAGGAATGGAGATGAGAAATTGATTGTTCTTTGCCATCCTTGTCAAGTAATGTTAAGAATTAGTTAATAAACGTTTAATTGAGCAAAATGCAGTCATTATAAAATACTGGGAAAATTGAAATAATTTCCCAGTTTTTTAGTATCTTACCTCAATGAAAGCAATCATATTAGCTGCTGGTGTTGGACAACGATTGGGTAAAGATGGGCAAATCCAACCCAAATGCTTACTGAAGTTTAGCGGCAAATCTTTATTAGAGCGCCATTTGGACTATCTTCGTCATTACCAAATAGATGAAGTAGTAATTGCCGTGGGTTACCAAGCAGAAAAAATTCAGGATGAAATCAAAGCATTGGGAGCGGAAAATTGGGTTAGTACGATTTACAATCCTGACTATACCAAAGGTAGTGCGATCAGTTTGTGGACTTTACGTCAACATCTTGCTGCTGGTGGCGATTTATTGTTAATGGATGCAGATGTTTTATACGATCGCCATATTATCGAACGATTAGTGAAGACAAATATTTCTAACTGCTTCTTGTTGGATCGAGATTTGGAAGCGGGAGATGAACCCGTAAAGCTTTGTGTCAAAGATGGTTATTTAGTGGAGTTTCGCAAACAAGTGGCTTGCAACCTAACTTATGATTTGATAGGTGAATCAGTCGGATTCTTTCGCTTTGAAAATGCGATCGCTCGCCGTCTCGCCAGCCGCACAGAACAATATCTTGCTGAGGGACTGCACGACCAACCTTATGAAGAAGTAATTCGGGATTTACTGCTAGAAACTCCAGAAGAATTTGGCTACGAAGACATCACAGGTTTACCTTGGATTGAAATCGATTTTCCCGAAGATATTCAACGCGCCCAAAATCAGACTTTACCCCAGATTGAAATAGCAGAAAAGAGAAATTTTGCCAAAATAGATTCTTTTACAACCCAACTACAAACATAGCAGAATTTATAATTACAAACTAAAACAGACTATAGTCAAAATAATTCGTAATTAATAATGAGCCTCGCTGAATCGCTAACGTAACTCGTAATTCTTACCCCATAACTAAGCATTTGTATCCGAATTTAAACTTCCTTAAATCATAACTTTATCAAAAAAGTTAGAGAAGAGGCTTGTAAATTATGAATTACAAATTAGTAATTATTAGACTTCTTGCAAAAGTCCTCCTTTGCGTTCTCTTCTCAGCGCCTCTGCGCCTCTGCGTGAGACAAAAAAATATTTATGCAAGAGGTCTATTGGGTCATCTCAAATCATCTTTATTTGAAAAGTTAAAACAAGCAAAAAAATGAATGAAATATTTGCACCCGTTATCAACACTGCAAAGTTGAGTAAGTGTTCCCAACTGCGGGCGTTATTGGAATCGCCCCAACTCGAATTTATCATGGAAGCTCACAATGGAATCAGCGCCCGCATTGTGGAAGAGGCTGGATTTAAAGGAATTTGGGCAAGTGGATTAGCTGTTTCGGCTCAATATGGTGTTCGAGATAATAACGAAGCCAGTTGGACTCAAGTTGTAGAAATGCTGGAGTTCATGTCTGATGTTACTAGCATTCCGATTTTATTAGACGGCGATACTGGTTATGGCAACTTTAATAATATGCGTCGCCTGGTGAGGAAGCTAGAACAGCGAGGTATTGCTGGAGTTTGTATTGAAGATAAACTTTTTCCTAAAACCAATAGCTTTATTAACGGTAGTCGCCAAGCCTTGGCTGATATCGATGAATTCTGCGGCAAAATTAAGGCAGGCAAAGATAGCCAAATACATGCAGATTTCTGCATCATTGCTCGACTCGAAGCCTTGATTGCCGGTTGGGATCTCTCAGAAGCATTGCGGCGAGCCGAAGCTTACCATGCAGCAGGAGCAAACGCCATCTTGATTCACAGTAAATCATCGCGTCCCAACCAAGTGCTAGCCTTTGCTAAAGAGTGGGCGGGACGCTCGCCATTAGTAATTGTACCAACTAAATATTACAGCACCCCTACCGATGTGTTTCGCAAAGCCGAAATTAATTTGGTCATCTGGGCAAATCATTTGATTCGAGCTGCTGTTGCCAGTATGCAAGCGATCGCCCGCGAAGTTCAAGCCAGCGAAACTTTAATCAACATAGAAGATGATGTTGCGCCAGTCAAAGAAATTTTCCGACTACAAGGAGCCGACGAACTTCTAGAAGCTGAAAAACGCTACTTCAGTAATGGACGCCATCACACCCAGGTGATTGTTTTGGCTGCTAGCAGAGGACAAGAATTAGCAGGATTGACTCAAGATAAACCGAAAGTCATGTTACCTCTTGGAGGTAAACCCCTACTCAGACTTTTGGTGGACAAATTTAAGAAACTTGCCATCAACGATATCACCGTTGTTGCAGGTTACAAAGCAGAAACTATTAATGTTACGGGGACAAAAGTCATTCGTAACCCAGATTATGAAACAACCGGAGAATTAGCATCTTTAACCTGCGCTCAAGCCAGCTTCGCCGACGAGATGCTGGTACTTTACGGTGATTTACTATTTAGAAGCTATATTTTGCGGGATTTATTAGAATGTCCTGGAGAAATTGTGGCTGTGGTTGATTCTTTAATCAACTCTAAATCAGTTAGTGGTTCCCCTGATTATGCTTATTGTTCAATTTCTGATGACCTTTCCATCTTTGGACAAGATGTAAACCTTTTGCATATCTCCAAGGAAACGCAAACTCAATTAGGAAAATCCTGCGGACGCTGGATTGGAATGTTGCGTTTACGAAGTCAAGGTAGACAGTGGGTAAGTGAAGCACTCAATGAATTGCAAACACGACCAGAATTTAACAGTTTGGGTTTGCCAGAATTATGCAATTATTTAATCGAGCAAGGCAAACCAATTAAAGTGCTTTATATTCGCGGTAACTGGTTAGATGTTAATTCTTTAGATGACCTTGATTTGGCCTTTCAATTGAAGCAATAGGGAATGGAGACTGCGGGATAAGGGAGTTTGAGGTTTTGAAGTTCAACGTTGAGGCTTTTTACTCGAACGTTGCGGTTTTGAACTCAAACGTTGCGGTTTTGAACTCGAACGTTGAGGTTTTGAACTCGAACGTTGAGGTTTTGAACTCGAACGTTGCGGTTTTGAACTCGAACGTTGAGGCTTTGAACTCGAACGTTGCAGCTTTGAACTCGAACGTTGCAGCTTTGAACTCGAACGTTGAGGCTTTGAACTCGAACGTTGAGGCTTTTTACTCAAACGTTGAACCTTTGAAGCTGAAACTTTCAGTTCTAACTCTCTTTTTTATCCCCCCGACCCCTCTGACCGTCCTTATTTCCCTCAGTCCCCATTACCCCTTATCCCCAGAGGGTACCCCACCTTCCCCAATCCCCAGTTCCCACTCTCCACAACTATTTATGATTCAAGCAAAGGAATTTGTCGAAGCTGCTCGTAGTTTTGGTTTTGATTGGTATACTGGCGTACCTTGTTCTTTTCTGACGCCTTTTATTAATTACGTGATTAACGACCCTCAGCTGACTTATATTTCCGCAGCCAATGAGGGAGATGCTGTGGCGATCGCAGCCGGAGCTACAATTGCTGGTAAATATGCAGTGGTGATGATGCAAAATTCGGGTTTGGGGAATACAGTTAACCCCCTGACTTCACTGACTTATATCTTTCGGATTCCACTGCTAGTTATTTGTACGCTAAGGGGCGATCCTAATTTGCAAGATGAACCGCAACATGAATTGATGGGGCAAATCACAGATAAATTGCTGGAAACTATGACTGTACCTTGGGAATTTTTCCCCACAGACGCAGCAGAAATAGAACCAGTCTTGCGAAGAGCTATAGCTTACATGAAAAAAGAGCATCGTCCCTATGCTTTAATTATGCGTAAGGGAACAATTGCGTCCCATCCACTCACCCGTTCTTCTATCCCCAAACGCGAAGATAACAGTGACGCTCATATTCAGCAAAGCTTTTTTCGGGGTAACCAAGAACAACGGATTTCCCGCAACCAAGCTTTAGCTCGAATTATGGAACTGGTTGATGCTGAAAATACTGTCATAATTGCCACCACAGGATATACGGGGCGCGAACTCTTCGCCAGTAAAGACAGCGCCAATCATCTTTATATGGTTGGGTCGATGGGTTGCGCTTCCTCAATGGCTTTGGGACTTTCTTTAGCACGGAAAAACCTCAAGGTAGTGGTGATTGATGGCGATGGTGCAGCATTAATGCGAATGGGTAATTTTGCGACTATCGGCACTTATGGTGGTGCTAATTTAATCCATATTCTTTTAGATAACGAAGTCCACGATTCTACAGGCGCACAAGCCACCGTCTCTTTTGGTATCTCCTTTGCCAAAATTGCCGAAGCCTGTGGTTACGGCGTCACGTTAGCCGGAGACGACCCTGCGCTTTTAGATGTTTTATTTACCGCAGATACCAAAACTAGACCAAAATTCGCTCATCTGAAAATCCGTCCCGGAACTCTAGAAAAGCTACCCAGACCCAACCTCACGCCGGAAGCAGTTTTACAACGCTTCATAAAACATATTCAGAAAGTGGGGACTGGGAAGGACACGGGGAATAACCAATGACCAATGACAAATGACAAATGACAAATGACAAATGACAAAATGATTTTACTAAATCCCGGCCCTGTTAATTTGAGCGATCGCGTCAGAAATGCGCTCTTATGTCCCGATTTGTGTCATCGGGAAGTGGAATTTTCCCAACTTCAAAGTAGAATCCGCGAACAATTACTTCAAGTTTATGATTTAGAAGGCGATCGCTGGGCAGCAGTTTTACTCACGGGTTCTGGTACAGCGGCGATGGAAGCTATGGTCAGCAGTTTAGTACCCAGAAATGGAAAATTACTAGTAATTGAAAACGGCGTCTATGGCGAAAGATTATCCAAAATTGCCAAAATCCACGACATTAATTACATTACACTTTCCCACCCTTGGGATGCTGAAATAGATATCAAGGGTTTAATTAAACTCCTGGATGAAAACACCGACATCACCCACCTTGCTGTCGTCCATCACGAAACTACTACTGGTCGCCTGAATAACTTGATAGAAGTTGCTGCAATTTGTCAACAACGCCGCATCGAACTATTAGTCGATGCAGTCAGTAGCTTTGGCGCTGAGGAACTGAATTTTACAGATTGGGGAATTACCGCTTGTGCTGCAACGGCGAATAAATGTCTGCATGGTGTCCCTGGAACGTCTTTTGTCATCTTGCGACGCGATGCACTGCTGTTAGCAAATACAATCCCCCGGACTTTATATTTAGATTTAGCAACCTATTGCCAACAGCAAGACAAAGGCGGTACACCTTTTACTCAATCAGTGCAGACATTTTATGCTTTAGCAGAAGCTTTGCAAGAAATGGTAGAAGCAGGAGGATGGCGTGCTAGACACAGATCTTACAGCCAACTTGCAAACTTAGTTAGAGACGGGTTAGCCTCAATCGGAATTAAACCTTTACTTTCTTCGGGAAGTTCTTCTGTGGTTTTGAATGCCTACTATTTGCCAGATAATTTCAGCTATGAAGAATTTCACGACCAACTCAAAGCACAAAATTATGTAATTTATTCTGGACAAGGAAATTTAGCTCAATCTGTCTTTCGAGTATCGACAATGGGAGCCATTACCCAAGCTGATATGGAACGATTTGTTAGTGTTGTTGAAAAAATTATAGCCCTAGTTACATAGCTTATACCGTTTCACTTTAAGATTGATACAAATAGGAGGCAGGGGGGCAGGGAGCAGGGGGAAAGAATTAAAGAGCAATCATTTGGATCGCGCATTTCGTGAAATGGTATTAGGACATAATGACAAGCGTGAATGCTAGCAACAGTAATAGTTTTACCTTCTGCCTTCTGCCCTCTGCCTCCTGCCTCCTGCTATATCTCAAAGTAACTTTTTGAGTCGCAGTATATTCATGTTTGGTTAAAGACCGATCGCTAAGACCGCTCTGGAGGCAATTTATTGAGGAATTACGAATTACGAATTAGATTAACGATCGCAGTAGCTAAATCCAATGGTTCGACGGGTTTGGATAAATGTTTTTGAAATCCGGCTGCTAATGCGCGATTATGGTTAATTTCTCCAGCATAAGCAGTTAAAGCGATGGCCGGAATTTGTCCGCCTTGTTCTGGCGCTAATTTTCTTACCTGGCGCAGCAACATGTAGCCATCCATCAAGGGCATTCCAATATCGCTTAACAGGATATCTGGCTTTGACTGGGCTAGTGCTTTTAATGCTTCGGGTGCGGATGCAACTGCGGTTACAGTCGCTCCATACTGTTCTAAGGCAAAGCTAAAAAAGTCACGTACATCTTCTTGGTCGTCTACAAGCAAAATTTTTACTCCCAAAAGTAATGAGTCTTCATTACTCAGTTCTAAGTTAGAAGATTGAGGGCTGGGAACTCGTGACTCGGCACTTTTGAGTAAAGGTAGCTTAACTGTAAAGGTTGCTCCCTGTCCAACACCTGGACTGTCTGCCTCAACTGTACCACCATGAAGTTCTACTAAATGACGCACAATTGCTAATCCTAATCCCAGTCCGCCAAATATCCTGGTTGTCTTGGAATCTGCTTGGCGGAAGTAGTCAAAAACGTGAGGTAAAAACTCTGAGTTGATTCCTTTTCCTGTATCAATCACCTGGATTTGAGCATAGCCAACAGAAGAAGACGCAAAGAGTGTTTGCGATAAATTGCCTGCATCCTCTTCCCTCACCTGTTCTAAACGTACTTCTACTCGTCCTCCAGCAGGTGTAAATTTAACAGCATTGGAAAGTAAATTCCACATGATTTGTTGCAAGCGATCGCCATCGCCTAAAACTTTGCCGACATCATTGTTCAGAAGTGTTTGAATTTCAATTGACTTGGCTTCTGCTGCTAAACGTACCGTTTCTTGGGCGGCGGCGATCGCAACTTTTAAATCCACTGCATGGAGATTTAGACTCAGCTTACCTCGTAAAATCCGCGACACATCCAACAAATCTTCAATGAGTTGCGTTTGTAATCTGGCGTTGCGTTCAATTATTTCTAAAGCACGGACTTTAGTGGCTTCGTCAAACTTCCGAGTTCTGAGTAACTTTGCCCAGCCTAAAATCGGGTTGAGGGGAGTTCTCAATTCGTGAGAAAGGACAGCAAGGAATTCATCCTTAATCCGGTTGGCAGTCTCAGCTTGTGCGCGTGCAGTCTTTTCTGCTTCATAAAGTTGAGCGCGGGCGATGGCTTGACCACATTGCTGTCCCAATGTCAACATAAATCGCCGCTCTTGTTCGTTAAAACCTTGGGCAGTAGCAAAGCTAAATCCCAGTGCGCCAATGGCTTTACCCTCTGCTATTAATGGTATGGAAACCCAGGCATTATTCCCAGTCAAAGCTACAGTATCAGCTAAGTTGGGATAGTTTGCTATCAAGGCTTCTAGATTTTCTAAAAAAATTGGATTCTTAGTTCTGACTGCTTGGGCGACTTGGTTATCAGCAGTGATGGGAAAACTTTTCCAGATATCTATTAGTGATTGTGGATAGCCAGTTGCTTGGACAACTTCCAAGGTAGTACTTGCTTGAGCAAGTAAGACAACGCAACCAGCAGAGGCTCCCAAGGCAGCAATTCCTTGGTTCATTACCACATCAGCTACTTGTTGGGAAGTTAGGGCTTCGGAGAGGGCAGCAGTGATACTTTGTAAAAGTACAGTACGATTGACAGATAGCTCTGCTGCTTGTTTTGCTTGCTGAGTTTCTTGGTAGAGTCTGGCATTGTCAATGGCTGTAGCAGCACGGCGAGCAATATCCTCTGCCAAGGCTAAGTCTATGTATTGGTAGTGCCGACCCGATTCGGCTGTAAAAAAAGAGATTGCGCCAAATAATTGCCCACGGGAACGGACTGGAATCACCATTAGAGAACAAATACCCAAACTTTGGAGTAATTGCAGATGTTCCTCGTTTTGAGCCATTTGTAAAAGATTGGAGTTAGATAATTCCGGATAAAAAACAGGTATTCCCAGCCGTAGCTGCTGCACAAGCTGTTGTGCCCCGGTTTTAGGTGGATAACGCCGTTGAATTTCGTTTAAGATATTTTGTTTTGTTGATTGGGCAATGGCGATCGCAATTTGTTTACTTGACCAATCTTCCTGAAAAACATCTACAATACACCAGTCAGCGAGGGTAGGAACTGCTAAATTAGCCACATTGGCTAGGGTGATTTCATAATCCAATGAGGCAGCAAGTAGGGCGCTGGCTTCGACTAAAAACTGTTGCGTGGCTTCAACTCGTTTGCGATCGCTGATATCTTCGATAATGCCTGATGCATACTTGAGTTCTCCTTGAGAATTCCAAACTGCTGATGAAGTTAGGTTTACCCAAACAATAGAACCATCTTTGCGGATGTAGCGCTTTTCTAAGGAATAACCACTAATTTCTTCTTGTGCCAAAACTCTAAGAGCATTTTCTCTATCAGCTTCTAAATCGTCGGGATGAGTAATTTCCTCGAAGTTCATCTGAATTAATTCTTCATGGCTGTAGCCAGTAATCTGGCACAGCGCCGGATTAACCTGAAGAAATCGTCCATCCAAACCTACTAATGCAATACCCACAGCAGCTTGATTGAACATTGCCCGAAATCTTTCTTCGCTTTCTCGCAAAGCAACTTCTGTTTGTTTTGCTGCTGTTATATCTGCCATAATTATGCCAATTCCTTCTGTTTCGCCCATTCGGTTGTTGACTGGATAATAATTGCTCAACCAGTATCGATAACTTTCGGGTTGCCCTGGTGTTTGGGTGTTAATTTCTACATTCAGCAGTGGTTCTCCAGTATCTAACACCTGCTGTAACTGTACTTGCAACTCAGCCGCCATCTTTGGTAGTACTTCTGGAAATTTGCGTCCTAAATGTTGTTCTATAGTTAAACCGTTGATGTCAGCAAACACCTGATTGATTCTGATATATCGCAGATGGCGATCCAAAAAGCATACAGCAACGGGAGCGGCTCCTAGCAGCGCATCTAGAAGAGATAGAGATTCAGCGTAATGAACTAAAGCTTGGTGGATGTCTCGATAAAGTTGGGCATTTTCCACTGCTAAGGCAGCACGAGAGGCGATATCTGTTGCTAAAGTTAAGTCAGAGCGATCGTAACGACGGTTTGATTCGGCAGTAATAAAAGTAATGCTGCCGAGTACTCGCCCTCCTGCGACTAACGGCACAATCATCACAGACTTCATCCCCAATTGCCGAATCAGTTCTAAGTGTTCTTCATTCTGAGTATTTGTCACTAATAGCGAGTCAGATACCTCTGAGATTAATTCGCTTTGCCCAGTTTGCAGTACTCTAGTAATTGCATTTGCACCCTTGTAATTCTGCCCATACTGCTGAAGCTTACGTGCCAAATCGGTTTTGGATGAGTCTGCATGGGCAATAGATAAGGGACGAATGGAACCGTCTTCATTGACAATATCGACGCTACACCAATCAGCTAGCTGGGGAACTGAAATTTTGGCAATTTGTTCTAAGGTTTGCTCGTAATCAAGGGAAGTAGAAAGTAGACTAGTAACTTCGGCAACATAGCGGAGTCTTTCCTCAGCCTGCTTGCGCTGTGTAATATCCAGAACAAAGAAAGCTCCTTGCTCCAAAGTCCCCTCCAAGTGGCTGGCACCTATCAAAACTGGCAAGCGTGAGCCGTCTTTACGAATATATTCTTTTTCATAGGGTGTGCAAAAGCGACTGTTTTGCAGTTGAATCAGTGCTTGCTCATCGAGTGCGAGGTACTGTGGTGGAGTCAGGTTTTGCCAGTTAAGTTTGCCGGAAACTAATTCTGCACGAGAATAACCCAACATATCCAACAAGGCATCATTGGCATCTGTGATTTTACTGTCTGTTTGCCAAAACCCGATGCCAATCATATTTGACTCAACTACACTGCGAAACTTTGCTTCGCTTTCCCGTAATGTTTGCTCAGATTGTTTCTGTTGAGTGATATCAATAAATGTGATACCCACTCCTCGCAACTGCCCATCTGGTAGACACACAGGATAATAACTGACAATACCGTAGCGACACATCCCAAGTGGATAAGTTTCACCGCTTATTTCCTGGTTCAGTAAGGGCTGCCTGGTCGCCATTACTTGCTCAAAGACAGGCTCAATTTGCTCTGCCCATTGGGGTAGGACTTCCCCGAAGGTGCGACCAATATGTTGGTTTAGTGGTACACCATTAGTAGCTGCTAGGGCTTCATTAGCGTAAACGTAGCGAAGTTCGGTATCAAGGAAAGCCAGCGCTACTGGTGAAGTCGTCAGCCAAGCATTAAGCAACGCTAAAGATTCATCTTTTTGCTGAACAGCTTGCTGAAGTTCTGTGTGCAATCTAGTGTTTTCTAGTTCCACTTGATGGCGCTGGGTAATATTCACAGCCACACAAGTAATCCCATGAATGCTATTATCTGCATCCTTAAGCGGTTCAACAAGCAAATCGTAGTAACGGTTTTCTCCATTTACTGGCAGACAAACTTCTTCACGGGTTGCAACACCAGTTTCTAATACTCGGCGTTTAATCGCCGTCAATTGCTCTGCTACTGGGGCAGGAAATATTTCAGCATCAGACTTACCGAGGATTTCTTGTGCTGTATCGCCAGCTTGAGGATGATGAATCCACTGATATCGCAAATTGCGATCGTGCTGAAATACCATAATATCTGAACTGCTCAAGGCTAAGCCAAATCGCTCTTGGGAGACTTTGAGCTGTTGTAAATTTATATCAGCCTCTCCTTTAGCAGTTTTAAATGCCTGACAGATGATACTAAAGAGGAATCCCTGTAATCCAAACAACCCAGTTTCCAAAGAATTAGATAAATCAAAACTCAGTTGATAAAGTGGGGGTAGGAAGAAGTAATTGCTCACTAGCACAGACAAGAAGGTTGCCAATAGTCCTGATTTCAGATCGCTATACCAGGCACTCACTATTACAGCGCTAAAAAACAGCAAAAAATGAGTTCCACTTATGCTTAGCCAAGAATGTAGCATCAGCATAAAAACTAATGCAAGTGCTACATTTAATACAGCAATGCCATAACGCAGTAATTGAGAATAAGGAATATGGAGCATCAAAATGTTTCGGACTAACCAATACTTATTGCACAGGCTTTACACACCCTAAGCTAGTTTGCAAATTTTAGGAATTTATCTCTAGATAGATTTTGTTGATTTTTCAAAACTTCTTTTGCTAGAAGCTAATTATCAACTGATATAGTATTTAAAGCCAGAATCTATAATTAATCTTCTTTAGCCATAAAATTAATTTACTAACAAGAAATATTGAATTTATAAAAATGTAGTCATCCAAGTTAATGCAAAATCTGAGTTGATTGCTTAAAGCAAGGATGGTGCTAAACGAATGCTTGCAAGTGATTTCCCAAAGTGGAAAACTGTCTATCACTACTTCCGGCAATGGCTGTATTGATAGAACATCGGCTGAAATTCACAGACGGTTACGTATTGTGGGTAAGGGTAAGTCAAAACCAAGAAGCATCTCTCAGTGAAGCAATTATGGATAGCCAAAGCGTTGAAACTGGCAACTTTTTCGCTAAAAGTGTTATTCGTGCAACAACGTCAACAAGAATTGTTTAAATAAATACAGATGTAACAATTGTGTATGAGATGGCTAGATTATTTTCTGCTAACGCTTTTGACTGCGTTTCTATCCCCTACTCGCCATTACCCTGCTTCAGCACTGCTACCAATTTTTCAATATGTACTACTTTATGAGTTGCCATTACAGATATTCTGATGCGACTCGTGGGCACTGTGGGGGGACGAATAGCTGGGGCAAAAATACCAGCATCTCTTAGGTGCTTGCCAGCTTGGAGTGCATATGTGGTATTAGGCAATTGAAAACATAATATAGGTGATTCCGAAGGCAGTAATTTTAGATTAGGTAGTTGTTCAAGCAAAGTTTTCAAATAACGTACATTCTCCCACAATTGGGCACGGCGTTGCGGTTCTTGTTGCACTATCTTGATTGCTGCTAAGGCTGCTGCTGTATCAGCAGGTGAAAGCCCAGTGGTGTAAATCCAACTAGGCGCGCGGTTTTGCAAAAAGTCAATTAGGGCACTACTTCCTGCTACATAGCCACCTAAACTACCCAAAGCTTTACTCAAAGTACCAATTTGAATTAACCGCTTTCCAGTACAGCCAAAATGCTCAACACATCCAGCACCAGTTTTTCCAAGTACCCCAGTGGCGTGAGCTTCATCAACTAGCAGCATACAGCCAAATTCATCTGCGAGATCCAACAGTGCTGGCATCGGACATAAATCGCCATCCATGCTGAAGACGCTATCAGTCAGAATCAAACAGCGTCGGTAATTTTGCCGCTGCTGACTCAACTGAATTTTGAGTGCTGTAACATCACAGTGCAGATATTCCATAACTGCTGCACCGCTAAGAATCGCCCCATTTTTCAAACTAGAATGATTGTATTGGTCAGATAAAATTAAATCGCGCTTACCGACTAAAGCAGTAATTACACCCAAATTAGCTAGATACCCAGAACTAAATACTAAGGCATCTTCAGTTTGTTTGATAAGTGCGATCGCCTTTTCTAACTCTTTGTGTAATTCTCGATGTCCACTAAGTAATCTAGAACCAGTACTGCCAGTACCAAATTCTTCAATGGCTGCGATCGCTGCTGCCATCAAACGTTGATCCCCAGCCAATCCCAAATAATCATTACTAGCAAAATTAATTACCTCTTGCCCAGCTAAAACCACCGTTGCACCAGGGCGACCCTCAATAGTTTGTACTGAACGATACCAGTTCGCCCGATGAATTGTTGCTAGAGATGTTTCTATCCAAGCATAAGGGTCGTGGGGCATGGAAGGGAGATGACTGTTGACTGTTAACTGTTGACTAATAACCAACTTGTTCGCTACTACTGAGATGAGCGATCGCTTGTTTAATCCAATCTTCTACATAGGCGTCTTTTGGTAGTCCGATCTCTTCGCTTACCACATGCAAGGCGTGACTGACTTCATGGGCAGTATATCCCAAAGCAAAGAGAGTCATTTGCACTTCTTCGAGAATTCCGGGTGCAGGGCCGCCAGTGGCGACGAAGAACCCTGCTGATTTGCGCCACTCGATTAACTTGCTTTTCAATTCTAAACAAATGCGTTCTGCGGTTTTCTTGCCGACACCTGGGGCTTGAATTAAAACTTGGGTATTGGCAGCGACAATTGCTTGGACTAAATCTGGTAGTTCCAAAGTGTCTAATAAAGCGATCGCTAAGGCTGCACCAATACCGCTAACCGTTAGCAAGTGGCGAAATAAATCGCGTTCGGCTGGAGAAGCAAAGCCATATAGGAATGGGATTTCTTCTCGAATTTGCAAATGTGTAAAGATTTGCGCCACTCCTCCTGAATCTGGTAATTGCTGTACTAGGCGTTGGGGAACTTGCAAATCGTACCCCAAGCCATTTACTTCTAGAGTCAGAACAACCCGATTACCAATTGTTTGAATACCAGCAACGATTCCTTTGAGATAGCTAATCATTCTAAAAAACCAAAATATTTTAATCCTTCTAGAATTCCACCCGCACAAAAATCTTGTGCTAGGTAATGATGGTCAGCCGGATACTCGTTGTGCCACTGGAGTAACTCTTTTCGAGCATTACCGACTATGATTCCTCTTTCGTTGCCTACAGCAAATAAAGCAATATCATTACCTGAATCACCACAGACAACTGTTTGTTCTACTGCAAATTTCCACTTTTGGCGCAAAAATTGCATTGCTTGACCTTTATCGCTGGTAAGGGGTACAATGTCAAGGTCTATTTCACTACTGTAGATTAACTTTACATTTAATTTATATTTATCCAACTCTGCCTCAAGTTGCGGTAAAATATTAACCGCTATTTCTTGAGGAATAAAAAAACTCACTTTAAAAGCAAGCTGTTCTGATTCTGGTTGCGGCTTTAATTCGGGGAAATTTTTGGTTATAGATAAGATAAGTTCGCGATCCCAGCCAGGGGAGAGGATTTCTGACCAACTCAAATCTAGAGTTTTACCACCATCAAGGTAGATTTCTGTGCCCACAGCAAGCACTAAAGCGTCCGGTTGTAAAAGATTTTTTTGAAGTTGAAGTTCTTGATAAAGCTGAGGCGATCGCCCGGTAGAATAAACAATTTTTGTGCCATATTCTTGACGATGTTGATTCAGCAATTGGTTCAACTTTGGTAAAGTATCGTCATTTCCCACAGTGCGATATACCAGGGTGTCATCCAAATCTGTTACAAAAAGAAATGGTTTCATAGTTTTGATGTACCAAGTTACAAGTTAGTAGTTGCCATATTTGAAATTTTGACAATCAGTCAGATGATAAGATTCGCCAAAGGATTTTTGACTACGGGTTCCGAGTTAATTTACCAAATATTTGGCTTTTGTGTATTCTTGCCAATGTAATAATTTTTCAAAAGTCAAAAATAACTGGATTCTTTACTGAGCTAGTTAATAAAGAGCCAGAAATTTATAATTTAAAATCAGAATAAGTACAACTTGCAAATTTATTAGAACTAACAGAAAACTATTAATTTTTTATCAAATTCAGGATATATACAATAAAACTACTTCACCACACTTTGCTGCTTCTTGAAAAAACTTTACTACATGGATATAGAATTTACGATTACAGTAAATTATTCAAATTGAGTAAAATTTATATTATTAGGTTTTATGCGGATTGTTGTTACTAATCATCACTCAAAGTTTCAATCAATAAATCTACTTGTTGCTGTCGCTGTTGTAAAAAAGTTTCGCACTGACGCAAATACTCAACAGCTTTGCCAAATTGGTCAAAAACCTCTTCCAATTCCAACTCACCTGCCTCAATGCGAGCGATAATTCCCTCTATTTCAATAACCTTCGCCTCATAATTCCAACCTTCCATCGATTCAGAATTAGAAGAATTCTTACGTCTAACCATTAATTTCTCTATGTCCTCTATTGCCTCGTGCAGTAGCCTACAGCAAGCTGCTTTGAATCTATATTTATTTCCATAACCTTCACTTTAACTCCACCCTGCCGCAACTGAATCAACAAATCTTCTCGGACTTCAGCCGCAGCACGATCGCCATTATCTTCTTTATCCTCGAAATACACTACGATACAATCAATTTAACCACCTGTAGTGCCTGCTTTTCGTGGTCAACACTTCCCCACAACATCCGACTCCAACCCATTCTCCCTCCTACATTCCGCCTCTTGAGAGTGGCGATCGCCTGACTCGTCCAGAATTTGAGCGTCGCTACAATGCCATGCCTAACCTCAAGAAAGCCGAATTGATTGAAGGAGTCGTTTACGTGGCATCACCTTTGCGCTTTGAACCTCACGCCGAACCACATGCTAATTTGATGGGCTGGTTGTGGTCTTATAAAGTAGCCACACTTGGTGTCAGGCTGGGTGATAATCCCACTGTGCGGCTAGATTTAGATAATGAACCCCAACCTGATGCGATTTTGCTAATCGATGCAGCCTGTGGCGGACAGTCTCAGTTGGGTAATGATGGTTATGTCGAAGGTGCGCCAGAATTAGTTGCAGAAGTTGCTGCTAGCAGTGCTAGTAAAGATTTGCATGATAAAAAACGCGCCTACCGACGCAATGGCATTCAGGAATATATTGTTTGGCAGGTTTTTGAAAGTACTGTGAGTTGGTTCAGCTTGCAGGATGGTGAATATGTGGCGTTGATACCAAATACGTTAGGGATAATTGAAAGTCAAGTGTTTCCAGGATTGTGGCTGGATGTCTCAGCATTAGTTGCCGGAAATATGCAACAGGTGTTAGTGGTATTGCAAAAAGGGCTAAGTTCAGATCAACATCAAGCGTTTGTTCAGCGGTTGAACAATAGCTGATTTAGTAAAGGATTTCCAACAAATAAATTATCCCATCTTGTGGAGTGGACATTTTCCTCCATTCTGTACCGGAACTATCACATGTAAAAAAACGTAGGAAAAGTAGTAGATAACAACTAAATATAGAGTAGGCTGCAATTAACTAATAGTAATTGCTAGCATTGGATTTACTTATAAACCTTTGCCACTCATTGCTTGTGCCGTATTCACTTTCTCACTCAGACGCTCATGAGGGGAGCGTAAGCTCATCGTCTCCACTTCCCAGATGTAGCCATGAATTACTACATCATCAGGAATCAAGGGAGAATGTCGCAGCAACTCTACCTGTTTGAGGCAAGTTTCATCTACGTCAACAAATGTTTTAATCCATTTAGAAAAAACACCCTTAGATAGCTTTAATTCAGGTAGGGCAGGATCAATGGATGTCTGGTCTAAATTAATTCCTTTTTTTTCTAAAAAATGACTGATAAACTCTCCAGAAGCAGTCATCATGCCGCATTCAGTATGATTGATGACGATAATTTCTTTAGTTCCAAACAACTGCGTTGTTAACATTGCAGACCGAATCGCGTCATCTGTCACTACCCCTCCTGCATTACGGAAAATATGAGCATCTCCTTCTCCAATTCCTAAGGCTTTCTCTACTGGTAAACGCTCATCCATGCAAGCTAATACCCACAGGCGTTTGTTATTGGGAATTCCCAACTGACGCCGTAGCGCCCAGTTTTTCCTGTCTGATAAATCTTGGTCAACTTTTTGGTGCAACATTAGTTGAAATTTTTTTTATTGATAAGAGTGTAATCCTGACGGTGTATTGCAGCGACAACCCCAGTGTCAGACACCAAGTTGGCACTCACGGGAGGAAAATATTTAGTTATTTTATCTATCTATCACAATGTAATCAGCATCAGTTATTACAAAGTCTGAGTTATAAGATTGTGGGGTTAGCAAATCCGTTAAGTCGCATCCTCTCTCGTACACGGAGCGCCACTTACAGCGCCACCACAGGTTCACTACACTTCCAAGATGACCTATCAGCAAACTCAATGCCCTTCTTGCCCATTCTAAAGGGGCTTACTGAAGCATAGCGATCCAGCATTTGTTTGTGATTTCGGCGATCGCATTTGTTGTTTTAGCGAACTCATTTGCTATTTCGGCGATCGCATTTGTGATTTCGGCGAACCCATTTGTAATTTCAGCGAACTCATTTGTTGTTTCGGCGAACTCATTTGTTATTTTGGCGAACCCATTTGTTATTTCGGCAATCGCTAGTTTAATTCTTATCAAATGAAAGGTGGGCATCATTTCAAGCTGATCGCCTCTGGAGTGAGAAAAGTCTATTTACCAGAGGGAAGCTTTAGTTCGATGTTTAATTTGTTCCCTATTTCCATAACATTGTTTGCAAAGTCTGTCATACCTGCGATCGGGGCAGCGACTAGAGTAGCAGCAGTTAGTAAAGCTAGTAGACGCTTTTTGAGTTTGGGTAAATTGCGTTCTTTTTCTGGCTTTTGAATTTCTACTTCTACATCATCAATATCAATGATGATGTCATCGCGGATATCTGGTGGGAATTGTGCGACAGTTTGGCGTAGGTTGCCGATCAGTTGCAGAATTTCGCTGATGTTTGCGCCGCTTGTTTGGTTGAAATTAGAGGCTTGCTGTCTGGCGTTGTCTTTGACTTGGTTGGCAAAGTTGCCGATGTTTGCGCCTTTGAAGTGATTTTGGATTTTATCACCTGCAACGTTATCGCCTTTGCCGAATTGATTGATGATGTTAGACATAGTTTTTAGGGGTTTGTAATAGAGTTTAAGGAGTTGATGGGCTGGTAAGGCTTGTATTCATAGGTTTAACCGTCATCATCACTAAATTTTACTTCGTATACTTCGGGGGTAAGGATTTCGACAATGGTTCCCACTTAACCCGCAAGGAGGTTATGCTCTGCTAAAGAATTTTTGAACGCAAGCACATCTATATTTTTTAGCATCATCCGATTGTTTTATCTCCACCAATATGATCGCCTGCATAATTATCACCTTTTCCATTTTGATTATAGGTAATGTACTGATTAGTACTTGTTGCATCTCCATCTTTTTCAATTTTTTGTAAATTTCGAGCGCAAGTCAATACCTCATAAATCTCATATTTGTCAGCAGCGATACAACTTAATAAAACAATCTCTAAGTCACTACTTTTATTTTTGTATAACTGATTTAAAGTTTCACTTCCTTTCTCCTCTTGATAGCCCAAAAGTCGTTCTGTAAACAGCTCGCGATCAACCTTTGCAATATTACGATTTGTTTTTTTTTCTAAGTTTTTACAATAACCTAATGCTTGATGATATAAAGACTCACCTAAATTATTAGCTAATATAATGTTAATTGTATCTTTTAACTCTAAAATTAATTCTTTTAGATTTGTTCGTAAGTCGCCATGTTGTACTTCTAAAAAAACTAACAAAAAATCTTTCTTAACGTAACATGGTATTTCTGGAAGTTTCTGAATATTTTGTTGAATAATATTAATTAAGATTATTGACTTCTTTTTTTCAAATGCTATGCCTAATTTATAAAAAATTACCGAAGGCATTTCATCACAGTAAGCAAGAATGAGAATGCTTGTTTCATCAAAGATTTCTGAAATCTGATATATATTTTCTAGATTTAGATTATCTAGATCATAATTTGTTTCTTTGCAAGATATTTTTAGCATCGTCTCCAGACCTCCAATGATTAGTTCACAGAGTAAACGATGGCTTTTTGGGAAGATAAGATGTAACTTATCGATATTGACCATTAATAACTATGTATCTCCACTAACTATAGATTTTATTTCTGACGACGATAGACTATTGCCTAATATGTTTTCGATAGAAATTTCTTCGTAATTAGGGACAATTCTTTTTTTTCGATTGCTCATTATTTCGTAACCATCTAAAAGTTGACGCAAATCGAGGTCTAATTTCAGTTTGCCGATAGAGACTGTGCTTTTACCCATCGCTTCGAGTCCGAGAAGTTCTTGGTAGTCGAGGGGCGGATGATTGGGATAGTTGGGGACGGGAACCCATTCGGTGATTTCGAGATTGGGAAGACTTTTGTGGATTTTTTGGAAGACATCGCGGAGAATGCCGAGAAATAAGCGGCGGGTTTCTTTACGTCCGCTAATGGTGATGAAGATTTTTTTGTCTTCGGGATCGGCTTTGATCCGAGCGATGTTGTAGATTTCGTTGTTTTCTTGATATTGCAGCATTACGCCACTGCGCCAATAGATTTGCTCATGAATCTTTTCGTGGCTGATGACGATGAAGCGGGAGATGATGCTCTCGGGGAGAACTTTGTAATGGTATTGAAATTCTAGGGTTTCGCCGTGGAGTTTTGTTTCGTCTGGTTGGTCTTTAGGTAGAAGTCCCGGAATCAGGAATTGTGGTGGCTCAGATTCTAGTGCAAAGCAAAGCTCAAATTCTTTCATCAGCCCAATCAAATAACTGTGACGCTCGGTGGGGTATTGCTCTGGATTGAGGATGCGGGTGAGATCGTCGGAGGTGAAAATGCCTTTGGTTTTAGTTTTGAGGTTTTCATCGCTCAGGAGCGCGTAAATGCCTTCTGTCACCCAGTTGGGTTTGAGGACGTTGGTATCTTTGAGGATGGGATGCTCGCGGAAGTTGAGAACTAAGCCGAGTCGATGCAACAAGTCGATTAGTTGTTCTTGGTTTTGTTCTTCGGGAATCTTGTTTTCGTAGCAGATGCCGATATAGCGGTTGTAGCTGATGAAGTCTTCAGTCATGGATTCGAGTTGTTCTTTAACCTCAAACCATGTCAGGGGTAAAAGGTCGTAGACTTCTTTGAGGTTGGCGATTTGCTGCAAAATTGCGGTGCGAAGTTCATCAATGCCGATATTGTCTTGGCAAGAGGTTTCGATAATCGCTCGGATGTTAGAATATTTTTCGCGTAACGCTTTGCGGTTGATGTCGAGGGGTTGTTCGTCTTTTTTGTTGCCAACGATAATTACGGGGGACTGTCCGCCGAAGCTTTCGATTAGTTTCAGCCAATATTCGATGCGGTTTTCTTCTTCGCTGGTGCGACAATTACAAACGAGGAGATAGAGGCTGCGCTTAGTCAGAAAAAACTGATGGGTGGCATGATAAATTTCCTGTCCACCAAAGTCCCAAACATTCAGGCGGATGTCTTTACTATTGACCTGCACGTTCCAAGTTTCTACATTGAGTCCGTCGGTTTGGGGTTGATTTTTATCATATTTATCGCGGATTAGTTGCTCGATAAGGGATGTTTTGCCGACGCTGCCTTGTCCGATGAGCAAGAGTTTGGCTTCGTTGAGTGGACGCACTTCACCGCTACGGAGTAATTGCAAGTAATTGAAAATATCTTCAACCGAACCAACATTATAAGGAGATCCTAAAATTTCTGGTGAAATAGGAAGCGGATTTCCCCGTAAATCTAGTTTTTTCAATTTCGGCAAATTTTCGATCGCCTCTGGAATCTGGGTTATTTGGTTGGAACTGAGGATAAGCTGTGTCAGATTGGTTAAATTAGCGATCGCCTCTGGAATCTGGGTTATTTGGTTGCCATC